>CASELH010000003.1 GCA_949288715.1 uncultured Bacteroides sp. | reverse complement strand
TATAGTTGTGTCTATCGTTTTAGTATCGCGCATCTGAACGCGTCTATTATTTTAGTTTATGAACAAAGAAAGTGTCTAGTGAAATCAGGAAAAGACACAAAGATCCTAGTTTATTGTTTGAGTGGATCACTTTTCAATGAGTATGGGGGACTATTTTTCAATGAGTATATACACACCTGTTGAAGCAATGTTACCATTTTTATCGGCCATATATTCTTGAAATTTAGTATCAGAGGTAAATTCAATTACTAAAATCTCATCTTGGCCATAATCGGCAACCCATTTAGTCCCACTAAGAGTTGGCTCTTTTGCTTCATCATTGGAACAAGCGGCAAACATTAAAAACATTGCTGTGATTAACAGCGTCAGGCTTAATAACTTTTTCATTTTCTTCTTGTTTTAGTTATACATAAAGTTAATTCAATCCTCTATTCAACCTCACGCATAACCACAAAAAGAGAGCGTGAGCAAGTTTTATATGGCTTAGAGGTACTGGCATACCCACACTACATATAAACACAGCCCACGCTATACGCGGGCGTTCTGTGCTTATTGTCTTGTAGTGTTGAAAAGTGCCAGTTTTCTAAGCCAAGAACAATAGCAAAAACGCTATTCATCAAAAATGTAACAGCATGGTTTTCACCACACCGCTACAAAGATACTGCAAATGTTTGTACTTACAAAGGCCAAACTAATGATTTCTTTCAAAAAATGATTTTAGTTACTACATAAGTGATATTATAATGCGAAGGAGTGCAACTGATGGTTCCATTGTTATATGGAATTTCATAAGGAATAGAAACAAATGCCAGTCACATACTTGGCAATAATTCAGTTTCTCAAAATTAGCTATTTGCAAAAAAAAAAATCGGACTTGCATCTGACATGAGGAGAATATAAATAAGGGGGATAGCCTCCCCCTCTTATTATTCATTTATCATCATTTCCTTTATTGCTTCGCCTGTCTTGAATAGCTTTATAACCAATTGGTAATTGTGGCTTATCTATTTTCTTCTGTTTGGATGCCAGTTGTGATAATGCCAAATAAATATCATCTAACTCTTTACGGGTGTCTTCGGACAAGTCGTTGATTGCAGCCATTGTTTCTTCGCTAACTTCTTCCAATTCTTTCATTCGGGCTTTCAGTTCTTCCAGTTCTTTACTATTGCTGACTTGTGGCAAGCCCTGCCGAATTGCGACAAAAGCCCGCATAATACCAATGTTTACTTCTATCGCCAAATCACTATTCAGCACCCCGGACAACATCGCAAGCCCTTGTTCCGTGAAAGCATAAGGCAAGTACTTTGTGTGCTCTCCCCTGCCTTTCTTTATGATTCCATTTTGGAATCTTAAAGCCTCCCATTCTTCTACTGTCAGTTGAAACATAAAATCAGGTGGAAACCTTTTGATATTCCTTTTAACAGCCTTGTTCAGATTGCCAGTTGTGACTTGATAAAGTTCAGCTAAGTCCTTATCCAGCATGACTTTTGTCCCTCTTACCTCATAAATTTTACTCTGTATGATTGCCAGTTCCATAATTGATATATCATTTGTTTAAGATTCCATTTTGGAATATCAAGTTTACTTATTCACTTGTGCCAGCAGGGAAGCAAGTGCTTTCGGGCTGAGGCTCTGAAGCTGTTTCAGCAAAGTTGATTCATCTGTTACTGCTTTCTCTTTCTCAAAGACTGATTCCAAAGCCTTGTCATTCTCCGAAGTGTCAAAATTGCCCATATAACCTTCCGTGATTTTCAGGCTACTATGTGCCAGCAGGTCTTTCACTTTGCTGTTATCAATCCCCTTCTGTTTGGCTATCTTGGCGAAGCTATGGCGGCTTATATGAAAGGAAAGTTGCTTCTCTATTCCAGCTAAAGCAGCTATTTTCTTCAGTTCCTTGTTGATTAATGCAGTCTTGGCAGATACCTGATTGAAAAGCAATTTCTTCAGGTCAGCAGGCATTACATCCTTTTCCTCTTGGGTCACGGCCTTTGCCCATGTCGCATGATTATCCAGCAAGGGGAAAATATACTCAGCAGGTTTCACCCCTTCTTTGTGATAATAAGACAAGATTTTCCGGGCTTGTTCCACCAACTTCAAATCCCTTGCCTTGTGATTCTTACCCATTTCGTAGCATATCCGGCCTTCTGAGGTGATATTTCCCCATCGCAGTTGTATCAAGTCGCCCACCCGGATTCCGGCACAATAGAATGAAAAGAGAAAGTAATTCCGGCAATGCCAAATCAGACTGCCTTCCGGCAAATCCAAAGATTCGATTCTTTCTATCTCCTCTCTATCCAGTTTATCTTTGAGGGTCTTGACCCCACCATATTTGAAAGTAATGAAAGGATTCTTTTCGGGTTTCATCAGCCCCTCCACATCAATAGCCCTTCTTATCAATGTGCGGAAGATATTCAGGTTTACTTGAATGGTATTGGGGTGAAGCATCTTTTCAGGCTCTCTCTCATTGCGCAAGGTGTGCAGGTAGGCTTCAAACTTGGCAAGGTACGCAGGTGTGATTTCGGCAAAGGTCAGGTCTGTCAGTTGGCCTTTCTTGTCGGTCTGATAGGCTTCCAGCTTATTGCAGAAGCCATTATATTTCTTCCAGTTCCTTATGCCCCCTGTATCATAGATTTCTTTTGTCCGCTGCCTTGCATAGGTCAGGAAGGATGAAGTTTTTTCCGAAGAAGCGATTTCCTTTTTTATCTTGTCCGCAGTGGCCAATCCTTCTTCTTTCAGTTCCCGATACTTGGCTCTTGCGGCTTCCTTTTCTTTGGCAAGGGCATCATTCCACTTCTCGTAATTCGGCTCTGAAGTCCGCACCTCTTCTTTCTTGGGATTCCAGTCCGACTTCCTGTTCAGTTCAATGGATGTTTTCAACCTTTTATGTTTCCTATTTTGCGTTATGCGCAACATAATAGCATACTTGCCTGCCTTATTGACGGTACTGTTTAGCTCAAAATGAAATGTTGTCGCCATATAATCTGTTCTCTAATATCCTGAAACAAAGGTAGTAAATTTACTGAAACTACTGAAACATTTACTGAAACATTTTACACTTTTCACTATTGGATATTACTTTTATTCTCATTTTCTATCTCCTATTACATGTTGATAATAAGGTGTTTAGGTGTTTTATAGAGAAATAGAATATAATGTTAATAGTTCGGGTCTGGGTACAATAAAATCGGCTAAGCAACTGCATTCCAGTACTTAGCCGATTTTATTTTGTCTCCATTGTTCCATTTCACTTCCGGTCACACATTCAGTCCTGTGCTGATGAATAATGCTGAACGTCACTTCCCGAACATTTTAGCCAATTTGTCATGCTCGATGTCAAGTACTTGAATCAGGTTGGGAAGCACGGCTGTGAATTCTTCGACGGTATAGGCATATTGCTGAACTATGCAGGCTGCGCTGGTTTCTACGAGAATAAACCGGGCGGATTTGTGGTTCTTGTTGATGGTGTTGATGGAATCCAGCGCAGTTGTTTGGTCAACGCCGTCTAGCTCTACATTCTCTCTTTGCAGAAAGATTAAGAATGGGTCGGCATAGTTGACATGGATGGCATAAGTCACTCTCTCCGACAGGAAGATGATGACGTTTTCTTCCGTGGCAATTTCGGCGGTATAGCCTTCGCTGTGCAGGTAGTTTATGACTTCGGACTGAAAGGCGCGCTGCCGGGATGCCATGTCCTTCTGCGCATAAAGCCCTTGGCTGATTGAAAGGAAAATGAGTGCAAAAGTGATATAAATGGCTCTCATGACAAATCTGAATAGGGTTATTGGTTGATAATTGATGACATATACAGTCTGCTATAAGTCCTCGCCACTTATCATATCGGCAAACTCGGTGGATATGGCTTCGAGTTCCCCAATCAATATGGGCAAGATTTTGATGTACTCCTCGTAAGTCGTGCAATACATGTCTATTCGGAATGCCACGCTATCATCGCTATCGACGTAGGCTTTGACCAAATCGCGGTAGCTGTTTACGGCATTTGCAAGTTGCAGGAGTTCATTGCGGCTGTATCCCGACAAAGAATAGCCGGGATCTTCCAGGTAGAAAAACATCGGATTGGCTTCATCAATCCAGATGGTATAATATTCTTTCCCTTTATGAAACTCTACCTTGCAGTCGTTTGCCCTGACAAGCACCTCGTAACCTTCTTTCGTCAGGTAATCTTGCAGTTCCACCATGGCCACAGCCTGGAACATGGCTGTTATATTCTCTCTGGCCCTGTCCTCTTCCTGCCCCTGTGCTTTTGCTCCGTGGGCAAGAATCAAGAAAAGAAAAATGAGGAAAACGTTTTTCATGGCATCTGTTTTATTTAATAGTGACGAACAAAGTTAAGCATAATCTTGGGATATCCAAGGCTGACTCACGGATTATATTCCATTCCTGCCACAATCCCGCCCCATCGTTTGGAAAAACGCCGCCCTGGCCGTACCTTTGATGCCGGAAACGTCCCGCCGCCTCTCGACGCGGGCATTACGAACAACGCTTATGTCACCTGTCAACCACATATCATCGCAAGGGCCGGTTGCCTCTCCGCCGTTCGTGGCCTTCTTCATCGGCGGGGCGGGCGACAAGCGGCGCTATTGCGGCTACGGGCCTACGCAGCTGGTGCGGAGGGCGGCGCTGGTGCCCTTCTGCCGGCGCATGGAGGGGTATCCTTCGCTGGCTCCGCGCATCGAGTATCTGGGCTATGAGGAAATTTATGGAGAAGAGCGCGTCAATGCCAGGGCTTTGTCCTGCCTTGGCAATGCGAAGACGCCGGTCTACATCATCGGCCACAGCTTTGGCGGGTGGAACGCGGCCCACCTGTGCCGTCGCTTGGCGGACGGGGGCTACAACGTCAGGATGCTCGTCACCCTCGACCCCGTGGGCGGAGGGCTGGTGACGCGCCTTGGCCATGGCCTCTACGTCCGGCCCGAGGTGGCCCCGCATGCCGCGTTTTGGGTCAACGTGTCGTGCCGGCCGCAGGGCGGAAATGTTTCCGATGTGGTGGCCTCGCTGGGCAGGCGCTGGTACCCGCAGGCGGGTCCCGACGTGTACTGCGAAAGTCCCCGCTCGCATGCCGACGTGCAGGCCATGTTCACCGAAGCAGTGTGGCAAGGCCGCTCGGCCTTGGACATGCTGGAGGCCGACATCAGGGACTGCTTGCTGTAGCGGGCAAGGTGCTTGCGGAACTATCTTTACAAACCCTCCACAGACCCCATTCGTACCCGAGTCGTACCCCATTCGGTACTCGTTCGGTCGGGCTTCGGCCCTATGGAGCGGAAAAAGAACGGACAAAAACCGACTCTGTTTCCTGCCGGAACCGTGGAAAGCATGCCGGATGCGCGGGTGCGGATACAAACTATACCCTTTAAAAAAACATTTTATCTACCGCAAGAACTAAAACAGTACCCTTTCATTTACAAATTTTTATGGTTATCTTATGCTGTCGTAGTACTTTTGTAACGGGTTTGAAAGGCAGATGCAACACTTTCGGCCCATGAGCAACCAAGTATTAACCATTAAATAATGTACAATGAGAAAGCATTCTTGGAAAAAGTGCATAAACCAACATTTATGCCGGATTGCATGGGTACTGCTATTCATAGTGCCCGCAATGAGTAGCCTTTGGGCTAATCCTTCTCAAAGCAAAACAGTGACAGGTACCGTGACTTCGGCCACGGACGGATTCCCGTTGATTGGTGTGACCGTGCAGGTGAAAGAGACTGCCACGGGCGGCATCACCGACATCGACGGGCATTACTCTGTGCAGGCCGAGAAGGGCAATACCTTGGTGTTTTCCTACATTGGTTTCAAAAGCCAGGAAATCGTTGTGGGAGACGCTGCTGTGATTGACGTCGTGTTGGAAGAAGACAACGAAGTGCTCGACGAGGTAGTCGTTGTGGGATACGGCGTGCAGAAAAAGAAACTGGTGACGGGCGCCACCGTGCAGGTGAAGGGTGAAGAGCTGGCCAAGCTGAACACCAACAACCCCTTGCAGGCCATGCAGGGACAGACGCCGGGCGTGAACATCATCAGCGAGTCCGGACAACCGGGGTCGGACATGAAGGTCATCATCCGTGGCCAGGGCTCCAACTCCAACAATGGCCCGCTCTACGTGGTGGACGGCATTCCGGGCGTCGACATCAAGAACATCAGCCCCAGCGACATTGCCAGCATCGACGTGCTGAAGGATGCCGCCTCGGCTGCCATCTATGGCGCGCAGGCTGCCAACGGCGTTGTCATCGTGACCACCCGCACCGGACAGGAGGGCAAGGCGCAGGTGACCTTCGACGCCTACTATGGCTGGCAGAGCGCTGCCCGCAAGATTGACATGCTCAACGCCGAGCAATACATGGCACTGATGGACGAGCAGAACTTGAATTCGGGCAACGGCGTGTACAACTGGTCGTCCTACGCCTCCATCTACGATGCCAACGGCAATGTGCACAACACCAATTGGATTGACGAGATGTTCAAGGACAACGCCGCCACGCAGAACTACACGCTGGGCATCACGGGCGGTTCGGCCACCAGCACCTATGCCGTTTCGTTGGGCTACTACAGCCAGGAAGGTATTGTGGGCGGCAAGCAGGCCTCCAACTACGAGCGCTACAACTTCCGTATCAACCTGGAGCAGAAACTCTATGGCGACTTCCTGAAGGTGGGCGAGAACGTATCTTTCGCCTACGTGAAGAACACCAATTTGGGTACGGGCAACATGTACAACAACGCCCTGCGCGGTGCTTACAGCACTTCGCCCTTGCAACCCGTCTACTTGCAGCAAGATGGCCGTGCCGACCTGAACAATGGTTATAGCTACTCCCTGGCTACCGACTGGTACCAGTATGACGGTAACCCTGTGGCTTCGATGTACCGCAACCGCCAACTCAACGACAACCAGAACTGGGTGGCCAACGTATACGCAGAGCTGCAGCCCATAAAGAACCTGCGCATCCGCACGCAGCTGGGTTTCAACCAGAACGCCAACGCTTACCGCAGCTATAATCCTGCCTACACCAACACTCCGAACGACAGCAAGGGCGAGCCTACCATGACCCAAAACATGTATAAAGGCTGGACATTGGTGTGGACCAATACGGCTACCTACGACTGGAGCATCAAGGAGCATGACTTCAATGCCTTGATTGGTATGGAAGTAGAACGCAACGGGGGCGACAACATGAACGGTAACAACACGCTGCTCGACATATACGACAACTGGCAGCATGCTTACCTGGACAATGCCGTTAACCTGAATACGGGCGAACTTCGCGGTTATCCTGCCGAAGAATACCGCCGCATGTCTTACTTCGCACGTATCGGCTGGTCTTACAGAGACAAGTATATGGTGAACGCCACCCTGCGTGCCGACGGCTCCTCACGCTTTGCGCCGGGCAACCGCTTCGGCTGGTTCCCCTCAGTATCCGCAGGTTGGACCATTTCCGAAGAGAGCTTTATGGAGAGCACCCGTAGTTGGCTGGACTTCTTGAAGCTGCGTGCCAGCTGGGGCCAGGTGGGCAACAACAACATCGGCGACAACCGCTACCGCGCCAGCGTGACGCTTTCGGGCGCAGGCTATAACTTCGGCACGGGCAAGGGCTCTGCGGTCAATTCGGTAGGCGCTTACCCCAATTCTTTAGGCAACGACGAACTGACGTGGGAAACCTCCGAGCAGACCAACATTGGTATCGATGCCCGCTTCCTCAACAGCCGCCTGGGCTTGAACTTCGACTGGTACTACAAAGTGACGCGCGACTGGCTGGTGCAGGCACCGGTTATCGCCACGGCAGGCGTGGCACAGACGGGCTGGCCTTACATCAACGGCGGCGACGTGACGAACAAAGGTGTGGAAATCGGCCTGACTTGGAACGACCAGATTGGCGAAGACTTCATGTACAACGTAGGCGCTAACCTGGCTTACAATAAGAATGAGGTGGGCAGCATTCCTACCGAGGGCGGCATTCTGCATGGCTCTACCAACATCATGTTCAACAACCAGTCGGAATTCTACCGCTGCTCCAATGGCGAGCCGATGGGCTACTTCTGGGGCTACAAGACAGCCGGCATCTTCCAGAACCAGCAGGAGATAGACGAGTGGATAGCTGCCGGAAACGGCGTGCTGAACAGCGTGGCTCCCGGTGAGGCCAAGTTTGTGGATGTGGACCACGACGGCAATATAGATGACGACGATAAGGTGAACCTGGGCAACGGTATCCCTAAGTTCAACTTCGGTTTCAACCTGGGCTTCACGTACAAGAACTTCGACTTCTCCACCACGTGGACAGGAGCTGCAGGTTTCAAGGTGGCCAATGGCGGCTACCGCAACTGGGGTAACTCCTCGCAAGCCAACTACACCACTTACTTCCTGAACCGCTGGACGGGTGAAGGCACGTCGAACACCGTGCCCCGCCTGACGAACAACGATAGCAGCTGGACCAGCTTCTCCGACCTGTACTTGCAGGATGGCGATTACTTGAGAATCTCCAACATCACCTTGGGCTATGACTTTGCCAAGCTCATCAGCTGCAAGTACATCAGCCAGGCGCGCCTCTATGTACAGGCCCAGAACCTCTTTACCTTCACCAACTACAACGGCATGGACCCGGAAGTAGGCTTTGGCCAGGACACGTGGATGTCGGGCATCGACACGGGCAGTTATCCGCACGCCCGCACATTCTTGGTAGGTGTAAATCTTAAATTCTAATTTTAACTGACAGGTATGAAAAAGAATAAATTACTATACAATTGCATGGCGTTGGGCGTGGCAGCATGGGTGTTGTCGGGCTGTGGCGACGCTTTCTTGGACACCAGTTCCAAGACAACCTTGAATTCAGGCTCTTTCTATCAGACCGAGGTGCAGGCACAGTATGCCGTGGTGGGCTGCTACGACGGCTACCAGCGCACGGTATCCAACGGCAGTTGGCCTACGCTGTTCCAGGCAGTGGAAACCATGTCCGACGACTGCTTGGGCGGCGGTGGCGCCGATGACCGTGCCGACCGCTTGATGGACCGCTTTGACATGAGCTATCAGACTAGTTCCATTGACCTCTTCAACGGGCTTTGGGGCGATTACTACCAGGGCATCTACCGCTGCAACCAGCTGATTAATGCGCTGGACAACATCTCTTGGTCTTCCGAGACTGTCCGCTTGGTCGTGGAAAGTGAGGCGCGCGCCCTGCGTGGGTTGATGTACTTCGACCTGCTGCGCCTGTTTGAGAACGTGCCTATGCTGCTGGAGGCCACCGATGAAATCGTGCCCCAGACGGCTCCCGACGAGGTCTATGCACAGGTGGTAACCGACTTGAAGTTTGCTGCCGACAACATGCCCGCCGACCAGTATGCCGACAAGGCTACCAACCTGGGCCGCATCACCAAGTATGCCGCCGGAGCCATGCTGGCGCGCGTGTACCTGTTCTACGACGGGGTTTACAACAACAACAGCCGTGGCACCATGCCCGGCGACCTGACCGCTGCCCAGGCTTTGCAGTATTGCGAAGATGTGATAAACTCTGCCAACTATACGTTGGAGCCTACCTTTGCCAACCTGTGGCCTGCCGCCTGTACGGAAGCCACTACGCCTGAGCAAGGCCGCGTCACCACCTATGTGGAGGCCAGCGAGGAAATTGTTTGGGTAGTGAAGTTCAACAACGACCAGAACTGGACGAATAGCAACATCAATGGCAACAAGTTTATCGTGAACTTTGGCCTGCGCGACGTGACAGACTATGCACCCTATGGCAACGGCTGGGGAGCTTGCCCCATCACGCCGGCAGCTGCCGCACTGTTTGACAGCGAAGATACCCGTGGCGAGGCTTCCATCATAGACTGCGAGGCCATTGGCGCTTACGATGCCATAAAGAACTCCACGGCTTATGACTTCACGGGCTATGTCAACAAGAAGTATTGCCCGCTTATCTTTACCGACGGTACCTCTATGCCTGCTGCTGAAACCACAGTAGATGGCGGCAATATGCAGACCAACCAAGACCAGAACTGGGTGCTGATGCGCTATGCCGACGTGCTGCTGATGGCAGCCGAATTGGGCAGCCCCAATGCCATGCAGTATTTCAACCAGGTGCGCCAACGCGCCTATGGCGATACTTCTCATGACCTGGCAGCCGCTCCTACCATTCAGCAGATATGGGACGAGCGCCGCAAGGAGTTCATCGGTGAGGGCATCCGCCATTTCGACCTGATGCGCCAAGGCTTGGATGCCTATGTCTCTGCCCAGCTGAGCCAGGCCTCGCTGAACGGCTCTCCCATCACCGTTTACAATGCCGGTGTGACTGATAACACGGTGGCCAACACTTACACGGATGCCAACATACGCACCAAGAGAGGCTTCTGCCAGATTCCGAACACGCAGATTACCCTCTCCGGCAATGTTTACCAACAGAATGCAGGCTGGTAAGCCATGTATAACATTAAAAAATCTAAGATATGAAACTGAAATATTATATTTATTCATTGCTGGCAAGCGTACTGCTGGTATTCAATGCCTGTACGCCCGATGAATACGAGATGGGCAGCAAGACTTTCGCCCCCGAAGACTTGGTGGAAGGCGTGGCCTACTCTGTGACGCACGATGCTACCAACCCGAACATCGTTTACCTGAAGAGCCTGCTTGGACCGGAATATACTCCGCTGTGGGAACACCCGCAAGGACGCAGCCAAGAGGCGGAAGTGACGTTGCAAATTGCCTTTGCCGGAACTTATGAAGTGACCTTTGGCGTGGAGACGCGTGGCGGCGTGGTTTATGGCGCGCCTACAACGTTCACTATAGATGACTTCTGCGCCGACTTTGTTACTGATCCCCTGTGGACTATGCTGACCGGGGGCGTTGACCAAGAAAAGGTTTGGATATTTGATGACGGCTCTTATGGTTATGCATTAGGCGAGTTGACATATGCTGATCCGAGTGCTACTCAAGAATGGAATAATTGGGCTACCAACTGGGATCCGGGCAAGGGTCATACAGGCGACGATGCCATTTGGGGAAGCACCATGACTTTCAATTTGAAAGGCGGTGCCAATGTCACGATATTCAATTCCTCTTCCAATACCACGGAAACGGGTACATTTATGCTGAATACAGACGACCATACCATTACCTTCACAGATTGCGACCTGCTGCATACACCGAGTTGGAGCGACCGTACTTCTAACTGGAGACGCTCTTTGCAATTGTTTGAGTTGGATGAAAACCACTTGCGCATTGGCGTGATGCGTGACAACAGCGAAGGTCCGTGGTGGTTGATTTGGAACTTCGTTTCCAAAGAGTACGCCGACAACTACGTGCCCGTAGACCAGCCCGACCCGGAACCTGCCTTGCCCGACGGGTGGGAAGATGCCGTTTCGGAGATCTCCACTACGAAGATTGTATGGAACATGTCGCCCGACGTGCCTTTCGACTGGGCTAATCTGGATGGCAGCCTGATGAACAACTTCACGGCCGGTAACTATCCCGACTGGGCTACCCCTCAAGCAAATTTGGACAAGCTGACCATGACGCTGGATTCCAAGGACAACTCCTATGAGTTTGTAATGCCCGACGGCACAACCATCAGCGGTACTTATGAACTGGACGACAAGGGTATCTATACCTTCACCAACGGCGTGCCCACCTACCACATTGGCGGCGGCGACATCATGTTTGCAGCTACGGCCGAAAACCAGTTGCGCATCCTGCAAGTCAACATGCTGGGCGACGTGCTGCAAGGCATGTGGCTGGGGCAGCGCAGCACCGAGAAAGATGAATACATTGCCTACCACTTCATCCCCGCTGCCGGGAGCGGCACTGCTGAGCCGGAATATACCACGATTGCCGTAGACAACAGCAAACTCGTATGGGGCGACTTGGAAGATAATAATGATAACTTCCGCATTGAGTTATACAATATCTTTGGCGCTACAGGCGGTGGCAGCGAGTCTGCTCCTGAATACACCGATGCTTCTCCGCTTGACCCCACCAGCATTGTGTTCAACAATCAGATGGAGGTCACTTTCACCATCAGTGGGCTGACAGGTGCTGCCGCTACAGGTGAGTACGAAGCCCAACTGGCCAATTGTACAGCCCCGGGCTGGTGGCCTAATGTAGGGGAAGATATTCCTTCGGTAACGGTAAAGGGTGATGGCACCTATACTATTACTTATAATACAGCCAATGCCTATACCAGTGGTGTTATCGTATTCTGTATAGATATCATCAACATGGCACCGGACATTGCCGACCCCAGTGCCGTATCGGTCACCATCGACAGCCTCCGCATCATCTGACATGACTCTTTAGACATCCGGATAGATTAATTCATTCACGAAAAGCCGGCATCCCCGCCCACGCGGGAGTGCCGGCTTTTCAGTTCTATAAGCCCTTGTTTTTCCCCAGTTAGGAAAAAAATCCTCCCTAACCATGAGAAAATTATTCCCTAACCGGGAAAAATAATCCGCGTTTTGCCGGGGGCATATAGCCCGGAATCGTGAAACCCGGCTGACATATTTCTCCCCGCAATCGAAGCCGCGTGAAAATAAATTATTGTTTCTTTTTGATAAATTAAACGAAAGTCATACATTTGCCCACAAATAATGTCTAAATGTACTATTTCATGAAACGGATTGCTTATTTGAGAGTGCTGGTCATTGCCGCGGTGCTGGCGGTGGCCATGCCGATGTCGGCGCAATTCTTGCGCACGGGTTACTTCATGGACGGCAGCAACAGGATGCAGCTCAATCCTGCCAACCTGCCCAGCCGTGGCTACTTGGACGTGCCTGCACTGGGCACGCTGAATGTGGGTGCCTACACCAATTCTCTGGGGCTGAACGACTTGATTAACACGTTTGACTCCGACGGGGACTTCTATGACAACCCCGACTTCTACAACAAGCTGAAGACGGCCAACGACCTGGGCATCTCCCTGTCCACGGACATCATCTCCTTCGGCTTCTACCGGGGCAAGAACTTCTGGAGCGCCAATGTGGGCGTACGCCTGGATGTAGAGGCCGGCATTCCAAGGAATATGTTCGATTACCTGCGCGAAAGTCCGGGCGAGGACATGAACGACCTTTCGGGCTGGAACAACCGCAACGACCGCATCAGCAACCTCAACCTGGGTCTGAATGCCTTTGCCGAAGTAGGTGTGGGCTACGCACGCATCATCAACGACCGGCTGACGGTGGGCGGAAAGTTCAACGTGTTGCTGGGTATGGGAAACCTGGACATGAAGATAAACAACATTCAAATCACCAGCTCCGAGCTGTATGACCGCTACGGCAACATCGACCCCAATGCCAATGCCACTATTGACGTAGACGCTTCTTTGGAAGCCAACATGAAGGGCCTGGAGCTGACTACGGACGACTACACCGGAGCCATCGACGGCGTGGAGATGAACGGCTTTGGTATCGGCGGCTATGGCGTGGGCATAGACCTGGGTGCCACCTACCGCCTGCTGGACAACCTGACCGTGTCCGCCGCCGTCACCGACCTGGGCTTCATCTCCTGGTCCAAAGGCTCGTCGACGGTAGTGGAGGGCGACAACACGCAGCACTACGATGCCTCCAACATGAACGAGTTCATGGACCGTGTGGATGGCGGCGAGGTCATCGACTTCGACATGTTTGGCCTGCAGAAGGGCAACGTGCAGAAGAAGCGCTCCACGCGCCTGCCCACCACCCTGGCCGTGGGTGCCGAATATGCCTTCTGGCAGAACCGCTTCTCGGTGGGCGGCCTCTACACCTCCCGCTGGGGCATGAACCGCACGCTGAGCGAGGTGACCCTGTCGGGCAACTTCCGCCCCACCTCGAAGATAGGCCTGTCGGTGAGCTACTCCATGCTGCAAAGCGCCGGCAAGACGTTTGGCGCAGCCATCAAGCTGGGCCCGCTGACGCTGGGCACCGACTACCTGTTCCTGGGCAAGAACACCCGCAGCGTGAACGTCTTCCTGGGCCTCTCGCGCACCATAGGCAAGAAGCGCCCGGAAGTGGACTGATGTCCCTGTCCGGAAGGATACAGCGTGGGTGTGCCGTAATGCAGAATAGCATCTGATGAGGGTGCCACTGCATTTCGGCACACCCTCGTTTTTTATTGCCCGCTCGCCTTTTCCTCAATCTTGACACCTCCGCGATATACCCGCTCCTTACCATCTCCTTACCCGGTCCTTACCTGCTCCTTTTGCGGGCTTTCGCTATGGAAAGGAAAAAGAGCGGACAAAACAGGGCGAGGGTAGGCGGAATATGAGTGGTTAGTGTTTAGCGATGAGTGATGAGTGGGAAGGGAAAAATTACGGTGTTTTGTTTTTTTAACTGTCTGCTCTTTATTTTGTAATTGTTTAAAAATAAGTAATATAACTGATAGGTGCCTCTTCCTGCCTGTGCCGAATGCCTTCAGGCGGGTGGCGGGCATGTTCTTTTGCTGGAAAAAATACGTTATATTTGTTACCGCGTACAAGCGGCGCAATGCGTTGGCTTTTAACGGGATAAAACAACTATAAACCACAATCAGTTATGAACAGGTTCAAGAACATTTGGAACGCAGCCCTGCTGCTGGGCGCCCTGGCGGTGTCGTCGTGCGGGTTGCTGGACACGCCGGAGTATCCGGACGGTGATTTCACCATCGTGGGCACGTGGGAGTATCACATTCCCGCCTTGGAAGGCTCGGCGCCCAACGAAGGCTGGGTGTACAACGCCGACGGACAGATTACCTTTACTGCCGACAAGCGTTTCTGCTTTACCCTAAGCACCGACCGGGGCGAGGTGAAGGGCTATGGCACCTATCGGGTGAATGAGGACAGCGGGGTCTTCTTGTCATACGACGGCTACACGGATGCGGGCAATTTGTCTTTTGGCGACTGCTTCGGTTGCATAGATGTGCTGTACGACATCCACTCCATTGGCTGGGGGTGGGACGAAAGCCTGACGGGCGACCGAGTGGAAGACGACTACCTGAAGACGCATACCGCCATTGAGGAATACTTCCGCGTGGCGCCCCAGCCTTATGAAGAAGTTGTGGTGCCCTACATGGCTGCCGATGGCACGGCTTACTACGTGGAGCACAACGGTCATCGATTGTTCAGCTTGCCGGAGCCTTACGCTCCTGCGGAGTGAGATGGTAGCCGGTAGTCGGTAGTCAGTAAATGACATTTGCGTAAGTAAGTGTGCAAAATTAGGTGATAATTTATTGAGGCGAGTAGTATCTGTCATCCTGAGCTGAACGCAGTGAAGTCGAAGGATCTCATCTATACTACGACGTTGTAAACGTGAAATCCTTCGACTACGCCCTACGGGCTCTGCTCCCTTAGACAGATACCTACGTAAGTTCCCATTGTATTGTATAGTATAAACTAAAAATGATTAATTGCTTATGAAAAAGATATATGCTTTGCTGCTGCCCTTGGCCATGTGTTGCCTGCTGGGGGCTTGTACGGAGGAAAAAACCGAGGTGAAAGACGACCCCGAGGTGGCCGAAAGCCTGGTGGGCCTGTGGTATGGGGAGTCGGTGGACGGGGCGCGCCACTTGATGGACCTGCGGGCCAACCGGACGGGCGTGTACAGTTCGTATCACCGATTGTTGTCTCACAATCCTTCCACTACCCCTTTGCCGGAGTGGGCGGCAGGCAGCGGGCTGTTTGAGGCAGGCCGTTTCCAGCTGCCTTGCGGTGTGGGCTGGTTGCAGATGCAGGATGGCACCACGCTGGAGTATTATGACTTGCGCCGCCTTTACGCCCCCTCTGTAGGCCGGTGCAGTGTGGGTATGACGAATCTGGCAGGCAAGACCTGGACAGGTTATTACGAGCAGAAAGTCATCACGCTGGAGTTTCGCGCGGACGGCACCATGACACGCACCGACAGCCCCAATGCCGGCTGGGACTTTGAGACAACCACACAGACCAGCGACTGGAGCGTAACGGACAACGTGCTTCGCTTCAGCAACTTCCCCACGGCCTGGGGCGTCACCGTGGAAGAATTCAGCGATGGCGACGTGATTTTCGTGGACTTCGGCGACGCGGCGTCTGCATTTGCAGAGGAGTGAAGAAGCCGGGCAGACCCCGTGTGAAAAGAAAGATGGCGGTCGTTTTGTTTTTTTAACTATCTATTCTCTGCTACGTAATGTATTAAAAATAAATAGCATAGCTGGTGGCTGACTCTTCCTGCATGTGCCGGGTGGCGTCAGGCGGGTGGCGGACGTATTCTTTTGCCGGAAAAAATACGTTATATTTGTTTCATAAACCGCAATCAGCTATGAACAGATTCAAGAACATTTGGAACGCAGCCCTGCTGCTGGGCGCCTTGGCGATGTCGTCGTGTGCGCTGGACACACCGGAGTATCCGGACAACGATTTCACCATCGTGGGCACATGGGAGTATCATGTGCCCGCCTGGGAAGGTTCTACTGCCCCGGCCGGGGTGTACAACGTAGACGGGCGTATCACCTTTACAGAAGATTTGCGTTTTTGCTTCACCCTGGATACCGACCGGGGCGAGGTGAAAGGCTATGGCACGTATGTGTATCACGAGGATACGGGCATTGTGCTGGTGTATGAAGGCTATCGGGACAAGGTGCAGTTGGCCTACGACAAGGGGTATATCAAGGGTAAACCCGACTTGAGCGACGCGAATGCCATAGGCTGGGGGTGGTCGTCGAGCGATCGGGTAGAAGACGACTACCTGAAGGTGCACACCACTGTCCCGGAGTATTTCCGCATCTCCACCCTTCCTTTTGAGGAGGAGGTGCGGCCTTACTTGTCCGGCGACGGCACTTACTACTACGTAGGGCATAACGGGGCGAGTTTTCTGGCTGTGCCCGAGTGGCTTTAATCTATCGGTAACTCATCATTGCGTAGCGTATGAACAGATTGCATTATTTCTTTTTGTCGCTGGTGGCCTTGTGCCTGCTGGGGGCATGTGCTAAGGAAGAGAGTGTGGTGGCAGACGACCCCGAGGTGGCGGAAAGCCTGGTGGGCTTGTGGTATGGAGAGTCGGTAGACGGTACGCGTCACCTGGTGGACCTGCGGGCCGACCGGACGGGGGTGTACAGCACTTACCACTACATGCTTCATGAGACTTCCACCAGTACGTTTTCCGGGTGGACAGCGGGCGACGGCCTGTTTGTCGGAGGCAATTTGCGGGGAACTTGCCGCTGGGATTATCTGGAGATGCTGGACCCCTCGCAGAGGCTTTATGTGATGCACCACATTTTTTCTGAAGGTCGGAGTAGCGTGAGCATGACAGACTTGGCAGGCAAGACCTGGACAGGTTATTACGAGCAGAAAATTATCACGCTGGAGTTTCGCGCGGACGGCACCATGACGCGCACCGACAGCCCCAATGCCGGTTGGGACTTTGAGCCAGTCACACAGGCCGGCGAATGGAGCGTGGTGGACAATGTGCTTCATTTCAACAGTTTCCCCGGGGCTTGGGGCATCACTGTGGAAGAAGACGTCCGCCATGGCGACGCGATTTTCGTGGACTTTGGCGATGCGGCGTCTGTGTTTGTAGAGGAATGAAGGAAACGGACCGGGGAAAATGATAATTTATCGGGCTGCGCTGTGCATTTGTTGGCACGCAGATGACGCAGATAGGGCAGATGAACGCAGATTTTTTCATTTGTCATGCTGAACGTAAGTGAAGCATCTCTCACATAATAGGAGATTCTTCACTGCGTTCAGAATGACAGATACATGACGCAGTTATTAAAAATCTGCGTTCATCTGCCCTATCTGCGTCATCTGCGTGCCATCGTAAACACACAGCTACCCCCCCCTTTTATTTCACTTCGTAGTCAAAGTACGCGAAGTCCGCGCAGGCCTTGGAGCTTGCCGAGGCGGACACGGCAAACATGCCCAGCATGACGCCTGTAAAGCCGCCGGCGGTTTCGGTGCTGAGGTAGCGGGTATCGGCCTTGCCCAGCGGGGTAAACTTCTTGCCGTCGGTAGAGTAGAAGAAGGAGTAGAGGTCTTTGTCGCCTGCAACGCGCAGCTGCACTTCCCGGCAGTCTTTGGGCAAGACAGCTTCTTTCTCCACGTGGTCTATGCTGTTCAGGTGGTAGCGCAGGCACACGGCTTGGCGGCCGTCGGCCAGTTGCTTCACGGAGAGGTTGTAGAAGGAGGTCTCGAAGGCATAGACACTGAGGCCGGCCTCGTCGCCTGCCGAGGCTTTCAGCAATTGCAGGGAGGTGGTGGCGGTGAAGTCGTGGTGCTCTTGCCGGCGCAGCACGAAGGTGGGGCTTTCCTTGCCCATGTATTCCAAGGGGACGGGGATGGCCTTCAGGCGCAGCTTGTCGCCCTCAAAGGCGTAGTTCTCCAGGCGCGGGTTGCGCACGTACACCCATTCGTGGCCCAGCTTGCCGCTGCCGAAGGTGGTGCGCACGGGCGCCTTTGCCACGGGGTGTTGGGGCAGAGTAGGCACGTCCATCTGCAGGGCGATGGTGCCGTCGCCATTCACTACCGGCCAGGCGTTTTTGTCCCAGCGCACGGGGGCGAGGAAGGTTTCACGTCCCAGCAGGTGGTGCGAGTTGTTGTGGCGGAAGGCCAGGCACACCAGCCACCAGTTGCCCTCGGTATCTTGCACCAGGTCGGCATGGCCTGTGCCTTGGATGGGGTTGTTTTGGGCATTTTGGTTGATGTGGGTCAGGATGGGGTTGGCGGGATTGCCCAGGTAGGGACCGTAGATGTTGCGGCTGCGTCCGATGGTCACCTTGTGGCCATACTCCGTGCCCCCTTCCGAGATGAGGAGGTAGTACCAGCCGTCTTTTTTGTAGATGTGCGGCCCTTCGGGATAGCGGCCTCCCGTGCCGGTCCAGATGCACTTCGACTCGGTGAGCTGTTCGCCTGTCTTGGGGTTGATTTCGCAGAGCGAGATGCCGTCGCTGGGGTTGCTCACCATGTAGCACTTGCCGTCTTCAAAGTAGAGCGAGGGGTCTATGCCGCCTTGCTTCAGCCACACGGGTTCCGACCACTGGCCGCGCGGGTCGGTGGTGTGCACCAGGAAGTTGCCCTTGTCCGAGCAGTTGGTGGTAATCATGTAGAACGTGCCTTCGTGGTAGCGGATGGTGGGGGCGTAGATGCCTCCCCAGGTGCTGGCGTCGTGCAGGGGCAGTTGCGAGGGGCGCGTCAGGCAGTGGCCTATCTGCTCCCAGTGGATGAGGTCTTTGCTGTGGAACAGGGGAACGCCCGGGAAGTACTGGAAACTGCTGTTCACCAGGTAGTAGTCGTCGCCGGCGCGGCAGACGCTGGGGTCGGGATGGAAGCCGGGGATAACGGGGTTCTGATACCCCTGCGTGTTTTGTGCCAAGCAGGACATTCCGGCAAGCAGTCCGAGGCACAGCATGAATGGTTTTAGCATATTGGTATTAATTAATTGGTTTGGTCGTGTGTCATTTCTTCCTGCAATTATACTCCTTTCCCGCGAGATGGCCAAGCACCGGGAATATAATGTCAGCGAATGGCAACTTTCCGTCTATGCCGTTGACAAATCATACCCTTCCAGTAGACAAATGACGCGGCTTGAGAGGAATAATTGAGCTACATTTGCATCAACCAAGTATTAATTATTTAAAGAGGAAAGACATCATGAAAAACTTTCTATGGAAACGGCTTTATGCCGTAGCGGCTTTTGTGTCGCTGGTGGCCGCAGGTTCGCTGACGGCTTGTTCGGACGATGAAGAAGGATACAACAGCGGGGTGACCGGACTGACGGTTTCCCAGGAACTCTTGACCGAGGGCATCACGGTGGCCCGTTCGGGCGGAACGACGACGTTTGCCGTGCAGTCGTTGGAGGCGGTACAGGTCAGCAGTTCGGAAACGTGGTGCACGGCGCAGGCCAGCAACCCGTCGGAAGCATTGAAGGCGGTGACCGTGACGCTGACCGTGCAGGAGAACACGGATACAAACGACCGTACTGCCGTGATTACGCTGACAGCGGGCAGCGAGTCACAACAGGTCAATGTGACACAGATGGCTGCCGATGGTGTGGTGGTGGAAGCACCTGAACCGATGACAGCCGAAGGTGGCACCGTGGAAATATCGCTGACTACCAACGGCGACCCGGAGGTGACTTGCGGTGTCGATTGGATTACTCGCGTGCAGACAAAGGCTGACATGGCCGGGCGTACTTATACTTTTATTGTAGACAAAAACGAATCTTATTCTGCTACCGACCGCATAGGGCGCATTACTTTTACGTTGGGCACGTTGGTAGAAACAGTGGATGTAGTACAGAGGCCGAGTCGTACATATAATTGGGTAGGCATGAACAGCGATGCCAAGACGCTGGCCAAGCAGATGTATGCCGGCATCAACATAGGTAACACCATGGAAGTGCCCGGAAGCGAGACGGGCTGGGGCAACCCGCGCGTCAGCAAGGAGTACATAGACGGACTGAAGGCTGCCGGATTCAACGCCGTGCGCATTCCTTGCGCATGGGACTCCCACATCATCAACCAGGAAACGAACGAAATAGACCCCGCCTGGCTGGACCGCGTGAGCGAGGTGGTGGGCTACTGCCGCGCCAACGACATGTATGCCATCGTCAACATCCACTGGGACGGTGGCTGGCTGGAAGAAAATTGTACTCCGGAAGCACAGGAAGCCAACAATGCCAAGCAGCATGCTTTGTGGACGCAGATTGCGAGCAAACTGAATGTTTACGACGAATACTTGCTGTTTGCCGGCTGCAACGAACCGAATGTGGAGAATGCTGAACAAATGGCCGTATTGAAATCGTATGAACAGACATTTATCGACGCTGTGCGTGCCACGGGCGGGAACAATGCCACTCGCTGCCTGATTGTGCAAGGACCAAGTACGGATATTGATAAGACACTCAATCTGTTTGGAGAAATGCCGACGGATGTGGTTACCGGTCGCCTGATGTTGGAAGTGCACTATTATACTCCGTGGACATTCTGTGGCTTGGAGGCAGATGCCGATTGGGGGCGGATGGCCTACTTCTGGGGAGAGTATGAAGTAGAAGGCTCTGACCGTAACTCTGGCTATGGCGCTGATGATGTGATTGCTGCTTTCGAGAAACTGGAGGCTCGCTATGTGCATGATAACATTCCTATTATCTTGGGCGAATATGGTGCCATGGTGCGTACAATAGGTGAGAATCAGCAGGCTCACGATTTGTCGCGGCAGTCATTTACGGAGGTTGTTACCCGTGAAGCAAAGAATCACGGCATAGTACCCTTCTTTTGGGATGGTGGGACTTTCGTGATGATAGACCGGTATACCGGCGCAGTGTCCGAACGATATGCCTACGATGGCTTGATGCAAGGCGCCGCCGAAGGCACCTATCCCTTCTGACCGGCGGTAGAAAGGCGCCCGTGGCAGCGTTTCAACCCCAGCCCGGTAGCGTTCCTACGCCACCGGGCCAGCGTTCCAACGCTACCAAGAGAGAAAGTATTATCCTGAAAATTAGGGTTAAACAAGATAGAGACAACATGTTTTTGATAGGTTTCAAGGATAAAGATTGTAATACGGTTTTTTGTTAATAGAGCGGGGCGTGTTCGTGAGGATGCGCCCCGTTTGCGTATTAAAAGTGGGGCGGGGCTTGCATTTCTCTCCGCTTTTTCTTTCATTTGCAATGGATTTGCGCACCCTTAACCCTTGAAATAACATGAAAATGCATTATTGGCTCCTCTTACTGTTGCTCGCCATGGGGCTTCCGGCCCTGGCCCAAGACTATATGTTCAAACACCTGGAGGCGAAAGACGGACTGTCCAACAACCAGGTTACGGCCATCCACCGGGACGCGAAAGGCTTCATGTGGTTTGGCACGGCATCGGGACTGAACCGCTATGACGGCTACGAGGTGAAAGTCTACCGCAACCAGAGCGGAAACCCGAACTCCCTGCCCGACAACTACGTGGAGGGAATACAGGAAGACCGCGACGGGCAGCTGTGGATACGTACCGGCTCGGGCTACAGCATCTACTGCCCCGCCACGGACAGCTTCGACAACGACCTCGAGGGCAGGCTGTGGAAGGCGGGCATCTCGGGCACCTTGTCACGCATCTTCATAGACAGCGAGATGACCTATTGGGCCTACGTGGCCGGGCAGGGGCTCTACCGCTACCGCGACGGGGAGCAAGAGCCCGTCATTGCGCCCGTGCCTGCCGGCCGCTCCGGCGAGGCGGACATCGCAAACATGGCCGAGTGCGAGGACGGGATAGTGCTGGCCTACCGGAACGGCGTGCTGACCTGTGTGGACAAGCAGAACCTGAATGTGCGGTGGACAACGGACGGCATCGCCCGCGACGTGGGCGAGAATCTGCAGGAAGCTTACGACCTCTTTGCCGACCGCGAAGGGCGCATCTGGATTTACAGCGTGGCGGGCACGTGGGTGTATCGCCCGGCCACCAACCAATGGCTGATGCGGGCGCCGCGCCAGGGCCACTTCGACGTGGTGCGGGCAGTGGCGCAGGACAAGTACGGGCGCATCTGGATAGGGCACGACCAGAACGGCATCAGCATCGTGGAAGACGGCACGACCCGGCAAGTGTTGAAAAACGACCCGGACAACTCGCGCTCCTTGCCCAACAACACCGTGACCGCGCTCTACGAAGACGAAGCCGGCACCATGTGGGTGGGGCTGTACAAGAAGGGCGTGTCTTACTACAACGAAAGCATCTTCAAGTTTGGCATGCACGATGTGGGCGACGTGAACTGTATAGAAGAGGGCAGCGACGGCGCGCTGTGGCTGGGCACGAACGGTGCGGGCCTGATGCGCTGGGACATGCGCACGGGCCGGCGGCAGACGTTTACGGCCGGACAAGGCAGCCGTTCCGTCTCGGCCGACGTGATTGTGAGCCTGCTGCGCGACAGCAAGCACCGGCTATGGATTGGCACCTACTGGGGAGGGCTGGACTGCTACGACGGCACCCGCTTCACCCACTACCGCCACGAGGCGGGCAAGCCCCATGCGCTGGCCAGCGACAACGTGTGGTCGCTGGTGGAAGACCGCGACGGCAACCTCTGGATAGGCACATTGGGCGGAGGCCTGCAATGCCTGAACCCGGAGACGGGTGTGTTCACCACCTATACCACGGGCAACTCGGGCCTGCTGTCGGACCACGTGATGTCGATGTGCCTGACCGCGGACAACCGGCTGCTGATAGGCACCTCCTACGGCATGTCCGTCATGGACATGACCACCCATGAGATAACCGATTTCACTATAGGCGTCACCGGCGAAAAGTGCTTTGCCAGCCTGAACATCATCCAGGTGTGCGAAGACAGCCGCGGCTACCTGTGGGTCGCTACGCGCGAGGGGCTGAAGGTGTACGACCCGCGCCTGGACCGTGCATACGATGTGCCGCTGAATCCCGACTACTCCAAGCCGTTTGTGCTGGGCATTGTGGAAGATGCCGGGCAAGGCATCTGGGTGACGGTGGGCGGAGAGCTGGTCAATGTGGTGCTGACGGCGAATGCCGGGGACGGTGGCCTGGCTTTCCATTGCCGTTCGTACACGGACAAGGACGGCTTGCAGAGCAGCGACTTCAACCAGCGCTCCATGAAGCGTCTGGCCAGTGGGGAAATTCTGGTGGGCGGCATGTATGGCGTGAACAGCTTCCGCCCGGACGACATAAAGTACAACCTTGCCCTACCTAAGGTCATGTTCTGCGGCCTGCGCCTGTTCAATGAAGAAGTTGGCGTGGGCAAGGAGTATAGCGGCCGCATTGTGCTCGGCAAGGCACTGAACGAGACGGAGGAGCTGGTGCTCGACTATAAGCAGAATGTCTTCACCGTGTCGTTTGCGTCGGACAACTACGTGCTGCCCGAAAAGACCAGCTATGCCTACAAGCTGGAGGGCTTTGACGAAGACTGGCTGACCAGTTTGCCCGACATAAGGCAGCTGACCTACACCAACCTGGCGCCGGGCACCTACGTGCTGCGGATAAAGGCCGTAAACAGCGACGGCTATGCCGGCACCGAGGAGGCGCGGCTGAAGATTGTAATCAAGCCTCCCTTCTGGCTGACGCCCTGGGCCTATGCCTGCTATGCGGTGCTCATTGCGGGGACGCTGTTCTGCGGACTCGTGGTGGTGAAACGGCGCGAGCGCAACAAGTGGCGCATCCGCCACATGGAGGAAGAGGCTAGGCGGACGGAAGAACTGAACCAGATGAAGTTCCGCTTCTTTACCAACGTCAGTCACGAGCTGCGCACACCGCTCACCCTGATTATCTCCCCGCTGGAGAGCATGATAAAGGAAACAAAGGACGGAAAGGCGGCCGACCGCCTGAAGCTGATGCACCGCAATGCCCTGCGGCTGCTGTACCTGGTGAACCAGCTGCTCGATTTCCGCAAAAACGAGATGGCGGGCCTCCACCTCAACCTGTCGGAGGGGGACATTGTGCCCTATGTGCACAACATCTGCAACTCCTTCCTCATGCTGTCCGACAAAAAGGACGTGCGCCTGAACTTCTTTTCGGCAGTCGACTCGCTGGAGATGTCGTTCGACGAAGACAAGGTGGGCAAGGTGGTGATGAACCTGTTGTCCAACGCCTTTAAGTTCACCCCCGGAGGCGGCCGGGTGGATGTGTCGCTGGAAGTGCTGCAGGGTGCCTCCGACACGTTGGAGATAAAGATAGCCGATACGGGCATTGGCATTAAGGACGAAGACAAACCGCACGTTTTTGAGCGCTTCTACCAGGCCGGGCAAGAAGGCGGAGGCAACACGGCCGGCGGCAGCGGCATCGGGCTGAGCCTGGTGCGCGAGTACGTCACCCTGCATGGGGGCACCGTGCAGGTGTTCGACAATGCCGGCGGCGGGTCTGTGTTCGTGGTGGACATTCCCGTAAGGCACTCGGCAGCCGGGGCAGCTGCGACCTTGCCGGCAGAAGCGGCCGCAGACGAAGCACCGGCTGTGGCGGACGACGTGCCGCCGCAACCGGCCGAGGCAGACAGCAAGGGGGCGGTGAAGAAGCCCGTGGTGCTGGTGGTGGATGATAGCGGCGACTTCCGGGCATTCATGTCCGACAGCCTGAGCCTGTACTTCACGGTTAAGGTGGCTACGAACGGCGAGGAGGCCCTGAAGATGATAGCCGAGGTGAAGCCGGACCTCATTGTCAGCGACCTGATGATGCCTGTGATGGACGGCAATGAGCTGTGCCGCAGGGTTAAGGCGGATAAGAAGACGGCCGATATTCCCTTCGTGCTGCTCACGGCCAAGCAGTCGGTGGAGAACAAGGTGGAAGGGCTGACCATCGGGGCAGACGACTATGTGACCAAGCCTTTCAATATGGAAGTCCTGGTGCTGCGCATGCGCAAGCTCATCGACCTGAGCAACCGCCACAAGCCCCACGGCTACATCGACCCCGAGCCCAGCGAGATTGTCATTACCTCGCTGGACGAAAAGCTGATAGGCGAGGCCATCAAGTATGTGGAGAAGAACATCGCCCGCAGCGACCTGTCGGTGGAGGAACTGAGCCATGAACTGGGCATGAGCCGTGCGCACCTGTATAAGAAGCTGCTGCAGATTACGGGCAAGACGCCTATCGAGTTTATCCGCGTCATCCGCCTGAAAAGGGCGGCCCAGCTGCTGCGCGAAAGCCAGCAGAATGTGTCGGAAATAGCCTACCAGTTGGGCTTCAACAATCCGAAGTATTTCAGCAAGTATTTCAAGGACGAATTCGGTGTTTTGCCCTCTGTCTACCAGGAAAGGGAGGGCAAATGACAAAGGATACCCTTTGACGCAACATTTTATCCGTCGGTAAATCAAAAGTTCCCTCTTGTATCAACATTGGTGTGGGCTTTCTTTGGAAAAGATTTCTTAATTTTACACCGTTGAAACATTCCTAAAATTAAAGCAATATGAATCTGAAAAACACTTCAGCTTGTTTGTTCGTCGGATTGGCGCTTGCGGCTTGTGCCGGGAGCGGTTATCAGAAAACCGACAAAGGTGTTGTGGTGACATTGAGCCAGCAGCAACCTACCGATGTGCGTAAGGTACGCGTGGAAGTGATGGGCGAAAAGCTCATCCATGTATCGGCTACGCCGGAAAAAGAGTTCTCTACGGAGAAAAGTCTGATTATTGTGCCCCCGCAGGTGCAGACGCCCTTTACCGTGGCCGAGCAGGGGGACGACGTTGTGGTAAAGACCGCACAAGTAGGCGTGCTGGTGTCCAAGTCTACCGGACAGGTGCGCTTTACCGATGCGGCCGGAAAGCAGATTCTGGCAGAAGAGGCCGGCGGACGCACCTTTACTCCCCGCGAGGTGGAAGGCACGCAGGGCTACAGCGTGCGCCAGGTCTTTGAGTCGGCAGGCGACGACGAAGGCTATTACGGCTTGGGCCAGCACCAGGCCGACGAGTTCAACTACAAAGGCAAGAACGAGGAACTCTTCCAATATAATACTAAGGTGTCTGTGCCTTTCATTGTGTCCAACAAGAATTACGGCGTGTTGTGGGACAGCTACTCCCTGTGCCGCTTTGGCGATGCGCGTCCTTACTCCCAGCTGGGCGACGTGTTCAAGCTGTATGACAAGGAGGGCAAGGAAGGCGCGCTGACCGGCACGTATGTCCCCGCTGCCAAGTCGGGCAAGGAGACGCTGGTGCGCCGCGAAGACTCCCTCTACTTCGAGCACCTGGTGCGCGGCGACATGGGCCGTGTGGTCAACCTGCCGAAAGACTTCCCCTTTATGGGCGCCCACGTGACGTATGAGGGCGAGATTGAGCCTGCCGAGAGCGGCCTGTTCCACTTCATCCTCTACTATGCCGGCTACACCAAGGTGTATGTAGATGGCAAACTGGTAGTGCCCGAACGCTGGCGCACCGCCTGGAATCCCAACAGCTACAAGTTTGCCGTCAACTTGGAGAGTGGCAAGCGTGTGCCTGTCAAGATAGAGTGGGAGCCCGATGGCGGCGTGTCCTATTGCGGCCTGCGTGTGCTGAGTCCCGTGTCGGACGAAGAGCGCGCCAAGATGTCGTGGTGGGGTGAGTTGCAGAACGAGATTGACTACTACTTTGTATATGGCGAGGACATGGACGACGTGATAAGCGGCTACCGCACCCTGACGGGCAAGTCGCAGGTGATGCCTAAGTGGGCCATGGGCTACTGGCAGAGCCGCGAGAAGTACAACACGCAGGAGGAAGTGCTCTCTACTCTGAAGGAATTCCGCAAGCGCCAGATTCCTATCGACAACATTGTCATCGACTGGCTGCACTGGCCGCAGGATTCGTGGGGGTGCCATGAGTTCGACAAGGCACGCTTCCCCGACCCCAAGGGCATGGTGGATGAGATTCACCGGATGAATGCCAAACTGATGATATCCGTATGGCCCAAGTTCTACACCACCACGGAGCACTTCAAGGAGTTTGCCGACAACGGCTGGATGTACATGCAGTCCGTGAAAGACAGCTTGAAGGACTGGGTAGGCCCCGGCTACACTTACGGCTTCTATGATGCCTACGAGCCCGAGGCTCGCAAACTGTTCTGGAAGCAGATGCAAGACCACTATTATCCCCTGGGTATCGATGCCTGGTGGATGGATGCCAGCGAGCCGAACGTGCGCGACTGCACCGACCTGCAATACCGCAAAGACCTGTGCGGCCCCACGGCCCTCGGCCCCTCTGAGAAGTTCTTCAATGCCTATGCCCTGATGAATGCCGACGCCATCTACAACGGCCAGCGCGGCGTAGACCCAGACAAGCGCGTGTTCCTCCTCACCCGTTCGGGCTTCGCAGGATTGCAACGCTACTCCACGGCTACTTGGAGCGGCGACATCGCTACCCGCTGGGAAGACATGAAAGCACAGATATCCGCCGGATTGAACTTTGCCGTGAGCGGCATTCCCTATTGGACCATGGACATCGGTGGCTTCTGCGTGGAGAATCGCTACGTGGCAGGCCAGCAGCTTTACAACAACACCGGCCGTGAGAATGCCGACTACAAGGAGTGGCGCGAGCTGAATGTGCGCTGGTACCAGTTTGGCGCATTCTGCCCCCTGTTCCGTGCACACGGGCAGTACCCCTTCCGCGAGATATGGAACATTGCCCCGCAGGGACATCCGTGCTACAACTCCGTGGTGTACTACACCAAGTTGCGCTACAACCTCATGCCCTACATCTACTCCATGGCAGGCATGACGTACTTCCAGGACTACACCATCATGCGCCCGCTGGTGATGGACTTCACCGCCGACACCCGGGTGAACAACATCGGCGACCAGTACATGTTTGGCCCCGCGCTGATGGTGGCTCCCGTCTACGAATACGGTGCCCGCACGCGCCAGATGTACTTCCCCGCCGGATGCGGATGGTATGACTTCTACACCGGCAAGTATGTGGCCGGCGGCCAGGAGCTGGAGGTGGATGCTCCCTACGAGCGCATTCCGCTCTATGTGCGCGAGGGCGCCATCATCCCCTACGGCCCCGACATGCAGTGGAGCGACGAGAAACCGGCTGAGGAGATTACCCTCTACGTCTATGCCGGGCAGGACGGTGCCTTCACCCTCTACGAAGACGAGGGCGTGAACTACAACTACGAGAAGGGCCAGTATGCCATGATACCCATGGCCTACAACGAGGCCGAAGGTACACTGACCTTGGGCGAACGCCAAGGCGAATTCCCCGGCATGCTGAAGGAGCGCACCTTCAACATCGTCAAAGTCACCAAAGACCAGCCCAAGGGCTTCGACCTCAAGGCCAAGGGTACGGTGGTGAAGTACGACGGCAAGGCGCAGACGGTGAAGTTATAATGCTTTACAAACAATGCTCTACTGAGGAGACATAGTAAAGTGTGGGATAGACAGTGTGTACACTCTCCATCGGACACTGTGCACACTGTCTGCCTGACATTGTGCACACTCTCCGCCCGACATTGTGCACACTGTCTGTCGGCCACCTTCCAACCCCTCTACAAAGCCTTCTGGTGGGGGTGGGGCTCTTTCCCCCGCTGCTTGCCGGGAGGCTTTTACTTATATAGAAAACCATTTACAGATAACCTGAATAATTCATTTGTTGTTATGACACTGAAACACATCTTAGCCGCGCCCGCCCTGGCCCTGCTGCTTGTGGTAGGCGCATGCAGCCCCACAGCCGCCCCTGCCGGACAGGAGGATACGCGCCGCCAGGACTTCACCGCCGACTGGGCCTTCCAGCTGGGCGATGTGGCCGACGCTGCCGCTCCCACCTACGACGACTCCTCGTGGCGTCGCCTCAACTTGCCCCATGACTGGGCCATCGAGGGCGACTTCTCCCGCGAGAACCCCTCGGGCACGGGCGGAGGCGCACTGCCCGGAGGCGTGGGCTGGTATCGCAAGACCTTCACCGCTGACAAGGCCGACGAGGGTCTGCGCTTCTACATAGACTTCGACGGCGTGTACATGAACAGCACCGTCTACATCAACGGCCACGAACTGGGCACCCGTCCCTACGGATACATCTCCTTCAGCTACGACCTCACGCCCTACATCAAGTGGGGAGCTGAGAACGTCCTGGCCGTGCGGGTGGACAATGCCGAGCAGCCCAACTCGCGCTGGTACTCCGGCTGCGGCATCTACCGCAACGTGTGGCTGCGCAAGCTCCAGCCCGTGCATGTGGCACAGTGGGGCACCCACGTCACGGCCGACGAGGTGACCAAGAACCATGCCCGCCTCACCGTGCGCACCGCGGTGGACAATACCCTCAGTCAGCCCACGGCAGTAGAAGTCCGCACCGAGCTGGTCGATGCCCAAGGCAACGTCGTGGCCCAAGCTACAGCTTCCTCCCTCCAGGCCCAGCCCCAGGCAAAGACAGAGGCCGTGCAAGAGCTTGCCCTCGACAATCCCACACTGTGGTGCCTGGAGAATCCCTACCTCTATGATGTGCGCACCACCGTGCTGGCCGACGGGCAGGTGACCGATGTCTATCACACGCCCTTCGGCATCCGCACCTTCAAGTTCGACACCCAGAAAGGCTTCTTCCTCAACGGGCAGCACGTCAAGATAAACGGTGTGTGCATGCACCACGACCTGGGTTGCTTGGGCGCGGCGGTCAACACCCGTGCCATCGAGCGCCAGCTGGAGATATTGAAGGAAATGGGTTGCAACGGCATCCGCTGCTCGCACAATCCGCCTGCCCCCGAGTTGCTCGACCTGTGCGACCGCATGGGCTTCATTGTCATGGATGAAACCTTTGACATGTGGCGAAAGAAGAAAACCGCTCACGATTATGCCCGCTACTTCAACGAGTGGCACGAGCGCGACCTGACCGACCTCGTGGTGCGCGACCGTAACCACCCCTCCATCTTCATCTGGAGCATAGGCAACGAGGTGCTCGAGCAATGGAGCGATGCCAAGGCCGATACCCTCAGCCTGGAGGAGGCCAACCTGGTGCTGAATTTCGGCCACAGCAAGGAGATGCTGGCCAAGGAAGACGGCGAAATGTCTGTCAACTCCCTCCTCACCAAGAAGCTGGCCGATATGGTACGCGCCCTCGACCCCACGCGTCCCGTAACTGCCGGGTGCAACGAGCCCAACCCTAATAACCACCTCTTCCGCAGCGGTGCGCTGGACATCATCGGCTTCAACTACCACGACGACTGGTTCATGGGCGTGCCCCAGAACTTCCCCGGCAAGCCTTTTATTGTCACCGAGAGCGTGTCCGGCCTCATGACGCGCGGCTACTACCGCATGCCCAGCGACTCGATGTACGTCTGGCCCTCGCGGTGGGACATTCCCTTCTACGATGAATCTTTCTCCTGCTCCTCCTACGACAACTGCCACGTGCCTTGGGGCAATTACCACGAAGGCACTTGGAAGCTGGTGAAGCAGAATCCCTTCATCTCCGGGCAATACATCTGGACGGGCTTTGACTACCTGGGCGAGCCCACTCCCTACGGCTGGCCTGCACGCAGCAGCTACTTCGGTATCGTAGACCTGGCCGGCTTCCCGAAAGACATCTATTACATGTATCAGAGCGAATGGCGCCCGGACAAGACGGTGTTGCACCTCTTCCCCCACTGGAACTGGCAGCCGGGCCAAACCATCGACCTGTGGGCCTACTACAACAATGCCGACGAGGTGGAGTTGTACGTCAACGGCCGCTCGCAGGGCGTGCGCACCAAAGCCGACGGTGAGTTCCATGTCATGTGGCGCGTCACCTTCGAGCCGGGTACCATAAAGGCCGTATCCCGCAAGGATGGCAAGGAGGTGGCCACGCAAGAGATACACACTGCCGGCGAGCCTGCCCAAATACGCCTCACCCCCGATCGCAGCACCCTGCAGGCCGACGGGCGCGACCTGAGTTTCGTGACGGTGGAAGTGCTGGACAAGGACGGCAACCTCTGCCCCTGGGCCGAAAACGATATCCGCTTCCAGGTGGAAGGCACAGGCTTCATAGCCGGTGTGGACAATGGCAGCCCCATCTCCATGGAGCGCTTCAAGGACAATCACCGCAAGGCCTTCTATGGCAAGTGTCTCGTGGTGGTGCAGAACAATGGTCGGAAGGGCAGCATCAAGCTCTCCGCCACGTCCGATGGGCTGGAAGAAGCTACCATCGGGCTGAAAGCCAAGTAAATGATATGCACTTTTATAGCTGAAGTTTATGAAACGCATCCTGACCTTTTTACTTCTCTGTGCGGTGGCACGCGTGTGGGCATCGACTCCAGCCGATACCTGCAACCACCGCTTGTATTACACGGCTCCCGCCTCCATCTGGGAGGAAACCTTGCCTTTGGGCAACGGGCGGCTGGGCATGATGCCCGACGGCGGCATCCGGCACGAACGCATCGTGCTCAACGACATCTCCCTGTGGAGTGGCTCGGAGTCCGACTACAGTAATCCCGATGCCGCGCGCAGCCTGCCGGAAATCCGCCAACTGCTGTTCGAGGGCAAGAACCTTGAGGCACAAGAGCTGATGTACCGCAGCTTTGTTCCCAAAAAGCAGGAGACCGACGGGCGCTACGGCACCTATCAGGTCTTAGGCTTTTTGGACATCCTCCAGTCCGTACAGGGGGAGGATGAAGCCGATGTGCAGAACTACCTGCGCACACTGTCGCTGCGCGATGCCATGGCCACCACCTCCTTCCGCAGCGGGGGAGTAGACTACAAGCGGGAATATTTCACCTCGCGTGCCCACGACGTGATGCTGGTGCACCTCACCGCCTCGCGTGAAGGCGCACTGACATTCTCAGCACAACTCAGCCGCCCCGAGCGCGCGTTGGTCACCACTGACGGGCAGACGCTACTGCTGGACGGGCAACTGGACAGCGGCAACCCCGCCCACGAAGGCATGCGCTTCCACACGGCGCTCCGGGTATTGCCGCTGGGCGGTAGCCTGAGCATATCTGAAGCCGGGGGCGTTGCCCTGACCGGTGCCAATGAGGCTTGGATAGTCGTGTCTGCTGCCACCTCTTTCGCAGCAGCGGGCACGGACTTTCCCGGAGAGCGGTATGTGGAGCATGCCGACAGCCTGCTGGATGTTGCCTGCATGAAGCTGTTGAAGGAGCAGCTCTCGGCGTATGACCCTCCGAGGCAGTCCATGCGGCAAACCCATGTGGAGGCCCACCGTGCCCTGTACGACCGGGTGTCGCTCACGCTTCCCGCCTCGCCGGACGACGTCCTGCCCATCGACCAACGCCTGCTGCGCTTTGCCGATGCCCCCTCGCCGGGACTTGCCGCGCTGTACTACAACTACGGCCGCTACCTGCTCATCAGCAGCACCCGTCCCGGCAGCCTGCCGCCTAACCTGCAAGGGCTTTGGGCCAACGGCACACAGACTCCCTGGAACGGTGACTACCACACCAATATCAACATCCAGATGAACCATTGGCCGCTGGAACAGGCCGGCCTCTCCGAACTGTATCAGCCCCTTGTCACCTTGGTCGAGCGTCTGGTCCCCTCGGGCAGGCAGTCGGCACGCTCCTTTTATGGCGATGAGGCCCAAGGCTGGGTGCTGCACATGATGACCAACGTGTGGAACTACACCGCTCCCGGCGAACACCCCTCGTGGGGTGCCACCAATACGGGCGGGGCCTGGCTGTGTGCCCACCTGTGGGAACACTTCCTCTATACGCGCGACATGGACTACCTGCGCCGCATCTATCCCATGATGAAGGGCGCGGCTGAGTTCTTCCGTTCCACCACCGTCCGCGAGCCCAAGCACGGCTGGCTGGTGACGGCGCCCACCTCCTCGCCGGAGAATACCTTCTACCTGCCGGGCGACACGCTGACACCTGTCAGCATCTGCATGGGCCCCACGATGGACGTGCAACTGCTGCGCGAGCTCTATACCAACGTGGCGGCAGCCGCGCGGTTGCTGGATTGCGACGAAGCATTTGCCCTGGCCCTGGAACGCGACATGGAGGATTTCCCGCCCATGCAGGTCAGCAAAGAAGGATACCTGCAGGAGTGGCTGGAAGACTACCGCGAGGTGGATGTGCACCACCGCCACGTGTCCCACCTCTATGGCCTGCATCCCGGCAACCAGATATCGCCCACCCGCACGCCGGAACTGGCTGAAGCCTGCCGCGTGACCTTGAACCGCCGGGGCGATGAGGCCACCGGATGGAGCCGCGCCTGGAAAGTGAACTTCTGGGCACGCCTGGGCGACGGCGACCGTGCCTGGAAGTTGTTCCGTAGCCTTTTGTACCCGGCCGTCGACCCCGTCAGCCGCCACCATGGCAGCGGCACCTTCCCCAACCTGTTCTGCTCGCACCCGCCCTTCCAGATAGACGGCAACTTCGGCGGAGCGGCAGGCATCGGCGAAATGCTGTTGCAGAGCCACGAGGGCTTCATCCATCTGCTGCCCGCCTTGCCCACGTCGTGGGCCGAAGGCTCATTCCAAGGCATGCGCGTAAGGGGAGGGGCGGCAGTCGACCTGCAGTGGCGCGACGGCCGTGCCGTGCAGGCGGTGGTGACGGCATTAGTGCCGGGCACGTTTGTGGTGAAAATGCCTGCCGGTGTAAGCCAGGCCACCTGCACTACGGACGGCGGAACCACCACGTGCACCGACCACATGATAACCCTCAAATTGAATCAAGGCGAGCGTTGCACCCTCTTGTTCCGTTGAGGCAGGAGGCGTGCCTACGTCACTTTCATTTAGACTTCGGGTGCAAAGTAGAGCATCGTCCTTCTGGGCTGGCCGGGAGACATTAACAAGTCATTCTTCATCCGCAGATGACGCGGATTACACAGATAAAAAATAAAGATCTGCGCTATCTGCGTCATCTGCGGGTGAAAAATTCCTTTTTCACTTCAGCATAACCTCAATAGGGGAGCAGAAGAGCCTTTACTCCGTGCTTAAATGAAAGAGCCGCAAGGCGTGCATCGCCGGGCTTGTTGCCCGTTCGCTGGAAATGCCGTACCTTTGCGGCGTAGAAACCGTATGCCCATGAACCGTCTATTACTCCGCTGCATGCACCCGTTCGTATGGCTGCTCCGTTTCCGCCACAGGCGTGGATACGGGGTGCACTCCCCCTTTGCCTTCGACTTCATTACGGACGTGGTGTACCAGCGGTTGCCTTACTACAAGTACCGTGAACTAATTCTGCTGGAACGGGCGCAGGCTCCCGCCCGTGGCAGGGATTGGGGCTACGAATCCCGCAAGGTGAAGCGGCTACTGTTCCGCATCGTCAATTATTGCCGGCCGCAGCTTATTGTGGATGCCGGGCGCCTTTCCGCCTCCGCCCTCTACCTGAAGGCGGCATGCACGGGGGCGGAGTATACGCCTGCTGCCGACCTGTCCATGCTGTTTCTGGAGCCCGATGTACCGGTGGACTTCCTTTACCTGCACGACTACCGCCGCCCGGAGTTTGTGGAAGAAGTGTTCCGCCTCTGTGCCACGCGCACCACGCAGCGTTCGGTCTTCGTGGTGGAGGGCGTGGGCTACACGCGCGCCATGCGCCATTTATGGCGCCGGATGCAGCGCGACGAGCGGGTGGGCGTCACCTTCGACCTGTACGACCTGGGCATCCTTTTCTTCGACCGCACCAAGAACAAGCAGCACTATGTAGTGAATTTCGGACTGTAATTTCTCCCCTTCCCCTTTGCATATCTATGCAATCTGATACCCTCCAAATTCGCTTCTTGTTCGCTCCTATAGCGAGAGAAAAAGAGCGAACATGGTACGACTTTGGTACGAACTTGGTACGACTGAGAAACGGCCCGGGTATGGCGCATAAGTATGCATAAAAAGAACGCGGATTGTGCATATCTATGCGCAATCCGCGCGAAGGCGTAAGGGGCTGCTGCCCGTCTTTATGCCGTGATTTCTATCAGATTGCCCTCGGGGCCTTCGATGCAGCTTTCATAATAGCCGTCGCCCGTGGTGCGCGGACCGTCCACTACTCGGTAGCCATCGGCACGGAGCTGTTCGGTGAGGCGGTCTACCTGCTCTTTTCCTCCTACGGAGAAGGAAATGTGTATGAAGCCCGTGCGCCGGGGGTGTTTGTCGTCGTCCTGCAGGTCGGGGCGCGTCATGATTTCCAGGCGTGCCCCGCCGGAGAACGTCAGGAAGTAAGTCTTCAGCCCCGTGCGGGGGTTGTGGTACATGGGGTTGGCCGTGGCGCCGAAGTAGCGGGTGAAGAACAGGCGTGCGGCTTCAAGGTCGTTCACGTAGAGGGCGATGTGGTCGAGTTTCATGTGGCTTTGGTTGTTTATGGGCTTCTTGTTTTGTGGTTTGCCCAGTTGGGGGCAGGGGAGGGCTTTGCGGGCGTTTACCAGATGGTGACGCTGACCCGCTTGCCCAGTCCTTGGAAAATCTTGAAGAGGGTGGACAGCTGCACGTCGGCATGCCCATTCTCGATGCGGGAGATGTAGGACTTTTTGGTCCCGATTTTCTCGGCAAGTTGAGCTTGGGTCAGTCCGGCTTTTTTGCGTTCTTCTTTCAGCCGTTCAGCCAGGATGAAAGCTTCGGCATCGCGGTCGAATTGGTCGCGGGTGGGGGTGCCTTTGGGACCATATTGGATTTCTAAAAGTTCATCGTAGTCATCTCCACAGGCTAAAATTGCCATATTTTTTTTCTCGTCTTCTTTGTTCATATCATTGATGTTTTTGGGTTTCAAAATATTCTTTCATGATTGCTGTTGCTCTCTTTATTTCTTTGGCCGGCGTTTTTTGCGTCTTTTTTTGGAAGCCATTGAACAGAATTACCAATTGTCCTTTATCGTTGCAGCAAAATATCCGGTAAATATTTCCTGCATGTTGTACTCTGATTTCATATAATCCTGAAACATTTTCTATCTGTTTCAAGTATGTTGTAGGTACTCTATCTATTGATTTTATAAGTTCTATTACGTAGTCTATTTTCCTTCGGACTTCATCGCTTTGGGCAATATAGAACTCCTTAAAATAGGTCTTGAAGATTTTTACTTTTCTAATGTATTCCATGGCTGTTTGATATTCTTTTTGCAAAGGTAACGAAATAATTAACTTCGTCCAATGCTTTCATGTTAATATTCCTTTGGTTTGCGGGGAATGCTCCTCCATGTTCTATGGTCTCTATGTAGCACATCCGTAAGATGTCTACAAACGTCAGTAAAATGTTTACATTCCCGCTCGCCGGCTTGCGCTACCTTTGCGGCAGAATCAATGAAAGGTAATGAACATGACATCAACAACACAAAAAGTAGCATTGGTAACCGGTGCTGGTATGGGCATCGGATTGGCATGCGCGGAGGCATTTGCCCGCGCCGGGTATATCACCGTTTTGGCAGACATCAACGAGCCGAAGGCGCAGGCTGAAAAGCTGGCGGCCGAAGGGTGGAAAGCTGTGCCGTACCGTATTGATGTGGCAGACACGCAGGCCGTGAAGCAGATGGTGGACTGGATTGTGTCGGAGTACGGGCACTTGGATGCTGCCCACAACAATGCCGGCATACAGACGCCGCAACGGCCTATGGCGGAGATTACGGACGAGGAGTTTGACCGCACGGTAGCCGTAGACCTGAAAGGGGTGTGGAACTGCATGCGTTATGAAATCCTTCAGATGTTGCAGCAAGGCTATGGGGCTATTGTGAATACTTCTTCGGCAGGCGGCGTGGTAGGTTTCCCGGGACAGGCTGCTTACATTGCCTGCAAGCATGCGGTGCTGGGCTTGACGAAGACGGCTGCCATCGATTATGCCGGTAGGGGCATCCGTATCAATGCAGTATGTCCGGGCGTCATACAGACGGCTATGGTGGACGAACTGATTACCCGCAACCCGGCTTTGGAACAGCAATTCACAAAAGACATTCCGGCAGGCCGTTTGGGCAAGCCGAGCGAGATTGCCGATGCCGTGCTGTGGCTGTGCAGCCCGCAGGCAACGTACATGAACGGGCAAGGCTTAATAGTAGATGGAGGTATAACAATTAAATAAGGAAAACATGATGGACATTTTCGAGAAAGACTTTTCGGGCGCCATGGTTTCGCCCAACGAGCCGGGTTACGACAAACTCATCAGCGCTATTTTTGATGACATGAAGCTGGCTAATGAACTCAATCAAGGTTATCACACGCCCGAGGAGGTGCACAGCTACCTGTGCCGCATCACCGGGCAGGACATTGCCCCCTCTACCACCTTGTTGCCGCCTTTCTATGTGGATTATGGCAAGCACATCAAGATAGGCAAGGGCTGCTGGATTCAGCAGGGCTGCACTTTCTTTGGGCGTTGCGGCATTACCATTGGCGACGGGGTGTTCATTGCCCCGAAGGTAAACCTCATTACCATTAATCATGACCCTGACCCCGATAACCGCAGCACGACTTACGGCAAGCCTATTGTCATAGAAGACAAGGTGTGGATTGGCATCAATGCCACCGTGCTGCCCGGCGTGCGCATAGGCTATGGCTCTATTGTGGGGGCCAACAGCGTGGTGACGCACGACGTGCCGCCCATGACCATTGTAGGCGGCAATCCGGCACGGTTCATCAAGAATATTGGGGTGAAGAAGTAGCCGACTGGCTATTCGGCAGGCAGCTTCTCTTGTACTTCTACCTCCGGCATGTCCAGCACTTCTGCGAAGAATTGGCGGACATCTGACGTGGTTGTTAGTCCTTTCAGCCTTTCGTGCGCCACAATGGAGGCATTGGCCAGCACGATGTGTTGCTTGGCGGGGCGGTAGAGCACCATGCTCTGATAGTTGCCGTCGTATAAGTAAAGGTAGAGCGTATATTCTTTTAGTCCGTGGTAAAGGAAGGCATCTTCGGCAAAAAGCAGGGAGGTGGCGGCCAGGTAGTCTGCCCCGCCCTGTGCGTTCAGCAGGGTAGGGATGGAGCGCACGATGCGGTCCGCAATCAAAGGCTTAGTGGCACCCGACTGGCTGAGCAGGGCTTTCGCCATATTCATGTGCAGGTGGGTGATGCGGAATATCTTCTGCGGATGGTCATACTTCTGCTTCCCGATATCCTTCACCAGATCTTTTATCTTTCCGGCGTGGACGGCATGGGTCACGTAGCCCGAGTCGTTGGCGAGTTGTCGCATCTGCTGTGTCAGGCGCAGGCCTTGGGATGCTAAGAAGGCAGAATCCTCGGTCACATAGATGGCGGTAGGTTCGTCGGCGCCTCCTCCTATGATGCCTATGCCCTCCTTCTGTCGGTGTGTGCATCCCATGCCGAGGCAGAGCAGCAGGGCGCAGAGGGTGAGCCTCACTGTCAGGGCCGATGCTTTACTCCATCCTTCCATATTTCATTTCCTCCCCGTTTTTGTCATACTGTTTGCGTTTCCCGGTGGGCGGCGCGGTGAGCGTGATGCGCACTACCGCCGTGCGGTGCAGGCTGCGGCGGATGGCCTCGTCGAAAGCCCCCATGTGTTGGGGCAGGAAGCGCAGGCTGATGGCACGCAGGGCTGCCACCTTTTCCTCCTCGTCTGTCACTACTTCTGCCCGGCCGAAGGCAATGGCCGAGCGGTATTGCAGGGTAAACGAGCCGTCCTTTGGCCCCACGGTAGGCCTGCATTGGGTGACAGCCGACAGGCACACTTCCGGGTGGGCGGCTATGGCCTCCAGCTTGTCGCCCTCGGGGGCACAGTGGAAGTACCAGGTGTCGTCGCTTGCCGAGGCCAGGGACAGGGGCACGCCATAGGCAGTGCCGTCCGGGCGGGTGAAGCTTACGGTGATGTAGGGGGCCTTATGCATCACCTCCAGTGCCCATTCGGCGGGCATTTCTCTGCTTGCTTTTCTCATAATGCAGTGGTTTTTTGCGTGATGTGTTCTTGCTTCAAGGGGCAAAGGTAGCTAAAAAAGCGATTTTTCTTTTTATTTTTGCGGGCAAAAAGCGTCTTATGAAGTTCCGTATCCTTCTTTTCCTTTTAGCCTTTATCAGCTTGCCCGGCAAGGCGGGCGAGCCGCTGCGGCGGCAGATACAAGCCATTGCAGACAAAGCCGACGCGCAAGTAGGCGTGGCAGTCATCATCGATGGCAAAGACACGCTGACGGTGAACAACAACGTCCGCTATCCGCTGATGAGCGTAATGAAATTCCACCAAGCCTTGGCTGTGGCCCACGCCTTGGAAGAGCACGGGCTGCCCCTCTCCACTGCCTTGCGGATAGAGCGGCAAGACTTGTTGCCCGATACCTACAGCCCCTTGCGCGACCGCTATCCGCAGGGCGGCATCTCCCTGCCTGTCGGCGAGTTGCTGGTCTACACCCTGCAGCTGAGCGACAACAATGCTTGCGACATCCTGTTTAAGTACCTGGGAGGCGTGGAGCCTGTAGAGCGGTTCATCCGTTCCTTGGGCGTTGAAGATTTCGCCCTTTCCGCCACCGAGGACGATATGCACCGCCACCCCGACAAGTGCTACGACAACTGGAGCACACCCTTCTCCGTAGCCCTGCTCATGGACAAGCTGGCGGCGGATGCCTTACCTATTGACACAGCCTACACGCACTTCATCCGCCGGACGCTGCTCGACTGCCAGACCGGGCAAATGCGCCTTCCCGTCCCCTTGCAGGGCACCCCGGCCCGCATAGGCCACAAAACGGGCACCTCCGACCCAAACGCACGGGGCGAATGGACGGGCATCAACGACGCCGGCTTTGTGCTGCTGCCCGATGGCAGGCGCTATGCCATCGCCGTGCTGGTGAAAGACTCCAAGCTCAGCCTTCGGGACACGGAGAAAGTCATTGCCGACATATCGGAGGTGGTGTACCGGTATTTGTCTGCCCGCTGACTGGAACGGATGCATGATTGTATGCATATTTCTATTCCCCTGTCTCTCTTCTTTTGAATAGATAAATGCTTACATGAAAATTCTTGATTTTCCTCTTTTCTTTACAAAAACAGGCCTGAAATGGGGCTGTATCTGTTTCAGAATCAAAGCATTGTCGTGTCCGGCATACTGCATCTATATGCCTTCTCCTTACCTTCTCCTTACCTCCTCCTTACCAACTCCTTTGCAGGGCCTTCGCTATGGAAAGGAGGTGGACAGTAGGAAATACGTACAGGGTGTGGGTATGGATGGACGATTCTGATGTGTGAAATAGGAAATATTGTTAAAAAATATCCTGCAATCTGCATGAGCAGGCCATATATGGTGCAGCCGTGAGGAATAAATTGTGTACATTTGTGGCATGAGAAGAATAGGAAATCACATTGCAACGTGGGCATGGTTTACGGTGCTGGCTTTTGTGCTTTACGACGTGATATGGGCATTGGCCGACACCGCTTGGATAAAACAAGGACTGCCGGATGGCGGCATGCCGCTATGGATAGATTTGTGCTATAGCGCACTGTTCTCGCTGTTCAGCATCGCGGCCAGCCGTTTCATCATCAGGCGCAATTTGCTCAAGTCTGTGAAACGCAGGCGTGCCATGCTTTTCGGCTTAACCATGCTGGTACTCAACATTTCGCTGGCTACCTTCATTGAAGAAGTCATCATGGATAACTTCTTTGAGCCTATAGAAAGCAGTGAAGCGTTGAGCAATGCCTATTTCATGGGGCTTATCGCTTCCGTGCTGTCCCTGATTTTCACTGCGGACTATTATATTGAGACGACTGCCCGGCAGCAACAGGAGAACAACCGCCTGCACATGCAATTGCTCAAAATGCAGCTCAATCCGCATTTCATTTTCAACAGCCTCAGTGCTTTGGCCTATCTGATAGGAACCAATCCTAAGCAGGCAGAAAAGTACACGGTGTATCTGGCCAAGATTTACCGGTACATACTCGGCCACATGGATACCGATGCTGTGCCAATAAAAGATTGCCTGGCATTTTCAAAGGACTACATGGCGCTGTTTAGGTTGCGTTACGAAAACATCAACATGAACATACACGGCTTTGAGTATGGCGACAATGAATGTGTATTGTCATTAAGCCTGCAAGTGCTGATAGAAAATGCCATAAAGCATAATGCCCCCGGCCCAGCTGAAACGCTTCGGATAGATATTGACCGGGAAGGGGACAGGCTTGTAGTCAGCAATAACATTTTGCGAAGTCCGGCCACCGGGAGAAGCCCGGCAGATGCACATGGAATTGGGTTGGACAACCTGAAGAAGAGATATCGCATGAAGTTTGACCGTGCAATAGACATTGTGGAGACCCGCGACTGTTTTAAAGTATATATTCCCATTATCAAGGTAAACCATGAAAAAGGTATTGATTATTGAAGACGAATTGCCCAGCGCAAAGAGATTGGAAAAACTGCTGCTTGAAATGGACGACACGTTGGAAATAGACGGCCCGCTGCAAAGCATTCGGGAAGTAGTAGGCTACCTGCAGTCGCACGACGATTACGACTTAATCTTTTCAGACATACGCCTTCTGGATGGCGACGTGTTTGCGGCGTTTCAAGAGGTGTTGCCGTCGTCTTTCGTCATCTTTACCACCGCTTACGACGAGTATGCCATGTCTGCCATCAAAAACCACGGGATAGACTATCTGCTGAAGCCTGTCGATGAAGATGAACTTCGCAAAGCGATAAACAAAGTGAGGCTAAGCCCTAAGAGCCAAGACCTGGCAAGAATTATAAATGGCTCTGCAACTCAATACAAAGAACGCTTGCTTGTGTACAAGGGGGAAGACATGGTGTCATTGCCCGTCGGCGACATCCTGTATTTTCACAAAGAAGACAAATGCACAAGGGTGACGACCGCCCTTGGGGATACCTACAAACTGTCCGCCACCATTCAAGACCTGGAGCAACAAGTGACCCCGAATGACTTCTTCCGCTTGAACCGCCAATACCTTGTCAATATAAAAGCACTGAAGAAAGTCAGCCATTTCTTCAATTCCAAATTGATTGTCCAGCTCCACCACTGTGAAGACAGCAACATATTGGTCAGCAAGGAAAGGAGCCTTCTGCTGAAAGAGTGGCTCGACAAGTAAGGCGCTGCTTGGGGCGTGAAGAATGTTTCGCTGCCCGATATTTCCGTTTAAGGCCGATAATCTTCCGCTTCGCGCCAGCTTGGCTTTTCTGCTTCACCTTTTGCGTGTATTTTCGTGGCATGTTTAACCCGCTATGGCGGATAATAAAATATTCAGTAATATCACGATGAAAAAGCTATTATCTCTTTTAATATTTGGGTTTGCCCTTTTTTGTTCTTGCAACGAACCACTTGGCCTTTGGGAAACCATGAAATGGAAAACCAATATCCCACATTTGAAAAAAGACCACATCATAGAGGTACCGAGTGCCGGAGGCACTTACACGCTGAAGTGCAAAAACTATGAAAGTTTCTGGATAGAATATGTCAATGGCATAAATAAATATGTCGACAATGGAGAAGAACTGACGGAAGATTGGTACACTATCTGTTTAGAGAAGAATGTCGTGACCGTTATAATTGCTTCCAATGAAAGTCCCGACGACCGCACTCTTGACATAGGCATTAGGGGTGGAAACGCTACTGATGGCTTTACTTTTGAGCAGAGTAAGGGGAAAGTATTTGATTCTCATAAAAAAGAAGAACGATGAAAAAGCTGTTATCTTTTTTGATATTGGGGCTTGTTCTTCTTTGTTCTTGTGATGAGCCGGATGGCCTTTGGGATCCCATGAAATGGAAGGCCAATGTGCCCGGCATGAAAAAAGATCATGTTATAGTGGTGCCTAGTGCCGGAGGAACTTACACGCTGAAGTGCAAAAATTATAGCAGTTTCTGGATATTTGCAGTGAATGGCATATTGGTAAGGGACGAAGAATGTGTGAATCGTGTGACCGGAGAATGGTATGTCATTAATATAGAGAAAAATATCATGACGGTCAACATCTTACCCAATAATGGCGATAACAATCGTATTCTCGATGTTCGTCTTTCTGCTGGAGATATTTTTTCCACCTTTATTTTTGAGCAGAGCAAGGCGGAAAGTGTTCGATTCTCATAAAAAAGAAGAATGATGAAAAAGTTATTATCTCTTTTAATATTTGGGTTTGCCCTTCTTTGTTCTTGCAACGAACCACTTGGCCTTTGGGAAACCATGAAATGGAAAACCAATGTATCGTACATGAACAAAGAACATGTAATAGAGGTGCCAAGTGCCGGAGGCACTTACGTCTTGAAATGTAAAAATTATGCCGGTTTTTGGATATCTTCTATAGACGGCATGAAATTAGGGGATGATGAAGACATGCATAATGTAGCAAGAGAATGGTATACCGTCATTATAGAAGGAAATGTCATGACGGTTACCATTGTTTCCAATGAATGTCCTGACGACCGCACTCTTGACATCGGCATCAGATGCGGAAACGCTACCGATGGCTTTACTTTTGAACAAAGTAAGGCGGAAGGACGTTGATAAGAAGCCAAAGGCCGGTGTGCTTAAACTGCAAATAAGTACGGATTGTGCAGAAGAGCAGGAATGCCGGCCTTTTTCTTTTGGATATTCGTGCACATCCTTTATCTTTGTGTCGTGAAGTATGGCTTTAAAAGACTTATCCGCGATGAAGAAAAGCATGATATACACCAAAACGGGCGACAGTGGGCGCACTTCCCTGGTGGGGGGCACCCGCGTGCCCAAGACTGACATTCGCCTGGAGGCCTATGGCACGGTGGACGAACTGAATGCCTGCTTGGGTTTGCTGGAAACTTACCTGGCCGACGGGCACGACCGCGCCCTTGTGAGGCAGGTGCAGAACGGGCTGTTTGCGGTGGGCTCTTACCTGGCCACCGACCAGTCGAAGACCAAGTTGCATGAATCTTCCATCGTCACTCCCGCGCAAGTAGAGGCGTTGGAGCATGAGATAGACCGCCTGGACGAAAGCCTTCCGCCCCTCAAGGCGTTTGTGCTGCCGGGTGGGAGTCGAGGGGCGGCCGTGTGCCACGTGTGCCGCACGGTGTGCCGCAGGGCGGAGCGCCGCATTTTGGCCTTGGCAGAGACGGTAGGCATAACCCCCGAACTGCTGGCCTACGTCAATCGCTTGTCCGATTACCTGTTCGTCCTTTCCCGGAAAATGAACTATGAGGACAAAAAAAATGAAATATTTTGGGATAATAGTTGCAAGTGAAATTTTTTGTTATACTTTTGCCGCCAATTAGAGAGTAAACAACTGTATATTCACAATTTTAATACTTAGAAACTATGTATTGGACATTGGAATTGGCATCGAAACTTGAAGATGCCCCTTGGCCAGCAACCAAGGATGAGTTGATAGATTATGCCATGCGCTCGGGCGCTCCGCTGGAAGTGATTGAGAACTTGCAGGAGATGGAAGATGAAGGCGAGATTTATGAAAGCATAGAAGACATCTGGCCCGACTATCCCAGCAAAGAAGACTTCTTCTTCAACGAGGACGAGTATTGACGGGGCGGCGCGTTGAAGTTGCTGTATAACAACTTGGAAATAAGGTATAAAAAGGATGGCAGAAGCAAAGGATGTGTCTGCTGTCCTTTTTTATTGCTTGTCTTGCGGGAGAGACGGTAAAAAAACACTGGCATCAGGCTTGGTTATTAACGAAAAATTTATATCTTCGCATCAGATAATAACCCATTAAATGTAATAGTATGAAGAAACTGGTGTTCATGCTGTTTACCCTGCTCATGCTGGCAGGGTGCGGCACGGTGTCCGACCTTCCTGCTTATGGCAGTCTGGTCAACGGGGGGCTTCCCGGGTTTAACTTCAATGTGGAGTCGTGCACGGGCAATGCCGCAGGGCAGAAGGTGAATGTCACGATTGTCATTTCTCACCGCCTCGCCCCTCAGGAAATCACGTTGCTGGGAGGCGACCAGACTTTTGCCACCAATCACCTGGGCACGCGCTTTCAGGTGAGCTATGCCAACGGGCAATCCTCTTTGGTGGTGGCTACAGGCGTGCAAAAGAAGGTGACGTTGGAGGTGTGGGGCGTCACTCCCCGCACCGATTCGTTCACCCTGGTGAGTTGCCGCATCAAGGCAGTAGCCAAGGACGATGTTTCCAATGAAAAGATTACGGCATTGCAATTCCACAATATACCCATTGTCTGGCAATAAGAGCAAGGCATCTGTTTTTTGAATAATAATAGTATATGGAGATTTCCGATAAAACATCCCGACCATTGCCCGCCTTGCGCGGGCGCAGTGTGCCGGAGGATTGCCGTGCCGAGGTGCGCGGCCTGCTGAAAGAAGTGTATGGTTACGATGACTTTCGCGACCTGGAGGTGTACGACGACCTGTTCAAGGGCAAAGATAAGGTTTGCCTGTCGCAAGGCCAATTGATAGAGCACGTCATCCGCGAGGCGGAGGCTGCCTGCGAAGGGAAGGTTGATGCCGACAACATATTGCTTACCGCTCCCACCGGTTCCGGAAAGTCATTGCTCTTCCAGCTGCCGGCCATCTATCTGGGGCGGCAATACGGTATGCTCACCTTGGTGGTCTCGCCGCTGAAGGCCTTGATTGTAGACCAGGTGGAAAGCTTGCAGGAGCTGGGCTACGCGCGGGTGGATTACGCTTCGTCCGACTTGTCGCCCGAGCAGAAAGCAGAGGCATATCGGCGTGTGCGCGAAGGCGAAGTCGACTTGTTTTATCTCTCCCCCGAGTTGCTGTTGTCTTACGACATCCACCACTTCATAGGCGACCGGCGCATTGGGCTGGTCGTTGTGGATGAGGCCCATACGGTGACTACGTGGGGCAAGGAGTTCCGGGTGGATTATTGGTTCTTGGGCCGCTATCTGAGTAGCTTGAAGCAGGCTTTGGCCTACAGCTTCCCCTTGTTTGCCCTGACGGCTACGGCTGTGTGGAATCCCCAAGGCGGCAATGACATGGTGTTTGAGACTATCCGCTCGCTGCAGATGGAGCCCTGCGTGCTGTATGTAGGCACAGTGAAGCGACGCAACATTGGCTTTGACATCAGGCAGATGCAGATAGAGGAAGGCGAAACCTACGACAAGGCCAAGCAGCGCGTAGTCTCTGCCCGCATAGCCGACTTCCTGGAAGGGCATAAGACGTTGCTCTATTATCCCTTTGCCGGCGGCATCGACATGAGGCTGAAGGCATGGGTTAGTCCTGCCGACCGGCATTGGGTAGCCTCCTATTACGGGAAAAAAGATAAAGAGCAGAAGGCCGAGATAGTGCGCTCATTCAAAGAGGGCGAGAAGCGGCTCATTGTGGCCACCAAGGCTTTCGGCATGGGGGTGGACATCAGCGACATTGACCGCGTGTATCATGTGGCGCCCTCCAGCACGTTTGTGGACTACATACAGGAGATAGGACGCGCCGCCCGCGACAACGGCATACACGGCATCTCGGCCACAGACTTCCATGAACGCGATTTCTACTACATGAAGCGCCTGCATCAGACGGGGAACATCAGCCAAGAGCAGCTGGACTTAATCTTGAAGAAGCTGGTTGAGGTGTACCACATGAAGGGCGGAAAGCCGGAAATGCAGGTGTCGCTATCCGATTTTGAGTTTGTGGTGAAGCTGCCCCGCTCTAAGAACAAGCTGGAGTATGAAGCCGAGTTGGGGCAACTGATAAAGACCGCCTTGCTGTGGCTGGAGGATGACTTGGCGCAACGTTTTGGCAAGCCCTTGATAGACGTCAGCCCCCGCAATCTGCTTACCGACGGCTATGTGCAGGACAAGACCGGCGATGCCTTTGCCCGCGAATATGCTGCCTATCTGACTAAGGTAGAGGAGGGCGTGTACCGGGCGCGCCTCGAAGCCCTGTGGGAGGAGCGCTTCCCCGAGTTGGGATACAAAGAATTCAAGCAGAAGTTGAACAACGGAACGTTGCACGAAGGCTCGCGTGCTGTCCTTGTGGGCAAGCACGATGTGCTGCTGAAAGAAGATGCCTCGACCATACGCACCAAGCTGGATGCCCTCTTCAAGAGCCTTACGCTGCTTATGAAGACGGCTTTGCTGAAAAGCAAAGGGCACTTTGATGAAGAAGAGCTGCGCGCCGTCTTCACCGAGCACCATCTGGATGTGCGGTCGGCCAAGCGTTTCATCGGCTCCTTGCTGGAGTCGCGCACCGAAGAGGGGCGGAGCGTGAGCTACATCAGCAGCGCCAAGAAGAAGGAGTCAAACGAATTGTCGTTTACCGTGACCCGTGGCTTCGACCTATTGTTGTCGCGCTACCAGAAGATGTTTGTCCAGCGCATCGTAGGCCATGCGGGCGATCGCCTGACGTTCTACTGCACCCCGTTCTCCGACTTGAACATGCTGCTCAACCTGCTCTCCATGCTCGATTGTCTGTCGTTCAGCGTAGAGGGTGGCGGCAGTCCGTGTGTGGCAGTGCGCTTCAACGACCCCGAACAGCTGTGCAGCCTGGCGTCCTCGGGCACCTACCGCAACCTCATCCTGGATGCCAACGAGCGCATTTTCCAGGAGCAGATAGAGCTGTTCACCCTGTTTTTTGGCACGGATAAGCTGGATGATGCCCGGCGTTGGGACTTTGTGGAAGACTACTTCACCGGCACGCCGGTAGATGAATTGCGCCGCAAGTACCTCCCCGGGCAGGCCTAAGCGCCTTGGGGGAGGTCGGTACCGCGTTCACAGTTTCTGGTAAGCCAGCCTCTCGTCCCCATTGGCCAGGTAGATGATGCCACAATAATGGAATCCGTGCTTCTGCAAGATGTGCTGCAGAATGTGGTTGTCGCGGTGCGTATCTGCCCGCAAGTTCGGTATCTGGCGGTAGCACCAGTCCAGGCAGGCGGCCGCTACCCCGTGGCTGTCCATGGTGCTTGTCAGGCGGTGCAGGGTGGCATAGGGGCGGGTGTCGTCCAGCCATTTCCCTTGATAGATGTGTGTATAGGTAGGCTCCTTGCCCGGGATGAAGGCAAAGGTGCCTACCGCTTCGCCCTGCCCGCCTTGGCAGACGTAGCAATTCCCGTTGGCAATGTCGTTCAGTACGGTGGAGGCTTGGGGATATCCGCCGGTCCATTGCCGCAGGTTGCCGTTCTCCCGCATGATGCGTTTCCCTTGTTCAAAGATGTCCATTAAGGTGCCCAAATCTTCTGCTTGGGCTTTGCGGATGCTAATCATAAGTGTATTTGCCGTTTTATTATCGATGGCTGTCCTGTTGTTTCGCCGTGCAAAGGTAGTGCTTTTTTCCGTCAGCGTGGCAGTATTGTTATCTTCTGGTCTTTTTCTCATTCGCCTTTCGGGCGCTGTTTGTCGGAACGCCGTCGCTCCTATTGGTAAAGAATCATTGCAAATCTTATACCTACCCGCTCCTTACCTTCTCCTTACCCGGTCCTTATCTGCTCCTTTTGTCGTTTTTTGCTATGGAAAGGAAAAATATCGGATAAGGTATAGGGAAGGTCGTTTTCCGTAAAGTAGTGTCCGGTTCCTTTTCGAATTCGTAGTCAGGCAAATATTTGCCAGTTCCCGGGAGGCGTAAAAAAGTTAGGAGGACAAGCCTCATCTGTGAATGGCGGATGAAATTCTGCTGAAAATCAAACAATAAGTTTTTTTAATTGAATATTCCTTTGATTTTGTTATATTGTGATATATATTTGCAGAGTTCTAATACTGGAACACGAGAATAGTTAATCTTAATTAAACCAAACACAATCAAATTCTGACACATGAAAAAGCTTTTATCGGTTTTGTTTATGTTGGGCTTGACCTTAGCTTCCGTGTATGCGCAGAACATACAGGTAAAAGGTACAGTGGCGAGCGGGACGGACAACAGTCCCTTGCCGGGTGTGAATGTCGTGTTGAAAGGTAACACGAGTGTGGGAACCATTACCGACATCGATGGTAACTTCAGCCTTTCGGTTCCTTCCGATGCGGTGCTTACCATTTCTTACATCGGTTTTGTGACGCAAGATGTGCCCGTAAACGGGCAGACGGTATTGAACGTCTCGTTGGCAGAGGACAACGAAACGTTGGACGAAGTGGTGGTCATTGGTTATGGTACGGCCCGCAAGAGCGACTTGACGGGTTCTTTGTCTTCGGTGAGCAACGATTCATACGCAAACCAGAATGTGACCCGTATTGACGAGGCCCTGCAAGGCCGTGCAGCTGGCATTCAGATTTCGAATACGGTAGGTGCCCCCGGTGGTGATGTGCGCATTCGTATCCGTGGTGCCAACTCCGTGCTGGGCGACAACAGTCCGTTGTTCGTGATCGACGGTTTTGTGGGAGCCGACTTCAACCTGCTGAATCCTAATGACATCCAGTCCATCGAAGTGCTGAAGGACGCCTCCTCTACGGCCATCTACGGTTCGCGTGGTGCCAACGGCGTTGTTCTGGTCACTACCAAGGGAGGCAACAAGGACGGCAAGGTAACTGTCAGCTACCAAGGTAGCGTATCGATTTCCAATCAGATCAAGAAGTACGACATGTTGAGTGCCGGTGATTTTGCCACGATTGCCAATGAACATGACATAGCCATGGGCATCACAAACCTGAAGTTTGCACAGGATCAGATCGACGAGTACTACCGCACCGGCGGTTTCGATTACAACGACGCAGTGTTCCGCACTGCTGTTTCCAACCAACATCAGCTGAGCATCTCAGGCGGTTCGGAAAAGACGCAGTACCGTGTGTCCGGAAACTTCCTGAATATGGAAGGTATTGTGCGCGAGTCGGGCTTCAAGCGTTACACCATCCGCGCCAACGTCAATACGCAGGTCAACAAGAGGTTGTCGTTCCGCTTCAATGCCAACGGCACATACAGCGACGGCCGCAACAACCAGACGCGTACCGGTACCGGCAACCCGGTGGTACAGGCGCTGGCTTGGGCCCCGACAACCAACCCGTATGACGGCAATGGCGGCTATACGATGTCCGACCCTACCGGTTCTATCAAGACCAATCCTTTGGCTTTGCTTTATGACACGGAAAACCTGCGTTCGCGCACGTTTGTCAATGTGATGGCAGGTGCCCGTTATGAGATTATCGACGGTCTGAGCCTTGACTTCCAGGCGGCTGCCGACTTGGGATTCTACAACAACAAGACTTGGAGCGGCAACTATGCTTCCAACAACACGCCGAGTGCTTCGAAGACCAACAATCAGGCTGTGACGCTGCAAACCACCACTCAGCTGTCCTACGACCGCACTTTTAAAGAAATCCACCACATCAATGCCGTGGTAGCCTTGGAAACGCAGAAGTATCAGTGGGAATCGTTGAACGGCAGCGCATCCAGTCTGAAGTTCCCCGATTTGAAGTACGACAATCTGGCACAGGCCGCATCTAACTCTGTTGGTTCGGACTACTCCATGTGGGCCTTGTTGTCTTATCTGGGTCGTGTGAACTACACGTTGATGGACAAGTACCTGTTCTCTGTGTCGGTACGCCGCGACGGTTCTTCCAAGTTTGCTAAAGGCAACCGCTTCAGTACGTTCCCCGCATTCGCCGTGGCCTGGAACTTGGGCAATGAGGAGTTCATGCAGAACTTGAACGTGTTCGACAAACTGAAACTGCGTGCCAGCTGGGGTCTGACCGGTAGCCAGGCCATTTCGTCTTACGCCACGTTGGCCACTTATGACGACATCAACTTCCCCTTCACCACGGCTTCCCGTACCAACGGCATCCGCATGGGTAATCCAGGCAACACGGACCTGAAGTGGGAGACCACCAAGCAGTTGGATCTAGGTATCGAGATGGGTTTCTTCAACAACCGTCTGAACATTGAGTTTGACTACTTCCAGAAGCATACGAGTGACTTGCTGCTGAACAAATCGGTGCCCTATTTCTTGGGTGGCGGCAGCATCGTTTCCAACGTGGGCGATATTGAGAATAAGGGTATCGAATTCAACATCACGGCCAACATCATTTCCACCAAAGACTGGGGTTGGGAAAGCACGTTCAACTTCTCGTCGGTGAAAAACAAGGTGACCAACTTGGGCGACGAAACCCGCATCTTTGACTACACTGATGTGACCGGTCTGAACGGCCAGCCGGTATTTGTTTACCAAGAGGGAGAGTCCTTGGGCTCTTTGTGGGGCTTGAAGTACTTAGGGCCGTGGCGTGAAGACCAGGCTGAGGAAGCTGCCTTGTTTGGTTGCAAGCCGGGTGATGCCCGTTATGAAGACTTGGATGGAAACCATTCGATAGACGGCTCCGATTACCAGATCATCGGTTGCGGTATGCCGAAGTACTCGCTGGGTTGGAACAACACGGTGACTTACAAGGGCTTTACGCTGAATGCTTTCTTCCAAGGTTCGTTCGGTGCCGACAAGCTGAACTTTACGCGGGCCTTGCACTTGATGGGCGACCGCGATGCCCGCTATGCCACTCTGGCCGAAATCAAAGACCGCTACCAGCCCGGAAATGAAAATGCCTGGCTACCGGCATGGAGTGCCAGCAGCAAGTGGGAACCGCAGTCTACCATGTTTTTGGAAAATGCCAACTACTTGCGTTTGAAGAATCTGAGCCTGAGTTACGACTTCAAGGTAAAGAACTTGGCAGACTTCAGGGTGTCCGTAAGTGCCACCAACTTGTTCACCATCACCAAGTATAAGGGAATCGACCCCGAGTCGAGCAACGTGGGCGGCAGCACTTCCGATGTTCAGCAGGGCATCGATTATGGTGCTTACCCCAACTCCAAGACGTACACCATCGGGCTTAATATCACTTTCTGATGACAAGGAGATGCCTATTATTGAATGAACCATTTTAAATTAACGATGTCATGAAAAAGAATTTTGCAATATATACATGTGCAGCCTTGGTACTATTCGGACAGACAGCTTGTTCCGACTTCTTGGAAGAAGATACCCGAGGCAAAGTGTTTGATAATGTATTGGCCGAACAGAACGGACTGGAATCGGCATTGACGGGTGCCTACACCGGCTGGAGTTCTACGTGGGCTTACGGCTTTACTAACGGCTGGGCTACCGAGACGACTCTGGGCGGCGACGACCTGACTTGCCCTCCGGGCACGGGTAACACCCAGGAATTTGACCGTTTTGATGTGAAGGATACGAATACGAGTATTCCTTCCGTTTTCCAAGGCTGTTACAAGGCCATCCAGGGGGCCAACAATGTGCTTGAGAAATATCAGTCGTGCAGCGGTGACCCGGACGTGATTGAGCAGATTGCTGCTGAGGCCCGGTTTATCCGTGCCGCAAGCTATTTCTGGCTGGTGAGAATGCACGGCGAAGTGCCCTTGGTTTTGACCTCGGCGTATAACGAAGAAAATGTCTCCATGGAGAAAGTTTCAATAAGAGACATCTACGACCGGATTGAGCAGGACCTGACCGACGCTATCAACGTTCTTCCCGATGCACGCCGGAACGGTGAGGACGGCCGTCCCAACAAAGGCACGGCTTTGGCTCTGCTGGCCGAGGTATATCTGGCCGAAGCCGGTTGGCCCTTGAAGGAAACCGATAAATATTCGCTGGCCGCTTCCACCGCCAAGCAGGTGCTGGACAATCGTGCTCTGTATGGCTTCGATTTTGAAGATTCGTATGACGTGCTGTACGGCAATGACGAGTCCGACCCCAATATCATCAACAAAGAAGACATCTGGGTCATCCCTTGCAATCGTTCCACCGGCCACGGCAACGCCATGTATGCTTACTGGGCTTATCCCGGCGAAATTGGCGGTTGGGATGTGGTGTTTGCTGAAATGACGTTCTACAATGAGTTCCCCGAAGGCCCCCGTAAGGATGCTACGTTTGCTCTTGAGTTTACCTCGCAGGACGGTACGCATTACACCTGGCAGCAACTGGCCAATCCGCGCCCGTATTACCGGAAGCTGATGCAGGACCCGGCATCTGCCAACTTTTTTAATTCGGAATCGAATATCCCCATGCGCATGCTGCGCTTTACCCAGACCGCGTTGACATACGCCGAGGCCAAGGCCCGTTCGGGCGAAGGTGTGGACGCGTTGGCTTACGAATGCTTGAACACCATCCGCACACGTGCGGGGCTGCCCACTTACAGCGGCCTGTCGGCTGAGGACTTTGCCAACAAGTGTGTGGACGAGCGTGCCTGGGAATTGTGTGGCGAACGTGTCCGCTGGTTCGACCTTGTGCGTCTGGAGATGCTGGCCGACGTTGTGGCCAAGAGAGATCCGGCAGACAATCCGCCGCTCAATGCCATTACGGAGGATGTTTACCTTTTCCCGATTCCCCAGCATGACGGCCTGTTGAATCCGAACCTGAATAATTGATTTGTTTTCGGGATATCCTGTACCCCATGCTTGAGACCGGAATGGCTTTGTGTATGGGGTACGGGAAATCTTCTCTTTAAAAACATGGATTTGCAGCCATGCGTGTAATTTTCTTCATGCAAAATTAGAATAGGTTCTTAATACCACAGGACTTGTCTGCCTATTTATGTTTTTTTAATTTGAACATTTATTAGTCATGTCCATGAATGTGTTACATTTGTAATGTGTTTAAGGTCGGACTTGGCCTGCGTGGACGTGGTGTATAATAGAAAGGAAGTTATTTCTATTCTCATTTTTTTAATTAATATGCCATGAACAAATTTGCTTTAATGTGTTTGTCCGTTGTTTGCGCCTTGCCTTTGTGTGCGCAAACGTCAGACGAAGTGAAGCTGGAGGAGAAAGAGTACACCGTTCCATCCTACCGGCAGGAGGTTCCCAACGTGATGCCCCGTTTTTACGAGGGCCGGTCGCATCAAGGCGTGCAACGCCGCATTTATCCCTACCCGTTTGACGATGGTTTGACGCGGGACAAGCGGGATGTGTCTCATCCTATGATTCATATGGAGAACGAGTACATCGATTTGGCCATCAGTACTGAGCTGGGCGGGCGAGTGTATTATGCGGATGACAAAACGAATAATTACAATTACCTTTATCACAACCACGTAGTAAAGCCTTCGCTTATAGGAATGCAGGGCAACTGGATTTCCGGTAGCCTGGCATGGGGCTTTCCCCATCATCATGGCCCCAACACGGTGGAGAATATGGGCTATGAGATAGAGGAGAATGAAGATGGCAGCAAGACGGTGTGGATTCGCAGTTGGGACAGGCTGCACCGCATGGAGGTTGTCGTGGGCTATACCGTGTTCCCGGGTTCCTCTATCTTGGAGATGACTATCCATCCGCGTAACCGGACAGCAATCGCCAACTCTTTTCTTTTCTGGGCCAATCCGGCGGTGCATTGCGATTCGGCCTATCAGGTCATTTTTCCTCCTTCGGTGAAATATGTTACTTACCATGGGAAGAACCAGATGACTTCCTGGCCCATTGCGGACAGTTGGTTCAATGGTTATGATTTTACCGGCATGGACATCAGCTGGTGGAAGAATACCCGTGTTCCTTCCTCTTTCTTCTCGTGGGATCCCCAGGAAGATTACTTCTGCGGGTACGACCACAACAAGGAGGCCGGTACGGCATGGATAGGCAACCATTATGTCAGCCCGGGCATGAAGTATTGGGCGGACGGCAACAATGCTAACGGCCTGAAAACAAACGAGGGACTGACAGATAATGACGGACGTTACATTGAACTGATGGCCGGCTTCTACACGGACAACCAACCCGACTACAGTTGGCTGCAGCCTTACGAAACGAAAATCGGCAAGATGGTGTGGTTTCCCATCCGTGAGTTGGGCGGGTTGAAATATGCCAATCGTCACGGTGCTTTGAATTACTTCATCGAAGGCAACCGGCTGGACTATCGCCTGAATTCAACCTCCCTGTATGCGGGAGCTGAAGCCGTGGTGCTTGCCGGCGGGAAAGAAATTGTGCGCAAAAAGATGGATATCAGTCCTGCCTCTCCCCAGAAAGTGGAATGTATGCTTCCCTCGGGTGTGGGTGAAAACGACCTGACCCTACGCTTGGTGGACGCAACCGGCAGGGTGCTTTTGGAATATATTCCCGCCGACCATGTGGTGAAGGACGCCGAACGTCCCGAACCCTTGAAACCGTTTGTCAAGCCGGAGGAAATGAAGTCTGTAGAGGAACTGTACTTGGCAGGACTCCGTTTGGACCAATTTTACAATGCAAACGTAGACCCGATGCCCTACTACGAGGAAGCATTGAAACGTGACCCGGAGAATTACGATGTCAACACCCAGTTGGGTATCCGCAGCATCAAGCGTTACGATTGGGACAGTGCAGAGAAATACTTGCGCACGGCAGTAAAACGCATTACATCCAACTACACGCGCCCCAAAGATGGCGAGGCTTTGTATTATTTAGGCATCGTATTGCGTGAGAAAGGCATGTACAAAGAAGCTTACGACTGCTTCTACCGGGCATCCTGGTCGTATGCCTGGCATACGGCCTCTTACTTCCAGCTGGCATCCATGGACTGCGTGAAGCAGGATTATGTGACAGCCTTGAACCACTTGGATTTGTCTCTTTCCACCAACACTGACAACATGCGCGCTACGGATCTCAAGGCCTACGCATTGCGCAAGCTGGGAAAGACTGACGAGGCAAAATCGTTGCTGGCACAGGCTTTGGACACCTGCAAAATCGATTTGATGGCCCAGAACGAACTGTATGTGATGAGTCGTGAACAGAATGTACTCGACAAGTTGAACGCTTGGATGATAAACAATGTGCAAATATACTTGGAATTATCCTTCGAGTATGCACAAGTGGCAGATTATGAGGAAGCATCGAATATTTTGAAACGGCTGGCGGACAAGGGAAATACTTATCCCATGTTGTACTATGCCTTGGGCTATTATGCGGAAAAGCAAGGTAACAAAGATGAAGCATTGGCTTACTACAAGCAGGCATCTGGCATGCCTTCCGACTATTGTTATCCGTTCCGTTGGGAGGATGTAGACATCTTGGAAGCAGCTATGGCAATGAATCCTTCGGATGCCAAAGCTCCCTATTATTTGGGTAATCTGTATTTTGAGTATCAGCATAGGAAGGCGGTTGCCTTGTGGGAAAAGTCGTTGGCACTTGATGATACTTTCTACATTACGTGGCGCAACCTGGCACTGGCTTACGACGAAGAAGGCGATAAGGCGAAGGCTTTGGAATACATGAACAAGGCGGTTGAATGCAACAGCCAGGATGCCCGCCTGCTGTTCGAGCTGGATGAGCTGAACGATGCGAATAAACTCAGCCCGGAGAAGAAATACCAGTTGCTGAAGAAGAACGAGCGCGTAGTGAAGCAGCGTCCTGAAACAGTACTGCGTCTGGCTACCCGTGCCATGGAAGCCGGACACTATGAAGATGCCATCGATATCATGGACAACAATTTCATCATAGAGTCGGAAGGTGCCCGAGAGCAGCAGGACAACTACCTGAACAGTTACTTGGTGCTGGCCATGCAACAGGTGAAGAAAGGTAAGTATGAAGCAGCCAACCGCAACTTGGAAAAGGCGTTGGCTTACCCGATAGGCCTTTACGGACGTTCGGTTTACGCAAAGATCTATTACACGGCAGGCGTGGTAGCCCAACTTCAAGGTGATGAAACCAGGGCAAAGGAGATGTTTAACCAAGCTGTAGAAGTCAATGCCGACCGGGATATGGAAGCTGTTTATTACCGGGCGATGGCTTTGAAGGAATTAGGTAAGGATACGGATGCCAAAGCGTTACTGGAAGGTATTCTTGCCAACTTAGGAAAGGAATCGACTGCTTTCTTCAGCCAATTCGGCGGTGGCAGCGATCTTGATGCGCGGAAGTCTGAAAACTTGTACTACGAAGGTCTGGCCAACGAAGGATTGGGCAACAAGGAAGTAGCCAAACAAAAATACCGGGAGGCTTTGAAACTGAATCCTGCCAACGTATGGAGCAAGGTGCATCTGGAGTTTATTGATTAATCAAACGGAGCTTGAAGGAAGGATGGCATACATGACTACCCTTCCTTTGGGCTTCTTATTTTATCACTATATTTATTGCAATTTATATATGAAGAAACTTATTGGTAGTGCATTGATGGCTGTGGGCTTTTTATGTGGTTGCTCGCAGATGCCGGAACAGTTCAAAATCCAATTTGACAACACAAAAGAGGTCTCCGGACAAAAATTTGCTTTGAAAGATATCAGTCCTGAACTCCCTGCAGATTGGGATGGCTACAATTATGTGGTAGTTGAGTTCAAAATCAGTACGGCTCAGCGTTTCCAGTTGGGATTTACTACGGCTTCTGGTTACAATGAACTTCGCATTATGTCGTACGTTCCCAATGCCTGGAATAAATTGGCCATTCCATTGAAATACTTCACGGAGCTGCCTGACCCGGCAGTCGATTTGGCTGCCACTAACAACCATGCCCGTTATACCGGTTGGATTAATTTGGGCGGCAAACGGGGACCCTTGCACCGGGTAGACTCTATTGGGATAAGGATGCGTAAGCCGATTGGGACTCCTACTTTTGAATTGCGTTCGGTATCGTTGTCCGTGGACGACCCCGGGGATGTTTATATGGGCGAACAGCCTGCTGTGGATGAATTCGGCCAGTCTAATTTGGTGGAATGGCCGGAGAAAGTACATTCTTTGGAAGAATTGCAGCAGGCTTGGAAAACCGAAGACGCAGAACCTGTGTCGACGGCAGCATACAATTATTCCAAGTTCGGCGGTTATAAGCAGCAACGGGTGAAAGCAACCGGCTTCTTCCGCACGGAGAAAATTGACGGACGCTGGTGGTTTGTTGACCCGGAGGGCTACTTGTTCCTCTCCGTGGGAGTGGATTGCGTGGAGCTGGGCAACGGGTTGCAGGTACGTGCCTACGAAAAACGCCCCTCCATGTATAAGGAATTGCCGCCTGCCGAAGTGATGAAGAAGATGGGCTGTGTGGACCGTCAGGGCAACGTGAACTATTCATACGGCATGTGGAACCTGTACAGGCGTTATGGGGACAACTTCAAGGCAAAGGCATCCGAAATGGTTTTCAAACGTATGGATAAATGGGGATTGAACACCATAGCCAATTGGTCGAGCCGCGACCTGATGCTGATGAATAAAAAGGCATTTTTGGTGCCGCTTTCCGGCGTAGGCATCTCGCATGACCTGATGGGACTTTGCGATATCTATGACCCGTCTTTTGAGCAGATGATAGATGAGAACTTGGCAAAGTTTGTGGCTCCGTTCAAGGGCAATCCTTGGCTGATAGGCTATTTTATAGGCAATGAACCTGCATGGTTAGATGAGGAAGCCCGTCTTTGCGAAATTATTTTGCAAGGTGAGGACCGCCCCATCAAGAGGGCTTTGCAAGCGTATTTGGAAAAGAACGGCGATACGGAAGCAACCCGTAAATCGTTTGTCATAGAAACGTTCCGGAACTTCTTGATGGCTACGAACAAGGCGCTGAAGAAGCACGACCCCGACCATCTGAACCTGGGCATCCGCTTCGGCAATATCATGAAGCTGGACGAGCGCATCTTGAAGGCTTGCGGCGAGGCGTTCGACGTGTTCAGCTTCAATTGCTATGACTTGCACCCCAGCCCTGAGATGATGGACCGCGCCAACCAGCTGACCGGCCTGCCCATGATTATCGGTGAATACCATTTCGGCACGGTGGATCGCGGCATGGCACAGTCGTTGTGGCAAGTGGAGTCGCAGGAGCAAAGAGGAGTGGCTTACCGCTATTATACGGAGAATGCGTATGCCCACCCCGGATTGATAGGTACGGGTTACTTCCAGTGGTGCGACCAAGACCTAACGGGACGTCGGGACGGCGAGAACTACAACTGCGGACTGATTGACGTGACCGACAGGCCTTACAAGGAACAGGTAGAGGCCATGATGGAAACCGCTAAACGTCTGTACGAGGTACATAAGGGCACGCTGCCCCCATATAACGAGCAACCGGTGAATCCCCGCGGGCATGAGTTGATTCCGGATTTATGGAACGAATAACAACCAATATAAACTAAAGTACTATACAATGAAATTCAAAGGAATGTTTATCACCCTCGGCCTCTCTGCCATGCTGGCCGCGTGTGGTGGCGCTGTGACGGGCGACGGAGTTACTGTCCGGCAAGAAGGCAATGCATGGCACGTGTGCATCGACGGACGTCCCATTTATATTAATGGTGTGGGCGGCACCAACCGCCTGGATGTGGCGGCGGCCAACGGGGCCAATGCCTTCCGCACCTGGGGTGGCGACGTGGAGTCCATCAACCGCGATCTGGAGCTGGCCCGCAAGAACCACATGTATGTGATGCAAGGCATCGGCCTGCCCAAAGACTCCACAAAGTATCACGACGAAGCCTTCCGCCAGGCCAAGCTGGACGAGGTGAGGCAGCTGGCGCAGACGTTTAAGAACGACACCAGCATCATAGCCTGGGGCATAGGCAACGAGATTGAGCTGGACAACCGCGCCAACACCGCCACGGCCTGGCAGTTTGTCAACCTGCTAGCGCAGGAAATCAAGAAGATAGACAGCCGACACCTCGTCTCCACCGTCATCTCCCACAATCCGGGGGCGCTGGAGATGGTGGCCCGCTATGCCCCCGACCTCGACTTTGTAGGCATCAACAGCTATGGCGGCATACTGGATGTGAAGGACATCGTGGCCCGCTCTTCCTACCGCGGCCCGTACCTCATTACGGAGTGGGGCCCTACGGGCTGGTGGGAAACCAAGACCACTGCCTGGAAGGCTCCCATTGAGCAGACCAGCGAGGAGAAACGCATCGTTTACGAAGAACGTTATACAAAGGCTATTACCGCCGACCCCCGCTGCATGGGCTCCTTCGTCTTCCTGTGGGGGCAGAAGGAGGAGCGCACCCCCACCTGGTTCTGCCTTTTTGTGGAGGACGATGTGGAAGGCTTGCCGCTAAGGGGTGAGAAAACTCCCATGGTAGAGGCCATGGAGCGCATGTGGACCCGCCAGGAGCCCGCCCAAACGGCTCCCGTGGTGCAGGGCATTGCCATAGACGGCACGCCCTTCGAGCCGCGCGTCAAGGCCGGACGGACGTTTGAGGGCACGGTAGTCGCCACAGACCGTGAGGGCGACAAGCTGACCTACGTGTGGGAGGTGCTGAAGGAGGCTACCATCACCGCCACCGGCGGAGCCTACGAGCCGCGGCCCGACCGCGTGGGCCAGGTGCAGACCACCGATGATGACCGCGTATCCCTCTCCATTGCCCAGCCCGGCTACTACCGCCTCTACGCTTACGTGCTCGATGGCACCGGCTTCGTCTCCACTGCCAACATCCCCTTTGCCGTGGAGTGACGCCCGCTCTGCCCCTTGACTTGAGGATGTCAAGATGAAGTGCCGACCCGTTTTCTCTTCCGGAAAGGAGGGGAATGCGGGTCGGCTTGCATTTGTCCGGATTGCCCCTTTGTAAGCATTTCGGTCGTACCCGCTTCGCTCCATAGCGGCGGAAGAAGACCGAATCAGTACCGAATGAGGTACGAATGGGGTACGACTGAGGTACGGTACTGGCAATAGGGGGGTATAGTTGAATGTTTTGTAAAAGAAAAGTACTTCACTGTAAGTTGGCATCGTTTTTGCTGGCATTGGGTGCCGGGGTGTTGGGAGGCGGGATTACCGTAATAGGGGGCATAACAACCGTAATCCGTCTACACACCGTTGCGGGAAACTTCGTACCTTTGCGGTGACAAAAGGAATTGTATAACGAAATATAGTGAAGAGAAATATGCAACTGATTAAAGACAAGGAATTTGGAGGCGAGCGTCCCCTGTTTGCCTCGCACGACGTGCATCTGGACAACGTCATCATCCGCGAGGGCGAGTCGGCCATCAAGGAGTGCAGCAACATTGTGGCCACCAACTGCCGCTTCGAGGGCAACTACCCCTTCTGGCATGTGCACGGCTTCACCATCGACCACTGCTACTTTGCCGTGGGCGGGCGTTCGGCCTTGTGGTACAGCGACCACCTGCTGATGAAGGATACGGTAATCGACGCTCCCAAGATGTTTCGCGAGATGAACGACATTGAGCTGGAGAACGTGCAGATGAATGATGCCGACGAGGTGTTCTGGCGCTGCAACCGCATTCGCGTGAAGAACCTGAAGCTGCACGACGGCACCTATCCCTTCATGCTGAGCAACGACATCTATGTGGACGGGCTGGAGAGCGACAGCAAGTACGTGTTCCAGTACGTGAAGAACGCGGAGATACACAACGCCAAGATTACCACCAAGGATGCCTTTTGGGAGGTGGAGAACGTCACCATCTACGACTCCGAGCTGAATGGCGAGTACCTGGGCTGGCACTCGCGCAACCTGCGCCTGGTGAATTGCCACATCAGCGGCGAGCAGCCCCTGTGCTATGCTCACGACCTGGTGCTGGAGAACTGTACCTTCGACCCGGCTTGCGACCGCGCCTTTGAGTACAGCACCCTTCAGGCCGACATACGGGGCAGCATCACCAACATCAAGAACCCCATGTCTGGGCGCATTGTGGCCGACAGCATAGGCTCTGTCACCCTCGACGAAAACATCAAAGCGCCTGCCGACTGCGTCATCGAGGAGCGCGGACGGCGGTGATTGCTTGAATAAAAGCGCTGTGGTGCGTTCACCTTATTTCTATGAAAATCGGCGGTTGTTCCGCCGATTTTGCGTAATTTTGTGGGGTAAAAACGACAGGTATGGAAAATCAAGAAAACAACAGCGGGCAGCTGCAGATTGAGCTGAAAGAAGACGTTGCCCAAGGCATTTATGCCAATCTGGCTATTATAGCCCATTCAAGTTCAGAGTTTATTGTCGATTTTGTCCGCGTGCTGCCGGGCATGCCCAAGGCGGGCGTAAAGTCCCGCATTGTGCTTGCCCCCGAGCATGCCAAGCGGCTGCTGCGTGCCCTGGAAGACAATATAGAGAAGTATGAGCGGGCATTTGGTCCTATCCGCATTCCGGAGGAACGTACCTTTTCATCGTTTGCCAACATCAAGGGAGAAGCCTGAATGGGGAGCGATGTTTGCGGAAACAGACCGGAATTTGTAGCCGGTTTGTAATGTGGTTTCCCGCCGGTCTGCCGGGCGGGAAACAAAAAAAATATTGTAGTGCATTGATTATTCAAAACTTATTCGTAACTTTGCAGCCCGAAAAACTGTGTGGTTTAGAAATAATACAAATTAATATATAACTAAAAACAATTAAAATGCCTACAATTCAGCAATTAGTAAGAAAAGGACGCCAGGTGCTGGTCGACAAGAGTAAGTCGCCTGCCTTGGATGCATGTCCTCAAAGACGTGGCGTTTGCGTGAGGGTGTACACTACCACCCCGAAGAAACCGAATTCAGCTATGCGTAAGGTAGCTCGTGTGCGTTTGACCAATGGTAAAGAGGTGAACTCTTACATTCCGGGCGAAGGACACAACTTGCAGGAACACTCCATCGTGTTGGTTCGTGGCGGTCGTGTGAAGGACCTTCCGGGTGTACGTTATCACATTGTTCGCGGCACGCTCGATACTGCCGGTGTTGCCGGTCGTACGCAGAGACGTTCCAAGTACGGCGCTAAGCGTCCGAAGCCGGGTCAGGCTGCTCCCGCAAAGAAGAAATAAACCGTAGCCGACGTAAAAACTTAAAGTAATAAACAAACGTTTTAGTTTGCTTGGAAGATGCTAAAGGTTGAGTAAATTTCCCAGAGGGGAAGTTGAAGACGACAGAAGTAAACAACCAAGGACGAAAACAAATCATTAAAGACAATGAGAAAAGCAAAACCTAAAAAACGCGTTATCCTGCCGGATCCCGTGTTCAATGATGTGAAAGTTTCCAAGTTTGTGAACCATCTGATGTATGATGGCAAGAAGAACACTTCTTATGAAATCTTTTATGCTGCATTGGAAACCGTAAAGAATAAGATGCAAAACGAGGAGAAGACCGCCCTCGAAATCTGGAAGAAGGCTTTGGATAATGTGACTCCGCAGGTGGAAGTGAAGTCTCGCCGTGTGGGTGGTGCTACTTTCCAGGTGCCTACGGAAATCCGTCCCGACCGTAAGGAGTCAATCTCCATGAAGAATTTGATTATCTTCGCCCGCAAACGTGGTGGCAAGTCGATGGCTGACAAGCTGGCGGCTGAAATCATGGACGCTTACAACGAGCAGGGCGGTGCTTTCAAACGTAAAGAAGATATGCACAGAATGGCTGAGGCAAACCGTGCATTCGCTCATTTCCGCTTCTGATTTTAGTATTAATGATAAAATAATAGGTGTTAGAAAATGGCAAAGCGCGATTTACATTTAACCCGTAACATTGGTATCATGGCCCACATCGATGCGGGTAAGACTACGACTTCTGAGCGTATCTTGTTCTACACGGGCTTGACTCACAAAATCGGAGAAGTGCACGATGGTGCCGCTACGATGGACTGGATGGCGCAAGAGCAGGAGCGTGGCATTACGATTACCTCTGCGGCTACGACTACTTATTGGAACTATGCGGGTAATAAATATAAAATCAACTTGATCGACACTCCGGGACACGTGGACTTTACTGCTGAAGTAGAGCGTTCGCTGCGTGTGTTGGACGGTGCGGTGGCTACTTATTGTGCTGTAGGTGGCGTTGAGCCCCAGTCGGAGACTGTGTGGCGCCAGGCTGACAAGTACAATGTGCCGCGCATCGGGTATGTGAACAAAATGGACCGCTCGGGTGCAGACTTCTTTGAGGTAGTGCGCCAGATGAAGGACGTTTTGGGCGCAAATCCTTGCCCGGTGGTTATTCCTATCGGCGCTGAAGAGAACTTCAAGGGTGTTGTAGACCTGATTAAGATGAAGGCTATCCTGTGGCACGATGAGACTATGGGCGCAGATTATGACGTAGAAGAGATTCCCGCCAACTTGGTTGATGAGGCTGAAGAGTGGAGAGGCAAGATGCTGGAAACAGTGGCTAGCTACGACGATGCGCTGATGGAGAAATACTTTGAAGACCCCTCTTCCATTACGGAAGAGGAAATCTTGCGTGGTTTGCGTGCCGCTACTTTGAAGATGGACATTGTGCCTATGTTGTGCGGTTCTTCTTTTAAGAACAAGGGCGTGCAGACGTTGCTCGATTATGTATGTGCCTTCTTGCCTTCACCGCTGGATACCCCGAACATCGTAGGTACCAATCCTGAAACCGGCGCTGAGGAAGACCGCAAGCCGGATGAGGATGAGAAGACGGCGGCTTTGGCATTCAAGATTGCTACCGACCCGTATGTAGGTCGTCTGACATTCTTCCGCGTTTACTCCGGTAAGGTTGAGGCCGGCTCGTATATCTACAATAGCCGTTCGGGCAAGAAGGAACGCGTTTCCCGCTTGTTCCAGATGCACTCCAACAAGCAGAATCCGGTGGAAGTGATTTCGGCCGGTGACATCGGTGCCGGTGTAGGCTTCAAGGATATCCGTACAGGTGATACTTTGTGCGATGAGACTGCCCCGATTGTATTGGAGTCTATGGACTTCCCCGAACCGGTTATCGGTATTGCAGTCGAGCCGAAGACGCAGAAGGATATGGACAAGCTGTCTAACGGTTTGGCTAAATTGGCCGAGGAAGACCCGACATTCACTGTCCGCACGGATGAGCAGACCGGCCAGACGGTTATCTCCGGTATGGGTGAGTTGCACTTGGATATCATTATCGACCGCTTGAAGCGTGAATTCAAGGTTGAGTGTAACCAAGGTAAGCCTCAGGTAAACTACAAGGAGGCTATCACGAAGACAGTGAACTTGCGTGAGGTTTATAAGAAACAGTCCGGTGGTCGTGGTAAGTTTGCTGACATCATCGTTAATGTAGGTCCTGTTGATGAGGACTTCAAGGAAGGTGGATTGCAGTTTATCAACGAGGTGACCGGTGGTAATATTCCTAAGGAATTTATCCCCTCTGTTCAGAAGGGCTTCCAGACAGCTATGAAGAATGGCGTGTTGGCAGGTTTCCCGATGGACAGCCTGAAGGTGACTTTGTTGGATGGCTCGTTCCACCCTGTAGACTCCGACCAGTTGTCATTTGAAATCTGCGCCATCCAGGCTTATAAGAACGCTTGCTCTAAGGCAGGTCCTGTATTGATGGAGCCTATCATGAAGCTGGAGGTTGTGACTCCGGAAGAAAACATGGGTGATGTCATTGGCGACTTGAACAAGCGCCGCGGACAGGTGGAAGGTATGGAATCGAGCCGTTCGGGTGCCCGCATCGTGAAGGCCATGGTTCCGCTGGCAGAGATGTTCGGCTATGTGACGGCTCTGCGTACCATCACTTCCGGCCGTGCGACCTCTTCCATGACCTACGACCATCATGCACAGGTTTCTACTTCGATAGCTAAGGCTGTGCTCGATGAAGTGAAGGGACATTCGGAATTGCTTTAAATAAAATCTTGAAACCCGCAGGTTAGCGTATGACTCTTAACCTGCGGAGTTTCTCCGTTTAATAACATGTTTAATGATTAAATAGAAATGAGTCAAAAAATCAGAATCAAATTGAAATCTTACGACCACAACTTGGTTGACAAATCGGCTGAGAAGATTGTAAGAACAGTGAAGACGACGGGCGCTATCGTCAGCGGTCCTATTCCTCTTCCTACGCATAAGCGTATCTTTACTGTAAACCGTTCGACTTTCGTAAACAAGAAGTCGCGTGAACAATTCGAGCTTTCTTCTTACAAGAGATTGATTGACATCTATAGCTCTACTGCCAAAACAGTTGATGCTTTGATGAAGCTGGAGTTGCCGAGTGGTGTGGAAGTAGAAATTAAAGTGTAAGTGTATCTAAAATTTAAGTGAAATGCCAGGATTATTAGGAAAAAAAATCGGAATGACATCCGTTTTCAGTGCCGAGGGTAAAAATGTACCATGCACTGTTATCGAAGCAGGTCCTTGTGTTGTTACTCAAGTAAAGACGGTAGAAAAAGACGGCTATGCCGCTGTGCAACTGGGTTTCCAGGACAAGAAGGAAAAGCATACTACCAAGCCTTTGCTGGGACACTTCAAGAAGGCAGGAGTAACACCCAAGAAACACTTGGCTGAGTTCAAAGGATTTGATGCATTGAACCTTGGTGACACCGTTACCGTGGATATCTTCAACGATGAAGTGTTTGTTGACGTCATTGGAACTTCCAAAGGTAGAGGCTTCCAGGGCGTTGTCAAGAGACATGGTTTCGGCGGTGTGGGCCAGACTACTCATGGTCAGCACAACCGTGCCCGTAAGCCGGGTTCTATCGGTGCATGTTCTTATCCCGCAAAAGTATTCAAGGGAATGCGAATGGGCGGTCAAATGGGTGGTGACAGAGTAACTATCCAAAACCTGCGTGTGTTAAAGGTAATCGCTGAACATAACCTCCTTTTGGTAAAGGGGTCTGTTCCGGGTTGCAAAGGTTCAATCGTATTAATTGAGAAATAATGGAAGTTAGTGTATATAACATTAAGGGTGAAGACACCGGAAGAAAGGTTGCGTTGAACGAAGCTATCTTCGGAATTGAGCCTAACGATCACGCTATTTACTTGGATGTTAAGCAATTCATGGCTAACCAACGCCAAGGAACACACAAGTCTAAAGAAAGAAGTGAAATAAGTGGCTCTACTCGTAAAATCGGTCGCCAGAAAGGTGGCGGCGGTGCACGTCGTGGTGATATGAACTCGCCTGTATTGGTTGGCGGTGGTCGTGTATTTGGTCCCAAGCCCCGTGATTATTCTTTCAAGTTGAATAAGAAAGTTAAGGCTTTGGCTCGCAAATCTGCATTGTCTTACAAGGCTCAAGAAAATGCTATTGTAGTGATTGAGGACTTCACTTTTGAGGCTCCCAAGACCAAGAACTTTATAGATATCACAAAAAATCTTAAAGTATCCGACAAGAAGCTGCTTATGGTTTTACCGGAATCGAATAAAAACGTATATTTGTCGGCTCGTAACTTGAAGGGTGCAAATGTGCAGACTATCTCAGGGTTAAATACTTATAGAGTATTGGACGCTGGGGTCGTTGTGTTTACAGAAAATGCTCTTTCTGCCATCGACAATATTTTAAGTAAAAAGGAGGCTTAAATAATGGGAATTATTATTAAACCGATTGTCACTGAGAAAATGACGGCGATAACCGAGAAGCAGAACAACCGTTTCGGCTTTATCGTGCGTCCGGATGCTAACAAGTTGGAGATTAAGAAAGAGGTGGAATCCCTTTACAATGTTACCGTGGTCGACGTGAATACAATGCGCTATGCAGGAAAGTCGAAATCCCGGTATACAAGAGCTGGTCTCATCAACGGCCGTACCAATGCTTATAAGAAAGCTATCGTGACGTTGAAAGAGGGTGATACGATTGATTTTTATAGCAATATTTAAGAATAGAAATGGCAGTACGTAAATTTAAGCCCACAACACCGGGGCAAAGACATAAAATTATTGGTACTTTTGAAGAAATTACTGCGCGGGTACCAGAAAAGTCTCTTGTATTTGGAAAGAAATCTTCTGGCGGTCGTAACAACCAAGGTAAGATGACCATGCGTTACATTGGTGGTGGCCACAAGAAGGTAATTCGTATTATCGACTTCAAGAGAAATAAAGACGGTGTGCCGGCTGTTGTAAAAACTATTGAGTACGATCCGAATCGTTCGGCTCGTATCGCTTTGTTGTTTTACGCAGACGGTGAAAAAAGATATATTATTGCTCCCAATGGATTGCAAGTTGGTGCGACTTTGATGTCAGGTGAGGATGCTGCTCCTGAAGTAGGAAATGCCCTTCCTCTGAAGAATATCCCGGTTGGTACCGTGATTCATAATATTGAGTTGCGTCCGGGACAGGGTGCTGCATTAGTCCGTTCGGCTGGCAACTTTGCTCAGTTGACTTCGCGAGAAGGTAAATACTGTGTGATCAAGTTGCCTTCAGGTGAACTTCGACAAATCCTTTGCACCTGCAAGGCTACTATAGGCAGTGTAGGTAATTCGGATCATGGTTTGGAAAGTTCTGGTAAAGCAGGACGTACCCGCTGGTTAGGACGTCGTCCGCGCAACCGTGGTGTCGTAATGAACCCGGTAGATCACCCGATGGGTGGTGGTGAAGGACGCGCTTCCGGAGGTCATCCGAGATCTCGCAAGGGATTGTATGCTAAGGGTCTTAAGACTAGGGCTCCGAAGAAGCAATCGTCTAAGTATATTATTGAGAGAAGAAAGAAGTAACCTGATTAATTGAGAAAATTATGAGTCGTTCATTAAAAAAAGGTCCGTATATTAACGTTAAGCTTGAAAAAAAGATTCTTGCCATGAATGAAAGTGGCAAGAAAGTGGTTGTTAAGACTTGGGCCAGAGCTTCAATGATTTCGCCTGATTTCGTAGGGCATACCGTTGCAGTTCACAATGGAAATAAATTTATCCCTGTTTATGTTACTGAGAACATGGTGGGGCACAAGTTGGGCGAGTTTGCTCCGACACGTACTTTCAGAGGCCATGCCGGTAACAAGAAGAAATAAGGACAGGTGTTTACTGAAATAAAAAAGTAATAAGATAAAATGGGAGCAAGAAAAAAAATATCGGCTGATAAGAGAAAAGAGGCCCTTAAAACCATGTATTTTGCAAAATTGCGGAATGTTCCTACCTCTCCACGTAAGATGCGCCTGGTGGCAGACATGATACGCGGTATGGAGGTAAACAGAGCACTTGGTGTTTTGAAGTTCTCTTCTAAAGAGGCTGCTGCGCGTGTTGAAAAGTTGCTGCGTTCTGCAATAGCTAACTGGGAGCAAAAAAACGAACGGAAAGCTGAAAGTGGCGAACTGTATGTAACTAAGATTTTTGTAGATGGCGGCGCAACGCTGAAAAGAATGCGTCCGGCTCCGCAGGGCAGAGGTTACAGAATTCGTAAGCGTTCAAACCATGTAACATTGTTCGTTGGTTCTAAAAGTAATAACGAAGATCAAAATTAAGGTGTAAATGGGACAAAAAGTTAATCCAATAAGCAACCGTTTAGGAATTATCAGAGGATGGGATTCCAATTGGTATGGTGGAAAAAATTACGGTGATTCGTTGCTGGAAGACAGCAAAATCCGTAAATATTTGAATGCCAGACTCGCAAAGGCTAGCGTATCGAGAATCGTTATCGAGCGCACCCTGAAGCTGGTGACTATTACTGTTTGTACTGCACGCCCGGGTATCATTATCGGTAAGGGTGGTCAAGAAGTTGACAAGTTGAAGGAAGAGTTGAAGAAAATTACCGATAAAGATATTCAAATTAACATCTTCGAAGTGAAAAGACCGGAGCTTGACGCTGTTATTGTTGCCAATAACATCGCTCGCCAGGTTGAAGGTAAGATTGCCTATCGCCGCGCCATTAAGATGGCTATTGCCAACACAATGCGTATGGGTGCGGAAGGCATCAAAATTCAGATTTCAGGACGTTTGAACGGTGCTGAAATGGCACGTTCTGAAATGTATAAGGAAGGAAGAACGCCGTTGCATACTTTCCGTGCTGATATCGACTATTGCCACGCTGAAGCGTTGACTAAGGTAGGTCTTCTCGGCATTAAAGTTTGGATTTGTAGAGGTGAAGTGTATGGCAAGAGAGATTTGGCTCCGAACTTTACTCAGAAGGAAAGTGGCCGCAGCAACAGTAATGGCGGTAGAAACTTCAAAAGAAAGAAAAATAATCGCTAACAAGTTTATTTGTAAGAACTATGTTACAACCGAAAAAAACTAAATTCAGAAGACAACAGAAAGGCCGTCAAAAGGGTAATGCCCAAAGAGGAAACCAGTTGGCTTTTGGTTCTTTCGGAATCAAGGCTTTGGAGACCAAATGGATTACCGGCCGGCAGATTGAAGCTGCTCGTGTTGCAGTGACCAGATATATGCAACGTCAAGGACAGATATGGATCCGTATTTTCCCTGATAAGCCTATTACGAGAAAGCCTGCTGACGTACGTATGGGTAAAGGTAAAGGTAACCCCGAAGGATTCGTGGCTCCTGTTACTCCGGGTAGAATAATTATTGAGGCAGAAGGAGTATCTTATGAAGTCGCAAAGGAAGCTTTGCGTTTGGCTGCACAGAAGCTCCCTATTACTACAAAGTTTGTGGTAAGACGTGATTATGATATTCAAAACCAAAATGCGTAAGAGGTATGAAGATAGCAGAAATTAGAGAATTGTCTACTGCCGATTTGGCAGAAAGAGTAGAGGCGGAAATGGCTAACTACAACCAAATGATCTTGAATCATTCTATTTCTCCGTTGGAAAATCCTGCTCAGATCAAACAATTACGCAAGACTATTGCGCGTATGAAAACTGAGTTACGCCAAAGAGAACTTAACAATAAATGATGGGTTTGATGGAAGCAAGAAATTTAAGAAAAGAAAGAATGGGTGTTGTGCTGAGCAACAAGATGGATAAAACCATTACTGTGGCAGCCAAGTTTAAGGAGAAACACCCTATTTATGGCAAGTTCGTTAGCAAAACGAAGAAGTACCATGTGCATGATGAGAAGAATGAGTGCAATGTTGGCGACACGGTACGCATTATGGAAACTCGTCCTTTGAGCAAGACTAAGAGATGGAGATTAGTTGAAATTGTTGAAAGAGTTAAATAATTATGATACAAGCAGAATCCAGACTTACGGTATGCGATAACAGCGGGGCAAAGGAAGCCCTGTGTATCCGTGTTTTGGGCGGTACAGGTCGTCGCTATGCTTCTGTGGGAGACGTGATTGTCGTTTCTGTAAAGAGCGTGATCCCTTCAAGTGATATTAAAAAAGGTGCAGTGTCTAAAGCTTTGATCGTACGTACGAAGAAAGAAATCCGTCGTCCGGATGGTTCTTATATACGTTTTGATGACAATGCGTGCGTGTTGTTGAACAATGCAGGCGAAATTAGAGGAAGTCGTATTTTCGGTCCGGTAGCCCGTGAACTTCGTGCTACCAATATGAAAGTGGTGTCACTCGCTCCTGAAGTACTTTAATATTGTAAAAGAGTTTAGTAATGAGTAAGTTACATATTAAGAAAGGCGATACAGTTTACGTGAATGCCGGTGAGGATAAAGGTAAGACCGGCCGCGTATTGAAAGTTCTTGTGAAGAAGAACCGTGCTATCGTAGAGGGCATCAACATGGTGTCGAAAGCTACGAAGCCTAGTGCGAAAAATCCTCAGGGTGGCATTGTGAAGCAGGAAGCTTCTATTCATATTTCAAACTTGAATCCGGTAGATTCGAAAACAGGTAAGGGAACCCGCATCGGGAGAAAATTGAGTGCTGAGGGCACTTTAGTGCGTTATTCTAAAAAATCAGGAGAGGAGATTAAGTAATGAGTAATACTGCTAGCCTTAAGAAAGAATATGCAGAGCGTATTGCACCTGCATTGAAGTCACAGTTCCAATATTCTTCTTCCATGCAGATACCCGTGCTTAAGAAGATTGTGCTCAACCAAGGTTTGGGCATGGCTGTAGCTGATAAGAAGATTATTGAAGTTGCAATCAATGAAATGACTGCTATCACAGGCCAGAAAGCTGTGGCAACCATTTCGCGCAAAGACATTGCAAACTTTAAGCTGCGTAAGAAAATGCCGATTGGTGTGAGAGTGACTTTGCGTCGTGAAAGAATGTATGAGTTCTTGGAGAAGCTGGTGCGTGTAGCTTTGCCCCGTATTCGTGACTTCAAAGGTATTGAAGGAAAGTTCGATGGACGTGGCAATTATACCCTTGGTATTCAGGAACAAATAATTTTCCCTGAAATTAATATCGATAGTATAACCAGAATCTTAGGAATGAATATTACCTTTGTAACCTCAGCCCGTACTGATGAGGAAGGGTATGCTTTGTTGAAAGAGTTTGGTTTACCGTTTAAGAACGCAAAAAAAGACTGATAAATTATGGCAAAGGAATCAATGAAGGCACGTGAGGTAAGACGTGCTAAGTTAGTAGCCAAGTATGCCGAGAAGAGAGCTGCGCTGAAGAAGATCGTAAAAACAGGTGACCCTGTTGAAGCTTACGAGGCTGCTCAGAAGTTGCAGGCTATTCCTAAGAATGCCAATCCGATTCGCTTGCACAACCGTTGCAAGCTGACGGGTCGTCCGAAAGGATACATCCGTCAGTTCGGAATCTCCAGAATCCAGTTCCGTGAGATGGCATCTAATGGGCTTATTCCCGGTGTAAAGAAGGCCAGCTGGTAAGAGGAAGTAATTTTTTTAAATATTGTCAGGGTAGGCCTGATTAATTTAATTTATTTTTATATGACTGATCCAATAGCAGATTACTTGACGAGGTTGCGGAACGCTATTCAAGCTAAGCACAGAGTAGTAGAAGTTCCGGCTTCAAATTTGAAAAAAGAAATCACTAAGATTCTTTTTGAAAAGGGCTACATTCTTAATTATAAGTTTGTAGAAGATGGTCCCCAAGGCACAATTAAAGTTGCCTTGAAGTATGATCCGGTAAACAAGGTGAATGCCATTAAGAAATTGCAGAGAGTTTCATCTCCTGGTATGCGTAAATATACCGGTTATAAGGATATGCCGCGTGTAATTAACGGCTTGGGTATTGCTATACTTTCTACTTCCAAAGGTGTGATGACCAATAAGGAGGCTGCTGAACTGAAAATCGGCGGTGAAGTTTTGTGTTATGTATATTAAGAGGAGGAATTAGCAATGTCAAGAATAGGAAAATTACCCATTACTATCCCTGCTGGTGTGACAGTGACTTTGAATAATGATATGGTTACTGTAAAGGGACCGAAAGGTGAAATGAGCCAATATGTCAATCCTGCTATCAATGTTGCCATTGAAGACGGGCATGTCGTGATGACGGAAAATGAGAATGCCATGTTGGATGATGTGAAGCAAAGACATGCTTTTCATGGCTTGTACCGCGCGTTGGTTAACAATATGATTATTGGTGTATCAGAAGGTTATAAGAAGGAGTTGGAATTGGTTGGTGTAGGTTATCGTGCTTCCAATCAAGGCAACATCATTGAACTTGCTTTGGGCTATACTCACAGCATTTTCATCCAGCTTCCGCCTGAGATTAAGGTTGAAACCAAGTCGGAAAGAAATAAGAATCCTCTGATTATCTTAGAATCTTGTGACAAGCAGTTGCTTGGACAGGTTTGTGCTAAAATACGTTCTTTCCGTAAGCCTGAACCGTACAAAGGTAAAGGTGTTAAATTTGTTGGTGAAGAAATTCGCAGAAAGTCTGGTAAATCAGCTGGTGCTAAATAATCGCTTAAATTGATAGTAATATGACAACAAAAATAGAAAGACGAGTTAAAATTAAATATAGAATACGCAATAAAATTTCGGGGACTCCTGAATGCCCGCGTATGAGCGTATTCAGAAGCAATAAACAGATTTATGTGCAGCTTATTGATGATTTGTCGGGTAAGACGCTGGCTGCAGCTTCTTCTTTGGGTATGACTGAGAAGATGACGAAGAAAGAACAGGCTGCTAAGGTTGGTGAACTGATTGCCAAGAAAGCTCAAGAAGCAGGTATAACTACTGTTGTTTTCGACCGTAATGGTTACTTGTATCATGGGAGAGTAAAGGAGGTAGCTGATGCTGCCCGTAATGGTGGACTTAAATTTTAATCATTATGGCTGGAATTAATAATAGAGTTAAAATTACGAGCGATATAGAACTCAAAGATAGATTGGTGGCTATCAATCGTGTGACTAAGGTGACCAAAGGTGGTAGAACTTTCAGCTTTTCAGCTATTGTAGTAGTTGGAAATGAAGAAGGCATCATCGGTTGGGGCCTGGGTAAGGCTGGTGAAGTAACGGCAGCCATTGCTAAGGGGGTTGAAGCTGCCAAGAAGAACTTGACACGCGTTCCTGTTTTAAAAGGTACTGTTCCTCACGAACAATCTGCAAAGTTCGGCGGTGCTGAGGTGTTTATCAAGCCTGCATCTCACGGAACTGGTGTTGTGGCCGGCGGTGCAATGCGCGCAGTGCTTGAGAGTGTCGGTGTTACCGATGTGTTGGCAAAGTCCAAGGGCTCTTCCAATCCGCATAATCTGGTAAAGGCTACTATTTTGGCTCTTAGTGAAATGCGTGATGCCCGTATGGTGGCTCAGAATAGAGGTATCAGTGTTGAAAAAGTATTTAGAGGATAAGGAGGAAGATTATGGCAACTATAAAGATTAAGCAAACTAAAAGTAGAATAGGTGCACCGGCAAACCAGAAAAGGACGCTTGATGCACTGGGGCTTCGTAAGTTGAATCATGTGGTTGAACATGAATGTACTCCTTCGATTCTTGGAATGGTTGAAAAGGTAAAACATTTGGTTACCATCGTTAAGTAATTATTTGTTGAATATAAAACGATTACAATATGAACTTAAGTAATTTGAAACCTGCTGCAGGCTCTACTAAAACGCGGAAAAGAATAGGTCGTGGACCTGGCTCCGGTTTGGGTGGTACCTCTACCAGAGGACATAAGGGAGCTAAACAAAGATCTGGATATTCTAAGAAGATTGGTTTTGAAGGTGGCCAGATGCCTCTGCAACGTCGTGTACCCAAGTTTGGTTTTAAGAACATCAATCGTGTAGAGTATAAAGCTATTAACTTGGATACAATCCAGAAGTTGGCTGAAGCTAAGAATTTGCAGGCAGTTGGAATCAATGATTTAGTTGCTGCAGGTTTTGTTTCTGCAAATCAGCTGGTAAAAGTGTTAGGTAATGGAACTTTGACTGCTAAGTTAGAGGTGTCGGCACATGCGTTCTCAAAAACGGCTGCTGCTGCAATCGAAGCTGCTGGTGGACAAGTAGTAAAACTCTAATTCAATGAGAAAAGCTATTGAAACATTAAAGAATATATGGAAAATTGAGGATCTGAGACAACGGATCCTCATTACCATATTGTTTGTTGCTATTTATCGTTTTGGCTCATATGTCGTTTTGCCGGGTATTAACCCGAACATGCTGAGCCAATTGCATCAACAAACCAGTGAGGGCCTTTTAGCCTTGTTAAACATGTTTTCTGGTGGAGCCTTCTCCAATGCGTCGATATTTGCATTGGGTATCATGCCTTATATTTCTGCCTCCATTGTTATCCAATTGTTGGGTATTGCAGTGCCTTATTTCCAGAAATTGCAGCGTGAGGGTGAAAGCGGTAGAAGGAAAATGAATCAATATACTCGTATCTTGACTATTTTTATTCTGCTGGTGCAAGCTCCGTCCTATTTGATAAACCTTAAAATGCAGGCCGGTCCTTCCTTAAATGCTTCATTAGATTGGACTCTGTTTATGGCTACTTCTACCTTTATCTTGGCAGCAGGTAGTATGTTTATTTTGTGGCTTGGCGAGCGGATTACCGATAAAGGTATAGGCAATGGTATTTCATTGATTATTATGGTCGGTATTATTGCGCGTTTGCCTCAGTCTTTGTTCCAGGAACTGATTTCGCGTATGACTGACAAGACAGGTGGTTTGATTATGTTCTTGATTGAAATCGTAATTTTGTTGCTGGTTATTGCAGCTGCAATTTTGCTTGTTCAAGGCACAAGAAAGATCCCTGTACAGTATGCGAAGAAAATTGTGGGTAATAAGCAATATGGTGGCGCACGTCAGTACATTCCGCTGAAGGTGAATGCTGCCAATGTAATGCCTATCATTTTTGCCCAGGCTATAATGTTTATACCTATTACCTTTATAGGTCTGTCGGGCGCTAATAACGTGAGCGGTTTCATGCAGGCGTTTATGGATCATACGAGTTTTTGGTATAATCTGGTCTTTGCCATTTTGATTATTGTATTTACGTATTTTTATACTGCAATTACAATCAATCCTACTCAAATGGCGGAGGACATGAAGAGGAATAATGGTTTTATTCCAGGTATTAAGCCTGGGAAAAAGACTGCGGAGTATATAGATGACATCATGTCGCGTATTACTTTGCCCGGTTCTTTCTTCTTGGCTCTGGTAGCAATTATGCCCGCTTTTGCTGGAATATTTGGAGTACAGGCAGAATTTGCCCAGTTCTTTGGCGGTACGTCGCTGTTGATTTTGGTAGGTGTAGTGCTTGATACTCTTCAGCAGATTGAAAGTCATTTGCTGATGAGGCATTATGACGGCTTGCTGAAGTCCGGGCGCATTAAAGGACGTAATGCAAACGTGGCTGCATATTAATCTTTTTTTGAAGAATGATTTTTCTTAAAACAAAAGATGAAATAGAATTGCTTCGTCAAAGCAATTTGCTCGTTGGTCGGACATTGGCTGAAGTGGCCAAGTTGGTTAAGCCGGGTGTTACGACTAAGGAATTAGATAAGGTGGCTGAGGAATACATTCGGGATCATGGAGCTATCCCGACTTTTAAGGGGTTTCCCAACCCGAATGGTTCTCCTTTCCCCGCATCTATCTGCACGTCGGTGAATGAGCAAGTGGTTCATGGAATACCGGGTGATGTAGTGCTGAAAGATGGCGATATCGTCTCTGTAGACTGTGGCACATATATGAACGGATTTTGTGGTGATTCAGCTTACACTTTCTGTGTAGGTGAGGTAGATGAAGATGTCCGTAAATTGTTGAAGGTTACCAAGGAAGCTCTCTATATCGGCATACGGAATGCCGTGCATGGCAAGCGGTTGGGCGATATAGGTTATGCCATACAGAATCATTGCGAATCCAATTCATATGGTGTCGTACGTGAATTTGTAGGGCATGGCATCGGGAAAGAGATGCATGAAGACCCGCAAGTGCCCAATTATGGCAAACGTGGCTACGGGACAATGCTAAAAGAGGGGATGTGTATCGCCATTGAGCCGATGATTACGTTGGGAAATCGTGCCATAGTTATGGAACGTGACGGATGGACGGTGCGGACGAAAGATCGCAAATGTGCAGCTCATTTTGAGCATACTGTTGCGATAGGTTCGGGTGATGCTGACATCTTATCGACATTTGAGTTCATCGAAGAAGTTTTAGGAGATAAAGCAATTTAGAAAAGGTTTAATATGGCAAAACAATCTGCAATAGAACAAGATGGTGTGATTGTCGAAGCATTGTCAAACGCAATGTTTCGGGTTGAATTAGAAAACGGACATGAGATTACTGCACATATCTCCGGCAAGATGCGGATGCATTACATTAAAATCTTGCCGGGCGATAAGGTGAAGGTCGAAATGTCGCCTTACGATTTATCGAAAGGAAGAATTGTCTTTAGATATAAATAATTTAAGATATGAAAGTAAAAGCATCTTTAAAGAAACGTACGCCGGAATGTAAAATCGTTAGACGTAATGGCCGTTTGTATGTGATTAACAAGAAAAATCCTAAGTATAAACAACGTCAAGGATAATTTATTATTTTTGCAAGAAAAATAATTTAGTATATGGCTATAAGAATAGTTGGTGTCGATTTGCCTCAGAATAAGAGGGGCGAAATAGCGTTGACCTATATCTATGGGATAGGTCGTAGTAGTTCAGCAAAGATTTTGGACAAAGCTGGCGTAGACAAGGACCTGAAAGTTAAAGACTGGACGGATGATCAGGCTGCCAAGATTCGTGAGATCATTGGCGCAGAGTACAAGGTGGAAGGTGATCTTCGCTCTGAAGTACAATTGAACATTAAGCGTTTGATGGATATCGGTTGCTATCGTGGTGTCCGTCATCGTATCGGACTCCCTGTAAGAGGCCAAAGTACGAAGAATAATGCCCGTACTCGTAAGGGTAAGAAGAAAACCGTTGCTAACAAGAAAAAAGCTACTAAATAATAATTGTTGATATGGCAAAAAAAACAGTTGCAGCAAAGAAAAGAAATGTAAAGGTGGATGCCAACGGACAGTTGCATGTACATTCATCTTTCAACAACATTATTGTTTCTCTGGCAAATAGCGAAGGGCAAATCATCTCTTGGTCTTCTGCCGGAAAAATGGGATTTAGAGGTTCTAAGAAGAACACTCCGTATGCAGCCCAAATGGCTGCCCAAGACTGCGCAAAGGTTGCATATGATCTTGGTCTGAGAAAGGTAAAGGCATATGTGAAGGGGCCGGGTAACGGACGTGAGTCTGCTATCAGAACAATTCACGGTGCTGGTATTGAAGTGACTGAGATTATTGATGTTACGCCGTTGCCTCACAATGGTTGCCGTCCTCCTAAAAGACGTAGAGTATAAGTTTTACCTTTAATAAAAATGAAACTTGATTTTGTTATTGGATTGTATTTCTTCTCTGCAATCGCGGCTGCAACAAATTGAGTTCATCAATAAACAATTAAATATTTAAAGAAATGGCTAGATATACTGGACCAAAATCAAGAATAGCCCGTAAATTCGGTGAAGGAATCTTTGGAGCAGATAAAGTTTTGTCAAAGAAGAACTATCCTCCCGGCCAGCATGGAAACTCCAGAAAGAGAAAGACTTCTGAGTATGGTGTTCAACTTCGCGAGAAGCAGAAAGCAAAATATACTTATGGAGTGTTGGAAAAACAATTCCGTAACCTGTTTGAGAAGGCTGCTGCGCTTAAGGGTATTACAGGTGAAATCCTGCTCCAATTGCTGGAGGCTCGTTTGGATAATGTCGTTTATCGTTTGGGCATTGCTCCTACCCGTGCAGCTGCACGCCAAATGGTAAGCCACAAGCATATTACGGTAGACGGAAAGGTGGTTAACATTCCTTCCTATAGTGTGAAACCCGGTCAGATAGTAGGCGTTCGTGAGCGTTCGAAGTCTTTGGAAGTTATTGCCAACTCCTTAGCCGGATTCAATCATAGCAAGTATCCTTGGTTGGAATGGGATGATACTACAAAGGCCGGCAAAATGCTGCATGTGCCCGAAAGAGCAGACATCCCTGAAAACATTAAGGAACATTTGATCGTTGAATTGTACTCTAAATAATAAATAATTAATTTCATGGCGATATTAGCATTTCAAAAACCTGATAAAGTATTAATGTTGGAAGCGGATTCCAAATTCGGTAAATTCGAATTTCGTCCGTTGGAGCCTGGTTTCGGTATTACCGTAGGTAATGCACTGCGCCGCATCCTGCTTTCTTCATTGGAAGGTTTTGCTATCACCACTATCAAAATAGAAGGTGTTGAGCACGAATTTTCCAGTGTGCCCGGAGTACGGGAGGATGTTACTAACATTATCTTGAATCTGAAGCAAGTTCGGTTCAAGCAAGTTGTGGAAGAATTCGAGAGTGAGAAAGTTAGTATCACGGTAGAGAATTCAAGTGAATTTAGAGCAGGTGACATAGGTAAGTATCTGACTGGATTTGAAGTGTTAAATCCTGAATTAGTTATTTGTCATTTGGATTCCAAATCAACTATGCAGATTGATATTACAATCAATAAGGGACGCGGTTATGTGCCTGCTGACGAAAACCGCGAATATTGCACCGATGTGAATGTAATACCTATCGACTCCATTTATACCCCGATACGTAATGTGAAGTATCAGATTGAGCCGTACCGTGTAGAGCAGAAGACGGACTACGACAAGCTGGTGCTTGAGATTACTACCGACGGTTCCATTCACCCGAAGGAAGCTTTGAAAGAGGCTGCAAAGATTCTGATTTATCACTTCATGCTCTTCTCAGACGAGAAGATTACGTTGGAATCCAATGATGCGGACAACAACGAGGAGTTTGATGAAGAAGTATTGCACATGCGCCAGCTGCTGAAAACCAAACTCGTCGATATGGATTTGTCCGTTCGTGCCCTCAACTGCTTGAAGGCTGCGGATGTGGAAACCTTGGGCGACTTGGTGCAGTTCAACAAGACCGACCTTTTGAAGTTCAGAAACTTCGGAAAGAAATCGCTTACCGAGCTTGATGATTTGCTGGAAAGTCTGAATCTGTCGTTTGGAACCGATATTTCTAAATATAAATTAGATAAAGAATAAAAGATGAGACACAATAAGAAATTCAACCATTTGGGTCGTACTGCCTCTCATAGAAAATCCATGTTGGCTAATATGGCATGTTCTTTGATTAAGCACAAAAGAATCACTACGACCGTTGCAAAGGCCAAGGCTTTGAAGAAGTATGTTGAGCCTTTGATTACCAAGTCTAAGAACGATACGACCAATTCCCGTCGTGTAGTTTTCAGCTATCTGCAAGACAAGTATGCCATCACGGAGTTGTTTAAAGAAATCTCCGTTAAAGTGGCCGACCGTCCGGGTGGGTATACCCGCATCATCAAGACGGGACACCGCTTGGGCGACAACGCCGAAATGTGCTTTATCGAGCTGGTAGACTACAACGAGAATATGGCAAAAGATAAGGCAGCCAAGAAGACTCGTACTCGCCGCTCACGGAAGAGCGCAAGCACGGCCGAAGCTGCTCCTGCTGCTGAAGCTGTTACTGAGGCTAAGGCTGAAGAAACTAAAGCAGAGTAATATTTTAGGGTTTTATCTGTTGAAAGGGGATGCGTCGGGCATCCCCTTTTTTCGTATCATTGCTGTTTGATATCTTTTGTGGGACTCTTGCCGAAATATTCTTTATAGCATTTGGCAAAGTAAGATGGCGAAGAGAATCCCACTTCATAAGCTATTTCCGACACGCTTTTTTCAGTGGCCGACAGCAAGGTTGCGGCGCGTTTCAGCCGGGTTATGCGCAGCAGTTCGTTGGGCGCGTAGTTGGTCAGGGCCTTGCACTTGCGGTAGAGTTGCACCCGGCTTAAACCTATTTGTGCGCCCAATGCCTCTACGCTGAAGTCCGGGTCGGAGAGATTTTTTTCTATTTGTTCGTGTAGTTTCTCCAGGAAAGTCTTGTCGATTTGCCCGATGGGGGCTTGCTTCCATTCGGGGTTGCCGGCAAAGAGGTCTTGCAGCCGGTGGCGGTTGTCGATGAGGTTGCGTATGCGGGCTGTCAGCAGGTTGGCACTAAACGGCTTGGCCAAGTAAGAGTCTGCGCCGCACTCATATCCTTGTATCTTTTGTTCTTCCTGGCTGTAGGCCGTGAGCATGATGACGGGGATGTGCGATGTCTGTAGCTCCGATTTCAGCCTGCGGCAGCATTCCATACCGTCCATCATCGGCATCATTACGTCGCAGATAATGACGTCGGGCATCTGCCTCATGGCCAGCCGCAGGCCTTCTTGGCCGTTGGACGCTTCCAGTATGTTGTATTCTTTTTCCAAAGACAGGCGGACATAAGTGCGTATGTCGGGGTTGTCGTCAATGATGAGGAGGGTCTCTTCATGCCCGGCTGCAGAGGCTGCCGTAGGTGCCGTTGGTGGGCTTATAACCCTAGCGGCGTGGGCTTCTAAGGCCAGGGAGGGAGGGTTGGAAAGCCCGGTTGCCCGCTCTGTATAGCCCGGTTGCGCCATGGGGATGCTTACGGTGAAGGTGCTTCCTTTGCTTGCTTCGCTTTGCACGGCAATGTGCCCGTGGTGTATTTCTACAAAGGCCTTCACCAGTGCCAGCCCTATGCCTGAGCCTCCGTGGCGCATGTCGGCCTGGTAGAAAGTGTCGAAGATGTGCGCTTGGTCTTCCTCCGCAATGCCTATGCCGGTGTCGCTCACCTGCACAACGGCGTTGCCGTCTTTGCACGCCAGGCTGATGCGGACAGTGCCGTTCTCGGGCGTGTACTTGAAGGCATTGGACAGCAGGTTGTAGACAATGCGCTCCAGCTTCTCGGCATCGGCGGTGATGGTGCAGGCCGGGTCGCCGGGCACTTGAATTTCCAGGTGGATGTGCTTGCGATAGGTCAGCGGACGGAAGGCTTCGGCCCACTGGCGCAAGGCTTCGGGCAGGTTGAAGCTGGTGGGGCAGAAGCTCAGCTTGCCTTCTTCAAACTTACGGAAGTCGAGCAGCTGGTTCACGAGGTTCAGCAAGATGGCCGTGTTGCGCTGCACCATTTGCAGCATGTCGCGCTGCTTGCCGGTGAGCGAGGAGGAAGGGGCTTGCAGTAGCTGGTTCACGGGGTCTGCGATGAGGGTAAGCGGGGTGCGGAAGTCGTGGGAGACGCTGGTGAAGAACATCAGCTTGGCCTGGGTGGCCTTCTGCAACTGTTCGGACAGGGCAATCAGCTGGTCGCGCTGTTGCTCCAGTTGCCCTTTCTGCGTTTCCAGCGCCTGCTTTTGCTGCTCAAGGGTGGCATTCATCCGTTTCTTGGTCCAGAATGCCCGCACCACGAAGAACAATAGAATCATGACCAGCGCCAGTATGATGGCACACGTCACCAGCAGCATGCGTTGCAGCGAGTAGCGCATCAGCGAGGAGTCCAGCCGGCTGTCCAGCGTTTCAATCTTATGGTCGAGGGTGGCGATGTGTGTGGTCTGCATCTGCATGATGCGTGCATTGGCTTTGTTGACGAGGGCGGTGGAGAGCATGTTTTCGTGCTCGTAGGGCTTGCCTTGCAGAATGTCCATGGCCACCTGCACCACCTTGTCGCCTCCCGTTGGGTAGATAAAGGTGGCATCGAGCTGCCCCCGGGCCACCATGTCCACGCCGCGTCCCTCGCCGGGCAGGGCATCTACGCCAATCAGCAGCATGCCCTTCTCCCGCCCCTGGCGCGAGGCTGCGCGATAGGCTCCTGCCGCCATGCGGTCGTTGTGGGCAAACACGAGGTCGATGTGCGGATAAATGTGCAGCAGGCTGTCGAACACGGTTTCCGCCCTGTTCTCCAGCCAGCCGGCATCGGCTTGGGCCACGACCTGAATGTCCGGATACCCTTGCAGCACGTCCATCATGCCATTGTGGCGTTCGATGGCGGGCGTGGAAGCCGACAGTCCCGTGATTTCTACCATCTTCCCCTTGCCTTGCAGTCGGTGGGCAATGTACTCGCCGGCCTGCCGGCCAATGTCGTAGTTGTCGGCTCCCACGTAGGCGGTGCATTGCTGCGAGCGGGTGCGGCGGTCTACCAGTATCACCGGGATGCCCTTGCTGCGGGCGCGGTCTATGGCGGGGGTAATGTCGTCTACCACGTTGGGCGACACCACCAGCACGTCCACGTCACGGGCGGTCAGCGCGTCGATGTCGCGTATCTGCTGGCGGCTGTCGTCGTTGGCGGTGCGTACTTCCACACTGACGTTGGGGTAGAACTGGGCTTCGCGGCATATCTCCATGTTCAGCTGCGTGCGCCAGTCGTCGTCGCTGCATTGCGAAACGCCTATCACATAGGCGGGGTGCCGGTCGCCGCATCCTGCCAGGTGCAGCAGGGCGAGCAGGCAGAGGAGGGTGAAGATGAGGTGCTTCATGGGACATGAGGAATATTGTTGCCACAAAGATACTCATCTTATCGGAAAAAGAAGGAGAGTAAATGATAATTTATCTGTTAGTGTTTAGCGTTTAGTGATTAGTGATTAATACGCTGTGGTAACTGAATTCTCCTCCTCCGGGGAATCAGTTACCACCT
>CASELH010000002.1 GCA_949288715.1 uncultured Bacteroides sp. | reverse complement strand
TTTGACCTCTGCTTTTTTGAAGCAAAGATCCTAGTTTATTGTTTGAGTGGATCACTTTTCAATGAGTATGGGGGACTATTTTTCAATGAGTATATACACGCTGACTTACTTTAACATCCTTGTTGCCGACAACAATCAATTTTCCATAAGATGGAAATATTAGTTTACCATGCAACCATAGCAAATCATAATAAATTTGCATAGAAATACTATAAATAGTCATAAAATTATCATGTAATAAATCAAATTATCACTTCATGCATAATTAAACGCCATTTTTAGCTACAACAAAGAAGCAATATTTTGTCAGATGAAAGTAAAATACTAATTTTGCAATCAAATTGAATATTTTAAAGCATATTTGATTGATAAAAGAAAGCAAGTATTGATAATTATATTATTTTTGATACAAACATGGGAAGAAAAACAGAACCATACGGATATGGCCTTTATCATCCGGCTAATGAACATGACGCTTGTGGCGTAGGTATGATTGTCAACATTCACGGAAACAAATCGCACGAGTTGGTGGATGCCGCTTTAAAGGTTTTGGAAAACATGAAGCACCGCGGAGCGGAAGGGGCGGACAACAAAACCGGAGACGGAGCAGGAATCATGGTGCAAATTCCCCATGAATTCATTTTATTGCAAGGTATACCCGTACCTGAAAAAGGGAAATACGGAACGGGCCTTGTTTTCTTGCCAAAAGACAAAAAGGAGCAGGCGGAAATACTCCGCATTATGATTGAAGAAATAGAACGTGAGGGCCTCTCATTAATGCACTTGCGCTCTGTGCCAGTCAATTCTTCTATCTTGGGCAAAAGCGCGTTGGAAACAGAGCCAGACATTAAGCAAGTATTTATTGTAGGCAGCGCATCAACCGATGTGGAAAACCTTGAACGCACGCTCTACATTATCCGCAAGAAAATAGAAAAGCGGGTAATGCACAAGGATTTCTATATAGTGTCTTTGTCGAGCAAAAACATTATATATAAAGGTATGCTATCTTCCATGCAGGTACGAGAGTATTTTAACGACTTGACGCAACCCTACTTTACCAGCGGACTTGCTATTGTACATTCGCGTTTCAGCACAAATACATTCCCTACCTGGAGTCTTGCCCAGCCCTTCCGATTGCTGGCACACAACGGTGAAATCAACACTATCCGTGGCAACCGCGGCTGGATGGAAGCCAGGGAAAGCGTACTATCGACCCCTCAACTGGGCGATGTAAAAGATATATGCCCCATATTGCAGCCCAATATGAGCGACAGTGCATCACTGGACAATGTTCTGGAATTTTTCGTAATGTCAGGGCTAAGTTTGCCACATGCCATGTCTATGCTGATTCCGGAATCGTTTAATGACAAAAATCCGATAAGCGAAGACTTGAAGGCATTTTATGAATACCATTCTATCTTAATGGAACCTTGGGATGGGCCTGCTGCACTGCTGTTTAGCGACGGACGATATGCCGGTGGCATGCTCGACCGTAATGGGCTGCGCCCAGCGCGGTATCTGATTACCAAAAACGACATGATGGTAGTAGCCAGCGAGGCAGGTGTAATAAATTTCGAGCCTGAAAGCATCAAGGAAAAAGGACGTTTACAGCCCGGAAAAATCTTAATGATTGACACCCAAGAGGGACGCATCTATTACGATGGCGAACTGAAAAACCAGCTTGCCACTGCCAGACCCTATCGCCAATGGCTGTCTGCCAACCGGATAGAGTTGGATGCCTTGAAGAGTGGGCGCAAAGTTGAAAATGCCGTACCCGACTACTACCGCAAGTTAAGAGCTTTTGGCTATACCCGCGAAGACATTGAACGCACCATCGCCCCTATGTGTAACACAGGGGCAGAGCCCACTGCATCTATGGGCAATGACACGCCTCTTGCCGTATTGTCAGACAAGCCACAACTACTTTACAACTATTTCCGCCAGCAATTTGCCCAAGTAACCAATCCGCCCATCGACCCTATTCGTGAAGAATTGGTAATGTCGCTGACGGAATACATCGGTGCTGTGGGCAACAACATATTGCTGCCGGACGAAAGCCATTGCAAAATGGTGCGCCTCCCCCACCCTATACTGACTAATACGCAGCTGGATATCCTATGCAACATCCGTTACAAAGGTTTCAAAACAGTCAAACTTCCTATTTTATTCAAGGTAAGCGAAGGGAAAGCCGGGCTTCAGGAAGCCTTGACTGCTTTATGCAAACAAGCGGAAGCATCGGTGACCGAAGGAGTAAATTACATCATTTTATCCGACCGGGACATTGATGCCCAGCACGCTGCCATTCCATCTTTGCTTGCCGTCAGCGCCGTGCACCATCACCTTATCAGTGTGCAGAAACGCGTACAAACAGCTTTGGTGGTAGAAAGTGGAGAAATCCGCGAAGTGATGCATGCAGCCCTTTTGCTAGGATACGGAGCAAGCGCCATCAATCCATACATGGCATTTGCCATCTTGAATGATTTAACTCAAAAAGGAGAGGTTCAGCTGAACTACGAAACTGCTGAAAAGAACTACATCAAAGCCGTATGCAAAGGTCTGTACAAGGTTATGAGCAAAATGGGCATCAGCACCATCCGCTCATATCGCGGAGCAAAGATATTCGAGGCTATCGGTGTAAGTGGAGAGCTGTTGAAAAATTATTTCGGAACGCCAGTCTCCTCTATTGGAGGCATTCGTTTGGAAGAAATAGCCAAAGATTACATTGCTTTCCATGATGCCGGATTTGTGCCGGAAGAAGTAGAAGAACTGTTGCCCAATATCGGGCAATACTCTTTCCGCAAAGATGGGGAAAAGCATGCTTGGAATCCGGAAACCATCAGCACCTTGCAGCTGGCAACCCGGTTAGGCAGTTATGCTAAATTCAAAGAATTCACAGAAAAGGTAGACAAAAAAGATGCTCCTATTTTTTTGCGCGACTTCTTTCAATTTAAAAGGAATCCCATTCCCATTGAAGAGGTAGAGCCTGTGGAAGAGATTGTGAAGCATTTCGTCACAGGAGCCATTTCGTTTGGCGCCATCAGCAAAGAAGCGCATGAGGCATTGGCATTAGCCATGAACAAACTTGGCACGCGCAGCAATACAGGCGAGGGAGGTGAAGACTCCGTCCGCTTTCATGAAGCATACAATGGTATTTCATTATGCAGCAAGACCAAGCAAGTCGCATCTGGCCGTTTCGGTGTCACAACCGAATATCTGGTGAATGCAGAAGAAATTCAGATCAAAGTGGCTCAAGGTGCCAAGCCCGGCGAAGGAGGCCAATTGCCGGGCTTCAAAGTCAACGAAGTCATAGCCCGCACCCGGCATTCCATTCCGGGCATCTCGCTCATTTCGCCCCCACCACACCACGACATTTATTCTATCGAAGACTTGGCACAGCTGATATTCGATCTTAAAAATGTCAATCCGCATGCCCGAATCAGCGTTAAACTGGTTGCAGAAAGCGGCGTGGGAACTATTGCCGCCGGCGTAGCCAAAGCAAAAGCCGACCTGATAGTCATCTCCGGAGCCGAAGGCGGCACAGGTGCTTCGCCCGCCTCTTCCATGCGGTATGCCGGCATTTCTCCCGAAATAGGTCTAAGCGAAACTCAACAAACCTTAGTACTGAATGGCCTGCGGGGACAAGTGCGCCTGCAAACCGACGGGCAACTGAAAACCGGCCACGACATCATCAGCATGGCACTATTAGGAGCCGAAGAGTTTGCATTCGGCACCACAGCCTTAATCGTATTGGGGTGTGTAATGATGCGGAAGTGCCACACCAATACTTGCCCGGTAGGCGTTGCTACGCAAGATCCAAAGTTGCGGGAACACTTCCGCGGTCACTATGAGTATGTGGTAAATTATTTCCACTTCCTCGCACAAGAAGTGCGCGAATATCTGGCCGACATGGGTTTCAGGCGACTGGACGACATTGTAGGACGCACGGACCTCATTGAGATAAAAGAAGCTCCCCGTGGCACTAAAGCGTCGTTGCTCGACTTTAGCCGGTTACTCCACCAGGTAAACAACGGCAATGCGCTGCATAACATCTGCGAGCAAAAACATGACATCAGCCATGTATTAGATGTCAATATGATTGCTGCCGCAAAAGAAGCAATAGAAAGACAAAAGGAAGTATCCTTAGAGTATGCCATTGCCAACACCGACCGCTCTGTAGGCGCCATGCTTTCAGGAGTCATTGCTTCGAAATACGGACAAAGCGGTTTGCCCGACCGCACAATCCAAGTCAAATTCAAAGGTTCGGCAGGACAAAGTTTCGGAGCCTTCCTTGCCCATGGCATCAGCTTCAAACTTGAAGGAGAAGCCAATGACTATCTTGGCAAAGGACTAAGCGGCGGGCATATATCCGTACAGCCACCGGTGCGCAGCGGATTCCCCGCCGAAGACAACACTATTGCCGGAAACACGCTGCTCTATGGAGCCACAAGCGGCGAAGTCTATATCAACGGCCGCGCAGGCGAACGCTTCGCTGTCCGGAACTCCGGAGCCATTGCCGTGGTAGAAGGCGTAGGCGACCACTGCTGCGAATACATGACCGGCGGACGAGTGGTTGTGCTCGGCGAGACGGGGCGTAACTTCGCAGCAGGCATGAGTGGCGGAGTAGCCTACGTGTGGGACAAGAAGCACAATTTCGACTATTTCTGCAACATGGACATGGTGGAACTTTCACTCTTGGAAGATGCCGCTGCCCGCAAAGAGTTGCACGAACTTGTCCGGCAGCACTACCTCTATACCGGTTCAGAATTGGCACGCACCATGCTCGACAACTGGAGCCGCTACGTGGACGAATTCATTCAAGTGACTCCCATAGAGTATAAGAAAGTGCTTGCCGAAGAACAGATGCGCAAACTTCAAGAAAAGATAGCCGAAGTACAAAGAGATTATTAATCAGAATGCCAACTTACGAAATAGAACATTACACATGGGAAATCCTAAAGCATTTCTAACTATACCGCGCCAAGAAGCCGGATACCGGCCTATTCATGACCGCATCAACGACTTTAGTGAAGTGGAACAAACGCTCAACACCGGCGAACGCAAACTGCAAGCCTCGCGTTGCATGGATTGCGGCGTACCCTTCTGCCACTGGGCATGTCCGCTGGGCAACCGGCCACCCGAGTTTCAAGATGCCCTGTACAAAGGCAAGTGGCAGGAAGCTTACGAAATATTGTCGCAGACAAACGACTTCCCGGAGTTCACCGGAAGAATTTGCCCGGCTTTGTGCGAAAAGAGCTGCGTGCTTAAACTCAGCATTGATGCTCCTGTCACCATCCGCGAAGACGAAGCTGCCATTATCGAAGCAGCTTTCCGAGAGGGCTACGTAAAGCCACACTGCTATAAGCGAAACGGAAAGTCAGTAGCCGTTGTAGGCTCCGGCCCCACCGGATTGGCAGCTGCAAACCAACTCAACCGGAGGGGGTATGAAGTAACTGTGTACGAAAAACAGGAGTACATCGGCGGACTGCTACGTTTCGGGATACCGAACTTTAAGCTGAACAAACCCATCATAGACCGACGTATACAGGTGATGGAAGCAGAAGGCATACATTTCCAAACCCAGGCAGAAATAGACCTGACCAACCTGCCGACCGGATATGACGCCTATTGCATCTGCACCGGCACGCCACAGGCACGCGACCTCGACATCCCCGGACGTGACTTGCAAGGCATCCACTTTGCCATGGACATGCTGGCCCAGCAAAACCGCGTGCTTGCCGGACAGACATTCAGCAAAGAAGAACGCATCTCGGCCAAAGGCAAACATGTGCTCGTCATCGGCGGTGGAGATACAGGAAGCGATTGCATCGGCACGGCCAACCGCCAGGGAGCACTCGACGTGACGCAGATAGAAATCATGCCGCAACCGCCTGTAGGAAACAATCCGGCTACCCCTTGGCCGCAGTGGCCCCTCGTCTTGAAGACAAGCAGCAGTCACGAAGAGGGGTGCATACGTCGCTGGAGCCTGACCTCCAACCGCTTCATAGGCAAGAACGGGCATGTATGCGGTGTGGAGGTAGAAGAAGTGGAGTGGATAGCCAACCCTAATGGCGGCCGCCCGACCATGAAGCCCACAGGCAAAAAAGAAATCTTAAAAGCCGACCTGGTCTTGCTTGCCATGGGCTTCCTGAAACCTCAACTGCCGGCATTGCCCGAAAACGCCGTTGTTGCCGGCGATGCCGCGACAGGGCCAAGCCTTGTAGTGAAGTGCATTGCAGCAGGCCGACAGGCAGCAGCCCAGCTCGACACTTATCTGAAACAATCTGTACGAACCAACTAAATACACCAAACAACATGTGTGGAATAGTAGCCATTTTCAACATCAAGCAGCAGACCGCCGGATTGAGAGCCAAGGCACTCGCCATGGCTAAAAAAATCCGCCACCGGGGGCCGGATTGGAGCGGCATTTATTGCGGAGGCAGCGCCATCTTGGCACACGAGCGTCTTTCCATTGTCGACCCGCAAAGTGGAGGGCAACCCCTGTACTCGCCCGACAGGAAGCAAATATTGGCCGTAAACGGAGAAATATACAACCACCGGGAAATACGCGCGAAATACACCGACTACCCCTTCAGCACGGGCAGTGATTGTGAAACGATTCTTGCCCTCTATCAAAAGCACGGCATACACTTTCTGGAAGAACTGAACGGCATCTTCGCATTTGCCTTGTACGACGAGGCACGCGATGAATTCCTCATAGCCCGCGACCCCATTGGCGTCATTCCCCTCTACATAGGCTACGACGAAGATGGCACCGTGTACTGCGCCAGCGAACTGAAAGCCCTTGAAGGCTTCTGCGACCGCTATGAACCTTTCTTGCCCGGACATTACTACTGGAGCAAAGATAAAAAGATGACCCGCTGGTACAAACGGGACTGGATGGACTACGAAGCTGTAAAAAACAACCTGGCATCGGTGACCAACCTGCGCGAAGCACTGGAAGCCGCCGTACGCCGCCAGCTGATGAGCGATGTGCCCTACGGCGTGCTTCTTTCGGGAGGGTTGGACAGCTCGGTCATCTCCGCCATTGCCAAGAAATATGCAGCCAGGCGAGTAGAAACCGACGACGAGTCGGAAGCCTGGTGGCCGCAACTGCACTCGTTTGCCATAGGCCTGAAGGGCGCGCCCGACCTGGCCAAGGCACGCGAGGTGGCCGAGTTCATAGGCACCGTCCATCATGAAATCAATTACACCATCCAAGAGGGGCTCGATGCCGTGCGCGACGTCATCTACTACATCGAGACCTACGACGTAACCACCGTGCGCGCCTCTACCCCGATGTATCTGCTGGCGCGTGTCATCAAGTCTATGGGCATCAAGATGGTGCTGAGCGGTGAGGGGGCAGACGAGGTGTTCGGCGGATACCTGTACTTCCACAAAGCCCCCGACGCGCGTGCCTTTCACGAGGAAACGTTGCGCAAGCTGTCCAAGCTGTATTTGTATGACTGCTTACGTGCCAACAAGTCATTGGCGGCATGGGGCGTGGAGGGGCGTGTGCCGTTTCTCGACAAAGAGTTTCTGGACGTGGCCATGCGCCTCAATCCTGAGGCCAAGATGTGCCCCGGCAACACCATCGAAAAGCGCATCGTGCGCGAAGCGTTTGCCAGCATGCTCCCGGCATCGGTAGCCTGGAGACAGAAAGAGCAATTCAGCGACGGCGTGGGCTATAGCTGGATTGACACGCTGAAGGCGGAAACGGCACGCCTCGTAAGCGATGAGCAGATGGCGCACGCGGCCGAACGCTTCCCCATCAACCCGCCCCGCAACAAGGAGGAATACTACTACCGCAGCATCTTCGAGGAATATTTCCCCAGCGAAAGCGCTGCCCGCAGTGTGCCCAGCGTGCCCAGTGTGGCCTGTTCGACGGCAGAGGCCCTGGCCTGGGACGAAAGTTTCAAAAATCAAAACGAACCGAGCGGACGTGCCGTGGCCGGCGTGCACGAAGCCGCCTATCAGTAATATGAAAGTAAAATTCACCAAAATGCAAGGTGCGGGCAACGACTATATTTATGTTGAAGCCACCCGCTTCTGTCTGGCCGACCCCGTGCGTTGCGCGCAGGCATGGAGCCGCCCGCACTTCGGCATCGGGAGCGACGGACTGGTGCTCATCGGACGGTCGGCCGCAGCCGACTTCTCCATGCGCATTTTCAATGCCGACGGGTCGGAAGCACGCATGTGCGGCAATGCCAGCCGGTGCATAGCAAAGTATGTCTACGACAAGGGACTGACCGATAAAGAAACCATCACGCTGGACACCCTTTCCGGCATCAAGACACTCCGACTTACGGTCGAAGACGGACAGGTACAAGCTGTTACGGTCGATATGGGCGAGCCCGTCGTAGTGCATCAGCTGGCCTTGTCCGGAAAGTTTGCCGGGCTTGGTGACGCCTGGTTCGTCAACATGGGCAATCCGCACGTAGTGATTTTTGTGGACGACATCCAGAAGGTCGACCTTCCCTCCATCGGCCCCCGGCTGGAGCAGGGAGCCATGCCCGAAGGCAGGGTCAACGTGGAGTTTGTGCAACAGCTGGACACGGACCGCCTGCGCATGCGGGTATGGGAACGCGGCTCGGGCATCACGCTGGCTTGCGGCACAGGCGCCTGCGCCTCGTTTGCGGCGGCACAAGCCTCCGGGCGGTGCAACACCCGGGCCGATGTAGTCATGGACGGAGGTACCTTGCGCATCTCCAAGGACTTGCAGACCAGGCATGTCTTGATGTCGGGCCCTGCCGCGTTCGTCTTTGAAGGGGAAATAGAGGAGCCTGCTGATGAATGACCCGGAAAACGGCTGCCTTAGCCTGCTGCGGCGTTGCTTCAACCCTGCCCGGGTAGCGTTCCAAGGCCAGCGCGGTAGCGTTTCAACCCCGGCATGGTAGCGTTTCAACGCCAGCAAAGCAACGCCATACTATTAATAATCAATAAAATATAATACAGTCGACATGGCTTTAATAAACGAACACTTCTTAAAACTACGTGGCAACTACCTCTTTTCGGACATAGCCAAAAGGGTAAATGCCTTCAAGGTGACGCATCCCGAAGCACGGCTCATCCGCCTGGGCATTGGCGACGTTACCCGCCCCCTTCCGCAGGCCTGCATCGAGGCTATGCACCGTGCGGTAGACGAGATGGCTTCGGCCGAAACGTTTCACGGATACGGCCCGGAGCAGGGCTATGACTTCCTTATCAATGCCATCATCAAGCACGACTTTGCCCCGCACGGCATCAGCCTGTCGCCCTCCGAAGTCTTCGTGAGCGACGGGGCGAAAAGTGATACGGGCAACATAGGCGAGCTGCTGCGCTGGGACAACAGCATGGCCATTACCGACCCCGTTTATCCCGTGTACGTGGACAGCAACATCATGTGCGGCCGCTCGGGCGTGCTGGGCGAAGACGGCAAATGGAGCAACGTCACCTACCTGCCCTGCACGGCCGAAAACCAGTTTGTGCCGGCCATCCCCGACCATCGGGTAGACTTGATTTACCTGTGCTACCCCAACAACCCCACGGGAACTACCCTAACCCATGCGCAACTAAAGAAATGGGTGGACTACGCCCTGGCCAACGACACGCTGATAGTATTTGATGCCGCCTACGAAGCCTTCATCACCGAGCCCGACGTGCCCCACAGCATCTACGAGATACGCGGCGCAAAGAAGGTGGCCATCGAAATCCGCAGCTTCAGCAAGACGGCCGGATTCACCGGCGTGAGGTGCGGATACACCGTGGTTCCCAAGGAAGTGACAGCCGCCACGCTGGAGGGCGAACGCATTGCGCTTAACCCCCTGTGGAACCGCCGCCAGTGCACCAAGTTCAACGGCACCAGCTACATCACCCAGCGCGGCGCCGAAGCCGTCTATTCGGCAGAGGGACAGAGGCAGGTGAAAGACACCATTGCCTACTATCAAGACAACGCAAGGTCGATGCGCGAAGGCTTGCAGAAGATGGGCTTCCAGGTATTCGGCGGAGTAAACGCGCCCTACCTGTGGGTGAAAGCGCCGGAGGGCATGACCTCGTGGAAGTTTTTCGACCGCCTGCTCTACGAGGCACACCTGGTCGTCACGCCGGGCGTGGGCTTCGGCCCCAGCGGAGAGGGATACGTCAGGCTCACTGCTTTCGGCACGCACGAAGACTGCATGGAAGCCATGGAACGCATCCGCAAATGGGCTTAATGCCTACACGGCACATACCCGATTTCAGCATACGAGGCTGCACCGGAACATCATTCCCGGTGCAGCCTCTTTGTTTTTTCTTCCTTTAATCAAGTACCGCATTGAAAGAAATAGCAAGATATTACTTACAGATTGAAACTAAATACAGACAGCAGCCTATCAAATAGGAATCACCTTTAAAAACTTTTAAAGTAAATGACGAATTCCTTAATACAATAAATCATATTGTCGTAATTTTGCATCGTAATCATTGAAAAAAGAAATAACATCATCAATATAGCAAATAAAATGTATATAATAAAGTGCATGCATATATCAAAAGGTAAGTTTATTCTAACGTAAAAAGAGAACAGTATGGAAACAAAGGCAAAAAGACTCTTGGCATTGGCATCGCTGGCACTGGCGATACCAGCAACGGCGCAAGACAAAGTGGAAGTGAACGTGGGTGCCGACGTGGTAAGCGGCTACATCTGGCGCGGGCAAGACCTGGGCAACGTCAGCGTTCAGCCCACATTGTCCATCGGCTACCGGGGTTTCTCACTGACTGCTTGGGGCTCCGCAGGCTTCAGCAAGGACGACACCAAAGAGTTCGACCTGACATTGGGCTATGCCGCAAAGGGCTTCAGTGTGTCGGTCACCGACTATTGGTTCAACAACGGACCGGGCTACTTCCACTACGGGGCCGGGAACACGGCACACGTGTTCGAGGCGCAGGTGGGCTATGACTTCGGCTTCCTCTCTGCCAACTGGTACACCAACTTTGCCGGAAACGATGGCGTGAACACCGACGGCAACCGTGCCTACTCTTCCTACTTCAACCTGACGGCTCCCTTCAGCCTGGGCGGACTGGACTGGTCGGCATCGGTGGGCGCAACGCCTTGGGCAAATACCTTCTATAACGGCGGCGCCAACGGCTTCGAGGTGACAGACGTCAGCATAGGGGCAGCCAAGGAGATTAGGGTGACAGACAACTACTCGTTCCCCATCTTCGCACGGGCCATCTGGAATCCGGCCACCGAAGGCGCGTACTTCGTGTTCGGCGTGGGCTTCTAAGCATTCATCTACAATATCAGACATGACTATCAGCATAACCTAAGCTTGAGGTAAGGAGATTCAGGATAACACATTTTTTCAACCCCAACACAAAAGAATCGTTATGAAGAAGATTGAAGCAATCATCCGCAGAAGCCGCTTTGAAGACGTCAAGGAGGCACTGCTGGCCGCCGACATCGAGTGGTTTTCGTACTACGACGTGCGCGGCATCGGGAAGACCCGCGAAGGAAGAATCTACCGCGGAGTGATGTACGACACCAGCTCCATAGAGCGCATCATGCTCTCCATCGTGGTGCGCGACAAGAATGTGGAGAAGACCGTGAAAGCCATCATGCAGGCCGCACGCACCGGCGAGATAGGCGACGGGCGCATCTTCATCATCCCCGTGGACGACTCCATCCGCATACGCACCGGCGAGCGGGGCGACATCTCGCTCTACAACGCCGAGCTGGAGAAATAAGCAACACGTAATACACACACATTTAAAAAGATAAGAACTATGGATACAACTACTCTATTACTCGATACCGGCAACACTGCCTGGGTGATTGTTGCCACCATACTGGTCTTGTTGATGACCATCCCCGGCATAGCCTTGTTTTATGGCGGACTAGTGAGGCAGAAGAACGTGCTGAGCATCGTGATGCAGAGCCTGCTCATCGTGGGCATCGTCAGCATCATCTGGGTGGCCTTTGGCTACAGCTTCGTGTTTGGCACGAGCCTCATGGACAGCGGCAACCCGCTGGGGGCCGTGATAGGCGGATTCGACAAGGTGCTGCTGCGCGGCATCACGCTCGACTCGCTGACGACGGGGCAGATACCGGAGCTCATCTTCGTGCTGTTCCAGTGCATGTTTGCCATCATCACCCCAGCCCTGATACTGGGCTCGTTTGCCGAGCGGGTGAAGTTTGCCGGCTTCCTGGTATTCACCGTGCTGTGGAGCGTGCTGGTCTACCTGCCCATGGCCCACTGGGTGTGGGGCGGAGGCTTCCTGCAGCAGATGGGGGCCATCGACTTTGCCGGAGGCACGGTGGTGCACATCAACGCCGGCATCTCGGCCCTGGTGATGGCGCTGATGGTGGGCAAGCGTAGCGACTACCGTGTGGGACACCCCATGACGCCCCACAACGTCACCTTCGTCTTCATGGGCACGGCCTTCCTGTGGCTGGGCTGGTTTGGCTTCAATGCCGGAAGCGGGCTGTGTGCCGACGGGCTGGCTGCCAATGCCTTCCTCGTCACCCACCTGGCCACCTGCGTGGCCGCCCTCACCTGGATGGTGATAGACTGGGTGCACAACAAGAAGCCTACCACCGTGGGCACCTGCACGGGCGCCGTGGCCGGACTGGTGGCCATCACCCCGGCAGCCGGAACGGTGGACATTGCGGGAGCCATCTGCATCGGGCTCATCTCGTCTATGGTATGCTTCTACATGGTGGCCGTGGTGAAGCCCAAGCTGGGCTATGACGACACGCTGGACGCCTTTGGCGTGCACGGCATCGGGGGCATCGTGGGCTCGGTGCTGACGGGTGTGTTTGCCACGCAGTTCATCTCGGGCGAAGGCGGCGTAGAGGGCGCCCTCTATGGCGACTGGCACCAGCTGGGCGTGCAGTTGCTGGCCACCGTCATCTCCATAGCCTTCAGCGCGCTGATGACCTTCATCCTCTTTAAGGTGACGGACAAGCTGGTGGGCATCCGCGTAGACAAGCGTGTGGAAGAAGAAGGCCTGGACATCTACGAGCACGGCGAATCGGCCTACAACAGATGATGGACAAGGGTATCTGATACTGCTGATGAAGGGTATCTGATACTGTTGACGAAGAGTATCAGATACCCTTGACAAAGGGTCACAGTGACCCTTGGCAACGACCCACAGTGACCCTTGACGACGACCCACAGTGGGTCACCATAACGACCCACTGTGGCCCTTGACAGCGACCCTTAAGGGTTAGGGACGATGACCCTTAAGGGTTGGGGACGATGACCCTTGAGGGTCAGACACGGAGACCCTTAAGGGTTGGGCACAGAGACCCTTAAGGGTCGGCTACAGCAACCCTTACGACATAAGACAAAAGACATACATTATTCATTTTAAACACTATTCAAACCTATTCATTATGACTACATTAAGATTCAGAGTTGTAGAAAAAGCGTTCCAAACCAAGCCGGCCGCAGTGCACATCCCGGAGGAACGCCCGAGCGAATACTTCGGAAAGTATGTGTTCAACCGCGAGAAGATGTTCAAGTACCTGCCCACCAAGGTGTACCAACGCCTGACCGACGCCATGGACAACGGCGCCGCCTTGGACCGCGACGTGGCCGACCAGGTGGCCGCCGGCATGAAGCGCTGGGCCATGGAGCTGGGCGCCACGCACTACACCCACTGGTTTCAGCCCCTCACCGAAGGCACGGCCGAGAAGCACGATGCCTTTGTGGAGCACGACGGCAAAGGCGGCATGATGGAGGAATTCTCCGGCAAGCTGCTCGTGCAGCAGGAGCCCGACGCATCGAGCTTCCCCAACGGCGGCATACGCAACACCTTCGAGGCACGCGGATACTCGGCCTGGGACCCCTCGTCGCCCGTCTTTGTGGTAGACGACACGCTGTGCATCCCCACCGTCTTCATAGCCTACACCGGCGAGCCGCTGGACTATAAAGCCCCCCTGCTCAAGGCCCTGCGCGCCGTGAACAAGGCAGCCAGCGAGGTGTGCCACTACTTCAACCCCGACGTGAAGAAGGTGATGGCCTACCTGGGCTGGGAGCAAGAATACTTTCTGGTCGATGAGGGTCTCTACGCTGCCCGCCCCGACCTGCTGCTCACCGGCCGCACGCTGATGGGCCACGAAGCCTCGAAGAACCAGCAGCTCGAAGACCACTACTTCGGCGCCATCCCCACCCGCGTGGCCGCCTTCATGAAAGACCTCGAGATACAGGCCCTGGAGCTGGGCATCCCCCTGAAGACCCGTCACAACGAGGTGGCGCCCAACCAGTTTGAGCTGGCCCCCATCTTCGAGGAATGCAACCTGGCGGTAGACCACAACATGCTCATCATGTCGCTGATGCGCAAGGTGGCCCGCACCCACGGCTTCCGCGTACTGCTGCACGAGAAGCCCTTCAAGGGCGTCAACGGAAGCGGCAAGCACAACAACTGGTCGCTGGGCACCGACACCGGCATCCTGCTCATGGCCCCCGGCAAGACAGCCGAGGAGAACCTGCGCTTCATCACCTTCGTGGTGAACACGCTGATGGCCGTCTACCGCCACAACGGCCTGCTCAAGGCCTCCATCATGAGCGCCACCAACGCCCACCGCTTGGGAGCCAACGAGGCACCGCCCGCCATCATCTCGTCCTTCCTGGGCACACAACTCAGCCGGGTGCTCGACCACATGGAAGACAGCACCATGGACGAACTCGTGGCCCTCGGCGGCAAGCACGGCATGAAGCTGGACATCCCGCAGATACCCGAACTGCTCATCGACAACACCGACCGCAACCGCACCTCGCCCTTTGCCTTCACGGGCAACCGCTTCGAGTTCCGTGCCGTAGGCTCGGAGGCCAACTGCGCCAGTGCCATGATAGCTCTCAACGCCGCCATGGCCGAGCAGCTCACCGATTTCAAGAACGATGTAGATGCCCTCATGGCCAAGGGCGAGCAGAAGCTGTCGGCCATCATCCAGGTCATCCGGCGCTACATCAAGGAGTGCAAGCCCATCCGCTTCGACGGCAACGGCTATAGCGACGAGTGGAAAGCCGAGGCCGAACGCCGGGGGCTGGACTGCGAGACCAGCTGCCCGCTCATCTTCGACCGCTACCTCTCGCCGGAAAGCATCCGCATGTTCGAGTCGACTGGCGTGATGACCCGCAAGGAACTGGAAGCCCGCAACGAAGTGAAGTGGGAAACCTACACCAAGAAGATACAGATAGAAGCCCGCGTGCTGGGCGACCTGGTGATGAACCACATCGTCCCCGTGGCCACCGAGTACCAGACGAAGTTGATAGACAACGTCTACAAGCTGAAAGGCCTCTTCCCGCCCGAACAGGCCGACAAGCTTTCGGCCGAGAACGTGGCCATTATCTGCAAGATTGCCGAGCACACCAGCTACATCAAGGAGCATGTAGACGCCATGGTCGAAGCCCGCAAGGTGGCCAACAAGATTGCCGGCGAGCGGGACAAAGCCATCGCCTACCACGACACCATAGAGCCTATGCTGGAGCAGATACGCTACCACATAGACAAGCTGGAGCTCATCGTAGACGACCAGATGTGGACACTGCCCAAGTATCGCGAGCTGTTATTCATCAGATAAATAAAGACAGACTCTGCATTCATTCTTTACACATGTATGTCTAAAAAGAATCCCGGCACGTTGAGATAACGCGCCGGGATTTTCATACCTATCTATATATATTATGCGCAGACAGACGCATCAATTGTCGTCACGATCCAAGTCGATGACATTGAACTGCAAGTCGAAGGTTATCTCCCAAAAGTTGGAAAGCTTCACTTCATACTCGTAACGGTCTTTCTCGATAGAGATTACCTTAGCACCGGGATACTTATCGTTTACAAACTTCACGATAGCGGCCGGAAGCGCCTTTTCGGGCACAGAGTTAAGCTTGCACTGCATTTCCTTCCATTCGCCCTTCTTGTTGAACTCCAGTTTCTCCCCGTTGGTAAACAACACGTCATACGTTGCATCAAACCAATCCTTGTCTACCTTGGCAAATGCAATCTCCCTGTCGGCGAAATTCTGCTTGATAAACGCCTGTGCAGCCTGCGGCAATTGTTCAAAGGTTACCGGCTTGTCATTGTCAGCCATTGCCACTTGCATCGTAAACACACTCACTAATAATAAAAATAACTTTTTCATACTGCTTTGTTTTTTAAGGGTTAATATTCAATGATTCTATTGTTTTCTGATGCAAAGAAAGAACGCGAATCTGGAAGGAAATAGGAAAAGCGAAGAAAAACAGAAAAAAATTCTTCTTACCTCCCCCCAAAAAGCAAGAAGTGCACTGGGCCAAAGCCACAGCGCACCTCTTATCATGCTTTTTTCTCCCCTCTCAACGGGTTGCAATGCCATTACTCACGACGCCCCATGAATATCATGACATAATATATCAACGTAGCCAGCGAGCCCAAAGCAGCCACCACATAGGTATAAGCGGCGGCACGCAAAGCCGATTCTGCCTGGCCATGATTATACGAATTGGTCAACCCGGCACTGCTCAGCCACGACAATGCACGCTGGCTGGCATTAATCTCTACCGGCAAGGTGATGAAGCTGAACAACGTGGTCGTGGCAAAAAGGATGATGCCGGCCAACAACAATTGCGGGAAGGTATTCAGCAGCAAGATGCCACCCAACAGCAGCCACGTCATCCATTGCGAAGCAAACGATACCACCGGCACCAGCGCGCTACGCATTTTCAGTGGCGCATAGGCACGGGCGTGTTGCGCTGCATGCCCGCACTCGTGGGCAGCCACCGCGGCAGCCATGATGCTATTGCCCGAGTAAACATCCTCACTTAGGTTCACCGTCTTATTCATCGGGTTGTAGTGGTCGGTCAAGTGTCCCGGGGTATGCGTCACCGTCACGTCATAAATGCCATTGTCGTGAAGCATCTTCAAGGCCACATCACGTCCCGTCATGCCACCGGTCATCGGCACTTTAGAGAATTTCTTAAACTTGCTTTGCAGGTTCATCTGCACCAGCCAACTGATAATGGCTACGCCGATAAAGATAATCCACTGCAAGCCTATCATTCCTGTTCCCATAATTTTTCTTTCATTTGGTTAGTAAACAATTGTATTATCACAATCACACGTGACAAATAGTTTGCCAAAAGTAAAAGGAAAGGATGAAGATGCAGGCCTTCCCTCTTATCTTTTAGGAAGAATTAGCTAAAATCAACTGATTTCCAGCTCTACCACCTTGTCTATGTCCGTGGGTACTTCTTCCAATTGTATTAAGATGCCATCTTTGCATCGCTGCATTTTCACCGGACGCCGGGTAACAAAGTCTACAGCCCGCTTCACCTTCACCCCTTCCAAAGGCAAAAAGAGGGATTTGTCTTGCAGGTCCAGAATGTGTACATACAGTTTATCTTCTTTTTGGGTGGTCACTCCCCAAGGATGGGGGGCAACACACCCGCCACGGGTGCCATAAATGGTTTCGCCATACACCTGCATCCACTTGCCCACCTGCTCCAAGCGATCCAATGCCACTGCAGGCAGTTCGCCATCGGGTTGCGGGCCGATGTTCAGCAAGAGGTTGGCGTCTCTTCCGGCAGCCCTTACCAAGTAATGAATCAAGGTCTCGGGCGATTTATAGTTCTGGTCGGTTATCTTATATCCCCACATGCCGTTCATCGTTTCGCAAGTCTCCAAAGGCAACGAACTGATGTCTTGCCCCGACAAGCCGGCTTTGTTCTCACCGGGTAGGTCTCGCTCAAAGATTTGGATGTCTTCACCCTCAAAGGGCGTCTGGTGATGGTTATTGCCTACCAGGCAAGCCGGTTGCAGGCGATGTATCAAGGCATACTGCTCCGGCAAATGCCAATCGAAGTCGGGGTTTTGGTCTTGGTCCCACCACCCGTCAAACCAAATGGCACCAATCTTTCCGTAGTTGGTCAGCAACTCTGTCAGCTGGTTATTCATGAACTGATAATAAGAGTCCCAGTTCCCCTCCGGATTGGGTCTGCCTGTCCCGCGCCCTGTCCGCCCCCAAAGAGCATCCTCGCGATACCAATCGATGTGCGAATAATACAAGTGCAGCCGTATGCCCTGCTTATGGCACTCATCGGCCAATTCCTTCAGTACATCGCGCTTAAAAGGCGTAGCATCTACAATGTTATAATCGGAATACCGGGTGTGGAACATGGAAAAGCCCTCATGGTGGCGGCTTGTAAAGCAGATGTACTTGGCTCCCGATGCCTTGATGGCCGACACCCAACGGGCGGCATCGAACTTGGAGGGATAAAAGCCTCCCGCCAGCTTGGCATATTCACGGTAATTCAGGTTATTGTTTGTCATGGTCCACTCGCCGGTGGCCAGCATGCTGTAAAGCCCCCAATGCAGGAAGATGCCGAACTTGGCGTCGCGAAAGTCTTGACGAGAGCGCAGGTTCTCCTCGGAAAGGCAAGGGCTTTGCGCTTTAAAGGGAAGAGGCTTGAGAATGGATAAAAGCAACAGGGTAAGCAAATGTCGTGTCTTCATTGTGCAAAGATTTAGAAAAAAGCTGCATAGAGAGCTCTGCGGGGCTTACCGCATCTTCCTATGCAGCCTATTTATTATTATGATATCAATCGTCCTCGAGATAGCGCTCAATTGTCTGCTCGCGGTCGGGTCCTACGGACACTATCTTGATGGGCACGCCCAGCTGCTCTTCAAGGAAGGAGAGGTAGGCGTTGAATTCTTCCGGAAATTCGTCCTCGCTCTGCATCTTCGTCATATCCGTCTTCCAGCCGGGCAACTCCACGTAGACAGGTTCAAGATTGCCTTCCTTTATGTCAAACGGGAAGTAGTCTATTTCCTCGCCATCCACCTTATAGGCCACGCAAGCCTTGATGGTCTCAAAGGAGTCGAGCACATCACTTTTCATCATAATCAGCTTGGTCACGCCGTCTATCATGACCGCATATTTCAAGGCCACCAAGTCTATCCAGCCGCAACGGCGCTTGCGCCCCGTCACCGCGCCAAACTCATGCCCCAAGGCGCCTATCTTGTCGCCCGTCTCATCAAACAGTTCGGTGGGGAAAGGCCCGGCACCTACGCGGGTGCAATAGGCCTTGAATATACCGTATACATCGCCAATCTTGTTCGGGGCAACGCCCAAGCCTGTGCAGGCTCCCGCACAGATGGTATTGGAAGAAGTGACGAAGGGATAAGATCCGAAGTCCACGTCGAGCATAGTGCCTTGTGCACCCTCGCACAACACAGACTTTCCGGAAGCCAGCAGGAAGTTTATCTCATGCTCGCTATCCACCAACTGGAATTGCCTGAGGTATTCAATGCCTTCAAACCAAGCCTTCTCCAGTTCGGAGAGGTCGTAGCTGTAGTTCAAGCTTTTCAGTATCTGCTCGTGGCGGGCCTTGGCAGCCGCGTATTTCTTATCAAAATCGTGCAAGATGTCACCCACACGCAAACCGTTGCGGCTGACTTTATCCGTATAAGTGGGGCCGATGCCCTTGCCTGTGGTTCCCACCTTGGCGTCTCCCTTGGCTGCCTCGTAAGCGGCATCCAGCAAGCGGTGGGTAGGCAGAATGAGGTGGGCCTTCTTGGAGATGTGCAAACGTTCTTTCAGGTTGTGGCCGGAAGCCTCCAATGCTTCGGCCTCAGCTTTGAACAGAGCTGGGTCCAATACCACCCCGTTACCGATGATGTTTATCTTATCGCCCTGGAATATGCCGGAAGGGATGGAGCGGAGCACGTATTTCTGTCCTTCAAACTCCAGCGTATGCCCGGCATTGGGGCCTCCCTGAAAGCGAGCCACGACATCGTATCGCGGGGTCAAGACATCGACGACCTTGCCTTTGCCTTCGTCGCCCCATTGTAATCCTAATAGTACGTCTACTTTCATTTTTCTTTTTTATGATGGTTATTATTATTGTTTTTTTTCCGTTTGTTGGCACGCTCGCACTTGCTGCACAGCCCATACAGGTAGAGGGAATAATGCGACAGGCTGAACCGGCTCAGCTTCGTGTCGGCAATGGCGCGCTGGAGTTCTTCATTTTGAAACTCCACGACCTTGCCGCACTGGGTGCATATCTGGTGATGGTGTGTGTCGCGGTTATAGCTTTTCTCGTATTGGGATGAATTGCCAAACTGGTGCTTGATGACCAGCCGTGCGTTGATGAGCAGGATGATGGTGTTGTAGAGCGTGGCGCGGCTGACGCGGAAGTTCTCTTGGTCGGCCATCAGTGAGTACAGCGTGTCGATGTCGAAATGCCCTTCGATGGAGTATATCGTGTCGAGTATGGCATAACGTTCGGGCGTCTTGCGATGCCCGTTGGCGTTCAGATATTCGGTGAATATCTGCCGGACTGTATCTTTTACCTGCTGGCTTTCCATAATTGAGTGCGTGCAACGTGTTTTTTTAACAGCGAACAAAGTTAAGCCTTTTTTGTGGAAAGCAAATGTATTGCGGGGAAAATTTACGCGTCCAGCTCGTCTTTCACCATATTATACAGCATTTGTTCCGCCTCCACGGGCGAAGCTTCCAGCCGCTCCACCCGGCGGCACACGAGGAAGGCGTTGCCTTCGCCTTGCTGCATGAAGCGGCGGATGGCCGCTCCGGAGGCGCTGCGCACGTGGTAGGGGCCTGAGAGGAAGGCCGACACTGCCTGGTCGAGGAACTCGTTAGCGGCGCGCCCGTCCATCAGGGCGTCGCCGCGCATCAGCAGGCGGGCCAGCGTCTGGTAGCCGCACACCTGGGGGTATTCGCGCTCGTCGGCTATCCACTGAAAGGACTTGGCCGGGGCATAAGGCAGATGTTGGAACAAGTTCATACTGGTCAGCTCGGCCAGCTCGATGTTGCGGATGTCATCCACCCAAATGTCGGCTATCTCGGGCAAGAAGGTCTCCACCGGCTGCAGCAGTCCGGCCAGTATCTTGCACTCGCGGATGTCTTCCTTCCACAAGGCTTGCGCCAGGGCATGGTCTTTGGCGTAGCCCGAGGCGATGGCCTTGATGCGCGGCAACTCTACACCGAAGTTGAGGTGGTAGACGAGCCCTTTCTCGCGCATGCTTTGAGATACGGCGCCGTTCATCGACAGGCGCAGCTGTGTCTTGATGTCTTTCAGTTGTTCGTGCAGGTCCATTGGGATGATGTTTTTTATCGGGTTTAGCCCTTCCCCGGCCTCCCGGAAGTTTGGAGCGGCCGCCCCAAGGTGCTTGAATAGGTCGCTCCAAGGTGTTTGAATAGAGCTATTCGCAGTCTTTGGAGTGGCCTATTCAGGGTGCCGGGAGGGGGAATGGCGTCAGTTCACGGAGGGCAGATTGGAATAATCGCGGCTGTAGCGCAGCATCTGCTCGGCGTAGCCTTCGCTGTAGCTCACCTTTACGTCAGTAATGTTACCTCCGGCATCCTTGACGGCCTCATAGCGGGGGTTGACGAAGCCCTTGTAGGGGGCCAGGTTGAGCCGCCTGTAGCGCTCCAGCACCTCGGCGTGAAGGGCGGGGTCTACCTTCACGGCATACGTCTCCACCAGCTGGCGGGCGGCGGCATAGTCGCCCGTCGACTTGACGCGCTGCACCTCGGCCAGCAGTTGGCCGAACAGTGCGCGCAGTTTCCCGTAGTCGTTTATCTTGACGTAGGTCTTCCCGTCTTTCTTCACCAGTTCCACCACCTTGTCGGCCTTGCCCTGTTCGTAGGCCCAGCGGGCAATGAGCTGGCGGTTGCGCATGTGTGCCTCTTCGATGTCCTTGCCCGGCTCAATGCGCACCAGCTGCGTCATCAGTCCGTTCATCATGTAGGTGTAATACTGCGCCTTGTAGGCATCGGCATCGGGCAGCAGGCCCAGTTCGAGGAGCTTGGCGTCGGCCACGTAGTAGAGGCCAAACAGGTCGGCACGCGCCTCCTCAATCGTGGAACCATAGGCCTTCAGACTGTCGGCATCGGCGCCCGGAAGCATCTTGCCCGAGCCATGGCCCAGGCATTCGTGCAGGTCGGTGTGCAGTTCGTCCGTCAGGTCGGCATACTTGTCTATCAAGGCCAGCTCGTCGGCGCTGTACACAAATTCTTCATTAAATCCGTTGCCATGTGCCGCCTTGTTGTAGGCATCCGTAATGTTGCCTATGGTGACCGATTTTGAGCCGTGCACGCTGCGAATCCAGTTGGAGTTGGGCAGGTTGATGCCGATGGCCGTGGACGGATACAGGTCACCGCCCAAGATGGCCGCCGTGATTACCTTGGCCGACACGCCCTTCACCTCCTCCTTCTTGAAGCGGCTGTCCACCGGCGAGTGGTCTTCAAACCACTGGGCGTTGCTGCTGATGACCTCCGTGCGGCGCGTGGCCTCCAGATTCTTGAAATTCACTATGGACTCCCAGCTGGCCTTCAGTCCCAAGGGATCGCCATAAGTTTCGGTAAAGCCATTCACAAAGTCTACCAGCGAGTTGACGTCCTTCACCCACAGGATGGCATAGTCGTCAAACGCCTTCAAATCGCCCGTCTCATAAAACTCTACCAGCTTGCCGATGACTGCTTTCTGCTGCTCGTTTTCAGCCACCTCCTCGGCCTTCTTCAGCCAATACACTATCTTCTCGATGGCTTGCCCGTAAAGGCCGCCCACCTTCCACACACGCTCTTGCAGCTTGCCGTCGACCTTCACCAGGCGGCTGTTCAAGCCGTAGGACACCGGCGTCTCGTCTGCCGGGTTCTTCATGGCAGCATAGAAGGCCTCGGCCTCGGCCTGAGTCACGCCGTCATAGTAATGGCTGGCCGACGTCAATATCAAGTCCTCACCGGCAGCCTGATTCACCCGCTTGGGCATGACCGAAGGGTCGAAAATCACCGGGAACACTTCCTCGCACCACTGCTCCAGCGTCTGTCCCTGGGCCAGCGGCAGCAACGACGCGTCTACCGACTCCAGCGCCTGCCGGAAGAACTCCGGACTGAAGCCGGGCACAAACTTGTCGCTGCCATAATGATGGTGTATGCCGTTGGAGAACCACACCCGCTTCAAGTAAACCTCCATGGCCTTGAAGTCGGCAGCATCCCTATTTCCTTTGTAATTGACATACACGGCTTCCAGCATCCGGCGGATAGCCAGGTTGTACTTGCCATTCTGGTCAAACAAAATGTCGCGCCCCTGCAAGGCCGCCTCCGTCAGGTAATACACCAGCTCCTTCTGCCGGAGCGACAAATTCTCGAAACCGGGCACGCGATAACGAAGTATCTGTAAGTCTGCAAACTGTTCCACTGTATAATCAAAATTTCCTGTATTGTCCATAGTTTTGTCGGTACCCTCCCCGCACGATGCCAGCAAGGCCAATGAAGCGGCCATAGCCGCGAAATGTTTTTTCATAAGCTATAATCAGTTCTAAAAAGCGGGCTCTAAACAGAGAAAAAGGAAGTATTCCGCAGCCCGTAGCCTTAGGAATATTTCCTTTCTTTCCCTTTATAAACCCAATTCATTATTTCTTTTTCTCCGCATGCCTTTTACGGTAGCCGTTGGGCGTTTCGCCCACATTCTTGTAAAAAGCCGCATAAAACGATTGGCGATTGGCAAATCCTACCATCGTGCTGATTTCCTCCACATTCTTGTCGGCATAACGTTTGTCCGTCAGCAAGTGCATGGCGTCTTTCACCCGATATTCATTCAGCAAGCACGAATAGTTCATCCCGAAGCGCGAATTGACTACAGCCGAGAGGTAGCGCGTATTCGTCTGCAACTCCTTGGCCAAATCTTTTGCGGAATAATCCGGATCTCTATACTTCTTCTGCACAACAATGATATTCAGAATCTTGTCATACAACTCGTCTGCCAACTCCGGGCGTATCAGCGACCTATAAGCCGCATCCTTTTCTTTCTTCTCGCGCAAGTTATAAGGACGTTTTTTCGGCTGTTCCTGTTCTTGTGCCTTGTTTTCTAAATCACTCATCGAATTAACTGGTTAGGGGTACTTCTAAAAATATATTTGTCTAAGACTTTACAAAAGTCTGACATTTTTTTGAAATACGCAACTTTTTCAACGTTTATTTTTGCCCATAAAATGTAGGAAAGCCGCAAAAATGCGCCTTTCTCTTACATAATAAGAAACTTTAACATTGCATTCCCCGCAAAAGTGACAAATGGTGCTTTCGCAATGCTGTGCCAAGCAAAAATTCCAGTTCCTTTCACATTGTCAACATTTATTATTTTTCGTTCGTTTTAGGACCCGGTAGGAATCCGGTTCGTACCATAGTCGTACCAAGTTCGTACCAAGTTCGTTCTTCTCTTGTCGCTATAGAAGCGAACAAAGAGCGAATTTGGAACGACTTTGAAGAGAATTTTGTACATACTTTTTATCAAACAGGAATGGGTCGGGCAAAAAAAATCCCCGGCTTCCAGGCATTATCGGAAACCGGGGAAAATAGTGTCTCCCAAAAAGAGGCGGTTACACCAAGTGGGAAATCCACTCCTCACGTTCGCCCGGCAAGAGGTCGATGACGGGGATTTCTATCATGGTGTAGCATCCGGGCTGCTGACGCATGGCGGCGCGTGCCACGCACACCAGGACTTGAGCGGTGAGCGCCGGGTTGTTGATACGCATGTTGAACTCGAACAGCTGGTTTTGCGTCTTACCCGAAACGCCTTTGCGCGTAAGGTTCACGCCATGCCCCATGTCGAGCAAGGCATCTACGCTAGGCACTTGCTGCACGTGTGTCTCATCGTTGGCAAAGTAGGGGTCGGCCTTGATGGCGGCGGCCACTTGCGCAAAGTCATAGCCTTCTTTCAGCTCTATGTAGACCATGCGGCGGTGTATGCCGGTGCCGGTGGGGATCGTCATAGAGAGGGCGGCCTGCACGCCATCTATTGCCTTGACGGCCACCGTGTGCCCCATGCTCATGCCCGGGCCAAAGTTGGTATAGGTGATGCCTTTGGGAGCAATAGCCTCCAGCAAAGTGCGTACCACAGAGTCGCTGCCCGGATCCCATCCGGCCGAGATGATGGACACCGTGTTGTGGGCTTTGGCCTCTGCATCGAGCGTGCGGCGCAAGTCGGCAATGCCCGTGTGGATGTCGAAACTGTCTACCGTGTGGATGCCCAAGGCCAGGATTTCCTTGGCATACTTTTCCACGCTGCGGGTGGGCGTGCAGAGGATGGCCACATCGACCGCCTCCAGCTCTGTGATGTTTTTTACTACCGGATAATTGTTAAGCTCTTCGGGGCGGTTCTCAGCACCGGCGCGGCGTACAATGCCGGCTACCTCAAAGTCGGGGGCTGCCTGAAGCGCTTGGAGCACATAGTGCCCGATATTGCCATAACCAACGATGGCTGCTCTAACTTTTTTCATAACTTCTATTGAATATACTTATCAGTTTTCCATAAATCGGGCGCAAAAATAATCATTTCTCCATGAAACAATCGAATACAGGGGTCTTTTTTCACAGAAATATCAGCTTTTTCACTATATTAGCCGCCGAAAACTTTAAAGGAAGCACTTTATGATAGAATATGTAAAAGGAGAACTGGACGAGTTGAGCCCTGCCGTAGCCGTGGTAGACTGCCGGGGGGTGGGCTATGCCTTGAACATCTCGCTGAACACCTACTCGGCCATACAAGGCAAAAAGGAATGTAAACTCTACGTGTACGAGGCCATACGCGAAGACGCCTACAACCTGTATGGCTTTGCCGACAAGCAAGAGCGGGAGCTGTTCTTGCTGCTCATCTCCGTGTCGGGCATCGGGGGAAACACGGCACGCATGATACTTTCGGCGCTGTCTCCCTCCGAACTCGTCAACGTCATCAGCTCGGGCAATGCCAACTTGCTGAAAACAGTGAAGGGTATCGGGCTGAAGACCGCCCAGCGCATCATTGTGGACTTGAAAGACAAGATTAAGGCAGGCGGCGCATCGGGCAGCATGGACAACGTGCCCGGACTGCTCCCCCCAGCCAATGCCGAAATACAAGAAGAGGCAGTAGCCGCCCTCACCATGCTGGGGTTTGCCCAGGCTGCCTCGCAAAAGGTGGTGGCAAGCATCATGCAGGAAGACCCCGCCGCCCCCGTGGAGCAAGTGATAAAACTGGCCTTGAAACGGCTATAACACATCGGAAATACAGACATCAGCAACATGAAAAAGAAAGTACTCTTCATAGACCGGGACGGCACGCTGGTCATCGAGCCCCCCGTAGACTACCAACTCGACTCGCTGGAAAAGCTGGAGTTTTACCCTAAAGTGATGCGCAACCTGTTCTTCATCCGGAAGAAACTGGACTTTGAGCTGGTCATGGTGTCCAACCAAGACGGACTGGGCACCGCCTCGTTTCCCGAAGAAACTTTTTGGCCTGCCCACAACCTGCTGTTGAAGACGCTGGAAGGCGAAGGCATCACCTTCGACGCCATCTACATAGACCGCTCCATGCCGCAAGACAATGCGCCCACCCGAAAGCCGCGCACGGGCATGCTGACACGATATCTGAACAACGAGGATTACGACCTGGCCGGCAGCTTCGTCATTGGCGACCGCGCCACGGATGTGGAGCTTGCCCTCAACCTGGGGTGCCGCGCCATCCTCCTGCAACCGGACAAGCAGCTGCTGGAGGCTTCCCCGCTGCGCGAGCAGCTGCTCGCCACCTGCGCACTTGCCACGGACGACTGGGACAAGGTGTGCGAATACCTGTTTGCCGGCGAGCGACGCGCCGAAGTGCGCCGCACCACGCACGAGACGGATGTCTACATCTCCCTCAACCTGGACGGACACGGGCATTGCGACATAGCCACCGGACTCGGCTTCTTCGACCACATGCTGGAGCAGATAGGCCGGCATGGGGGCTTCGACCTAACCATCCGCACCAAGGGCGACCTGCACGTGGATGAGCACCACACCATAGAAGACACCGCACTGGCCCTGGGCGAATGCCTGTACCAAGCCCTGGGCAGCAAGCGGGGCATAGAGCGCTACGGCTACGCCCTGCCCATGGATGACTGCCTGTGCCAGGTGTGCCTTGACTTTGGCGGACGCCCGTGGCTGGTGTGGGATGCCGCCTTCGGCCGCGAGCGCATCGGCGACGTGCCCACGGAGATGTTTCACCACTTCTTCAAGTCGCTGAGCGACACGGCGCGCATGAACCTGAACATACAGGCCCGCGGCGAGAACGAGCACCACAAGATAGAGGGCATCTTCAAGGCACTGGCAAGGGCGCTGAAGATGGCGGTCCGCAGAGACATCTACCACTACGAGCTGCCCACATCGAAAGGCATGCTCTGAGTGCCCGTCCCCGTCCGGAAGCGGACATCGCCGTTGTCCGCTTCCGAACACTACCCCATCCCTGGAGGCCGCAGAAGCGGTTGGCATGGTCTTTGCATTTCCGTATGGCAGTAAAACCAACCATAAGACAAATGAAAAAGAAACTGCTGTACATAGCCGCCGCCTGCCTGCTGCTGCCCGCCATGCCGGCCGCAGGACAAGACTCCCTGCAATACGAACGGAACATCACACTGGCCGAGGCCATAGCTCTGGCCCGCGTACAATCGGTGGACGCTGCCGTGGCGCTCAACGAACTGAAAACGGCCTATTGGGAATACCGCACCTTTCGCGCCGACCTGCTGCCTGAGGTGAACTTCACAGGAACACTTCCTAATTACAACAAGTCGTACAGCTCGTATCAGAATGCCGACGGCTCGTACACCTTCGTGCGCAACAACACGCTGGGTCTGTCCGGCGAACTGTCCATCAACCAAAACATCTGGTTCACCGGCGGCACGCTGTCGCTCACCTCGTCGCTGGACTACGTGCAACAGCTGGGCCGGGGGGGCAACCGCCAGTTCATGTCCGTCCCCGTGGGGCTGGAGCTGACGCAACCCATCTTCGGGGTAAACAACCTGAAGTGGAACCGCCGCATAGAGCCCGTGCGCTATGCCGAGGCCAAGGCCGAGTTCATCTCCGCCACCGAGGAGGTGACCATGACCACCATAACCTACTTCTTCAACCTGCTCTTGGCCAAGGAGACCCTGGCCACCGCGCGGCAGAACAAGGAGAATGCCGACCGGCTGTATGAAGTGGCCATAGCCAAGCGCAAGATGGGGCAGATATCGGAGAACGACCTGCTGCAACTCAAGCTCAATGCCCTGCAGGGGCAGGCCGACGTGACGGAGGCCGAGAGCAACCTCAACGCGCAGATGTTCCAGCTGCGCTCCTTCCTGGGCGTGTCCGAGCAAGAGATGCTCAACCCCGTGCTGCCCGAATCGGTGCCCCACCTCACCATGGAGTACAAGGACGTGCTCGACAAGGCGCTGGAGCGCAACTCCTTTGCCCACAACATACGCCGCCGCCAGCTGGAGGCCGACTACCAGGTGGCTACGGCACGGGGCAACCTGAGGAGCATAGACCTCTTTGCCAGCATAGGCTACACGGGGCAGAACAGGGACTTCAGCAGCTCGTACCGCAACCTGCTCGACAACCAGATTGTGGAGATAGGCGTGTCCATCCCCCTGCTGGACTGGGGCAAGCGGCGCGGACAGGTGAAGGTGGCCAAGAGCAACCGCGAAGTCGTCCTCTCGCAGATACGCCAGGAGCAGATGAACTTCAACCAGAACATCTTCCTCCTCGTGGAGAACTTCAACAACCAGGCGCGCCAGCTGGACATTGCCGAGCAGGCCGACGGCATTGCCGAGCGGCGCTACAACACCAGCGTGGAGACCTTCATGATAGGCAAGATAAGTACCCTCGACCTGAACGACGCGCAGAACTCCAAGGACGAGGCGCGACAGACGCACATACAAGAACTATATTATTATTGGTATTACTTCTACCAGCTGCGCAGCCTCACCCTGTGGGACTTCGAGCAAAACGCGCCCCTGGAGGCCGACTTCGAGGCCGTGGTAAGGCAGTAAAACAACCCACTGTGGGTCGTTAGGGTGATCCACTGTGGGTCGTTAGGACGACCCACAGTGACCCTTTAAAACGAGTGTTAAGCACCCTTCACGACGAGTGTTAAGCACCCTTCACGACGAGTGTTAAGCACTCGCCGGAAAGGGTATCAGATACCCATCGTCAACAGTATCAGATACTCGTCGCCATGAGTATCAGATACCCTTCATCATCAGTATCAGATACCCTTGAAATCTGCCCTTCAATCTGAAAAAAAGCAGGCCAGCCATATGCCTTCTCCCGCAAAACCGCTACTTTTGCAACACATTTAAAGATAACAACACACGCTATGATACTCATTGTAGACGATGACAGCGCCATACGCTCCTCGCTGAGCTTCATGCTGAAGCGCGCGGGCTACGACGTGCAAGCCGTGCCCGGCCCCCGCGAGGCCATAGACACCGTGCGCACCCGGGCGCCGGAGCTGATACTGATGGACATGAACTTCACCCTCTCCACCACCGGCGAAGAGGGCCTCACCCTGCTGCGGCAGGTCAAAGTATTCCGCCCCGAGGTGCCCGTCATACTCATGACCGCCTGGGGCAGCATCCAGCTGGCCGTGCAAGGCATGCAGGCAGGCGCCTTCGACTTTGTCACCAAGCCGTGGAACAATGCCGCCCTGCTGCAACGCATCGAGACCGCCCTCGCCCTCACCGCCCCCCAGGCGCCGGACAAGGCGGACGGCGCGGCACGGCTGGACCGCAGCCACATCATCGGCAAGTCCCGCGGGCTCACTGACGTGCTCGACACCGTGGCACGCATCGCCCCCACCAACGCCTCCGTCCTCATCACCGGCGAAAGCGGCACGGGCAAGGAACTGATAGCCGAAGCCATCCACCTCAACAGCCGGCGCGCGGGGCAACCCTTCGTCAAGGTCAACCTGGGCGGCATCTCGCAAAGCCTGTTCGAGAGCGAAATGTTCGGCCACAAGAAAGGCGCCTTCACCGACGCCACGGCCGACCGCACGGGGCGCTTCGAACTGGCCGACCGGGGCACCATCTTCCTCGACGAGATAGGCGACCTCGACCTGTCCTGCCAAGTGAAGCTGCTGCGCGTGCTGCAAGACCAAACGTTCGAGCCCCTGGGCGACAGCCGCCCCCGCAAGGTGGACGTGCGCGTCATCTCGGCCACCAACGCCGACCTGCGCCACATGGTGGCGGAACACACCTTCCGCGAAGACCTGTTCTACCGCATCAACCTCATCACCATCAAGCTGCCCCCCCTGCGCGAACGCCGCGAAGACATCCCCCTGCTGGCCCGCCACTTTGCCGACCGCCAGGCCGAAGCCAACGGGCTGCCCCGCACGGACTTTTCGGCCGACGCCCTGCAGTTCCTCAGCCGCCTGCCCTACCCCGGCAACATCCGCGAGCTGAAGAACCTGGTGGAGCGCACCATCCTCGTCACCGGCAAGCCCGTGCTCGACGCCGCCGACTTCGACGCCCAATACCTGCGCCCCGACGATGCCGTCCACGCCCCCACGTCCACCCGCCTGGCCGGCATGACGCTGGAGGAGATAGAACGGCAAACCATCCTCCAAACCTTGGAGCAGCACAAAGGCAACCTCAGCCGCGTGGCCGCATCGCTCGGCATCAGCCGCGCCGCCCTCTACCGCCGGCTGGAGAAATACGGCATCGACATCTAACATGTAATACACAGACACAGCTCCATGCGCATCAAAATACTGTTCTACCTCCTGGCATTGTTCCTCACGGCACTGGGTGCAGGGCTCTTCTGCTACATCCACCGTGCAGGAGGCGACGGCACGTCCGTCTACCTGATGGAGGGCGCCATCGTGTTCATTCTCATCTACCTGGTCGTGTTCTACCGCCGGGTGGTGCGCCCCATGAATGCCATAAGCAACGGCATGGAGCTGCTGCGCGAACAAGACTTCAGCAGCCGCCTGAGCCCCGTAGGCCAGTATGAGGCCGACCGCATGGTCAACATCTTCAACCGCATGATGGACCAGCTGAAGAACGAACGCCTCCGCCTGCGCGAGCAGAACCACTTCCTCGACCTGCTGATACAAGCCTCGCCCATGGGAGTCATCATCACCACGCTCGACGATGAGGTTTCACAGCTGAACCCCGTCGCCCTGAAGATGCTTGGCGTGACTTCCGAGGAAATCATCGGCAAACGGCTGGAGCAGATAAACACCCCCCTGGCCACCGAACTGGCCGCCATCCCCAAGGAAAGCGCGACGGTAGTCCGCCTCAACGACGCCAGCATCTACAAGTGTTCGCGCTCCTACTTCATCGACCGGGGCTTCAAGCACCCGTTTTTCCTCATCGAGCGCATGACCGAGGAAGTGATACGCGCCGAAAAGCGTGCCTACGAGAAAGTCATCCGCATGATAGCCCACGAGGTGAACAACACCACGGCAGGCATTACCTCTACCCTCGACACCGTAGAGCAAGCCCTTTCCACCGAGCCCGGCATGGACGACATCTGCCAGGTGATGCACATCTGCACGGAGCGGTGCTACTCCATGAGCCGCTTCATCACCCGCTTTGCCGATGTCGTCAAGATACCGGAGCCTACCTTGCGGCCCGCCTCCCTGAACGAACTGGCCACCGGATGCACGCGCTTCATGGAGGGGCTGTGCAACGACCACAACATCCGCCTGCACCTGGAGACGGCTGCCGATGTCCAGACAGTCAACCTGGATGCCTCCCTCTTTGAGCAAGTGCTGGTCAACATCCTGAAGAATGCGGTGGAAAGCATCGGGAATATCCCCGACGACGGACGGCAAGGACAAATCACCGTCCGCACCTTTGCCCCCGCAGGCATTGAAGTCATAGACAACGGACCGGGCATCAGCAAGGAGGTCGAAACGAAGCTGTTCACCCCCTTCTTCTCTACCAAGCCCCACGGACAAGGCATCGGCCTGATATTTATCCGCGAAGTGCTGACACGCCACGGATGCACTTTCTCGCTGCGCACCGGAGACGACGGCCTGACCCGCTTCCGCATCTTGTTCGGCAGCTGAACTACGCCTATTCTACAGTAAAAACGGGGGTTAGCGTTTAAAAAACTACTTGAAAAGCGTGTTATTCCAAAGGAAAGATGTACCTTTGCCGAGATTTTCAAAAGGCATCATGGGAAAAGAAACATCTACCAGAATACAGACATCAATTCTGAACGAAGCAGAGAAAAAAGCCCTTATCTGGCTGGCACAACGTCAACCCAAGTGGATAACATCCGACTTCCTCACCTACATGGGAGTACTTGGCGCAGTGGTATGCGCGCTTGGTTTTATCCTGGCAAATGTGAACGTGCACTACTTATGGCTGTCATCGCTGGGCTTGGTAATCAACTGGTATGGAGACAGTTTGGACGGCACGTTGGCACGCGTACGAAACACGCAGCGCCCCATTTACGGCTTCTTTATTGACCACAGCCTGGATGCCATCACCATTTGCATCATGTGCATCGGGGCGGGACTGTCGCCCATGTTCAAGCTGGATGTGGCATTGGTAGTATTGGCCGGCTACTTGGTACTTTCTATTTACACCTATGTATGCACTATCCTGAAAGATGAATTCAGGCTGACCTACAGCAGCTTCGGCCCTACGGAGTTCCGCTTGGTCATCATCATTATCAATACCTTGTACATGTATACGTCGTGGCGTGACATACACTTCTCCATAGATTGGTACACCTTTGGCGTATACGACATCGGGGGCATGGCTATCGGCGTATTCTTGTTCACAGCATGGCTGGTACAGTTTGTAAAAGACCGCCGCGTGCTTTCCAAACGCGACCCGCTGAAACCCTACCATCCTACTACTAACAATAACTAATCCCCCAGAACAGTCGTGCGCACGTATTTGGAGTTTCTTATCACCCGCCTGTTCGGCACAGGAGTAGACACCTTGGTGTTATGGATATGCTCTACCTTCCTGTTCACATCCTATTGGGGAGCGTATGTGCTGTCGCCCATCATTTCATTTGAGTTTGCGGTAATGAGCAACTACCTGTGGTCGTACTGCTGGATATGGCGCAAGCGCATAGGCAACAAGAGCATGGCCGACTTCTGGAAACGCTTCTTCATCTTCAACCTCTCGTGCGTGGTGGGCTTCCTCATCAAGATGCTGTTTCTGCTTATCTTCGAAAAGATATTCGAGTGGGACGTAGTGTATTGCAACTGGGCGGCACTCATCATCTCCGGACTGTTCAACTACTTCTTGGCGGACTGCGTGGTGTTCAATAAGCGCACGCTTAGCCCCAAGGCCTCCAACACGGCAGTTACAGAAGAAATCCGCGAATCAGCCTGAGGCCCCATGAAAACTGCTTCCTCCATCTACCCCGCAGCTTGGCTGCACGCCAACGGCCGCAAGCGCCTGTCAGATACCGATGAATGGTATGTGGCCTTCGCCAACCAACTGGTCCCCCTACTGCAAAAGTCTGAACTCTTTGCAGGCAGAACCGCAAACGACATCAACCACGCGGCCCTTGCCTTAGCCCTCTACCTGCACGACGCTATTGCTCAAACCGGAGGATGGAAGGAGTTCACCGCCCGCCACGCGGCACTCTATGGCAAGCCGTTGCCCTTCTACGACAGGATGGAAGACAGATATGTGGCAGACGAAATCAACCTGCCCGACGTAGCCCTCGTCCTCTGGACATGCTTCGCCTTGCCTGCCCGCCGCTCTCCCCGCGACTACACCTTGTACGACCCCTACGACCCTGCTCTGCACGCCTTGGCCCAGGAAGTGTACGCCTTGATGGACAACGCCTTCAACGAGGCGCCTGTAGACGATGCCACCCCCTCACCCCACTGGATGAGGGGCACGGCAGCCCTCGGCATCCCCTCCCGTCCGCTGCCCGAACAACCTGCCCGTCTGGCCGACATGGCCGACGCCAATGCACGCCACTGCTTGGAGCACACGGGCGGATACCCGCTACAGTACTTTGCCGACTACCCCGTGTTGCGCCGCTTTTTCGTGGACGTACTGGGCTGGCCCGACAGCGGGCAACTGCTCCCCACCCTTGCCGGAGAGCGTGAATTCGTCATCTACGCCAATGCCCGCGGAATGCTTCTTGCTCCCGGAGTAGCGGCCTACTTCCGCGACCCGCACAACCCCCTCTACAACCCCGAGCGTGCTGCGGCCGAGGGCTACCGCCTCTTCTGCGAACCCGGCTACTGCCCCTTCGACTTACTAAAATTGGGCATCAACCGCGGATTGCTGGCCGATGCCCAATTACCCTTTGCCCACGGGCAAGAAACCTTGCAGTGGTATGCCGACTTCTTGATGCGCTACTACTTGGGGCACTACTACGAGGCCGACTAAAGTCCTACTATCTCCTCAGGGCACTGCGTCAGCTTCTCCACGCCGTCTTGCGTCACCACCCACGAGTTCTCTATGCCCACGGGGCCCACGCCCGGCAGCACCATCTTAGGCTCGAGGGCAAACACCATGCCCGGCTCCAGCTCTTGCCGGATGCGGGGAGCAATGACGGGCGACTCGTTTATCTCCAGCCCGATGCCATGGCCTATGAACTTGGCTTTCTGCCCTGCTCCCATGAAATAGTCTGCCAGCCCGGCCTTCTGCACCACGTCCATAGCTAAGTTGTACAAGTCCTCGCAAGCCACGCCCGGACGGGCAGCTGCAGCCACCGCCTCCTGCACATCGAGGCAGACGCGGTGGGCATCATACGCCTGCTGTGGCAGCTGGCCCACGGAGTACACGCGGCTCATGTCGCACATATATCCGCAGAAGTTTCCACCCAAATCCACCATAAAGCTTTGTCCGCCCTGCAGCAGCGTGCCGTTGGCTCCGCCCGGCAGCGAGGGGTCGAGCCCTTCGCCCCCAAGGGCAAAATCGTAAGGGCTGGGGACGGCGGCATTATCTCCGGCCAGCAAGCTCCCCATAAATATCTCCATACTGCGCCCGAATACGCGGAAAATACCCAGGCAGCCTTGCAAGCGCATCAGGCGCTCCACCTCGATGGACAACTGCCGGTCGGTCATGCCGGGACGGTAGACAGAGGGAATCTCCCGGTAGGCCTCGGCATGGGCGGCAGCACTGCGGCGGAACATGCTGACCTCTACCTCGGTCTTCACACTGCGTGCCTGCCGGATGAGGGACGTGCCGCACGGCACCACCTCCGCCTCCGGAAAGCAAGCCGCCAGGCGGTTGTATTCATTGAAAGGCAATTCATCGCCCTCCAGCATGAGGCGCGTAGGCGCAGGGAGCCCCAACTCTTTTATCAGTTCCGGCAATTGCTCGGGCTTGCGGATGGGGTGGATGTGTTCCCCCTCCAAGTTGTTGGGCCGCTTCACAAAGACGTGCGCCACGTCGTGGAGCGGAAGGTAAAGATAACCGCTCACCACGCGGCCAAAGGTATAAATCAAGTTCGTATTGCACGTGATAAGGGCAGCGTCCACCGACTGCTGCGCCATAAGGGCGCGAATCTTGTCGCGCCGTTGTTTCAGTTCGGGTTGTAACATAGCATATCTGTTTATGTGATTGATGCGGGTGCAAAAGTAGTAAATCCGGCGATAGAAAACAAGCGCTGCCCGCACCTTCACAGGCACAGGCAGCGATAACCATAAATACAAATACAACTAAACAATATTCAAATGATGCCTTGCCCCATCATGGCATGCGCCACCTTCATGAAGCCGGCAATGTTGGCGCCCTTCACGTAGTTGATGTAGCCGTCCGCCTCGGTGCCATACTTCACGCACTGGGCATGAATGGCATGCATGATGCCGTGCAGGCGCTGGTCTACCTCGTCGGCGCTCCAACTGAGGTGCATGGCATTCTGGCTCATCTCCAGTCCGCTGGTGGCCACGCCACCGGCATTCACAGCCTTGCCGGGAGCATACATCATCTTATGCTCTATAAAGAGGTCGATAGCCTCGGGCGTGCAGCCCATGTTGGATATCTCGCCCACGCAAAGTACGTGGTTGTCTATCAGGTGTTGGGCATCCTCCCCGTTCAGTTCATTCTGCGTGGCGCATGGCAGGGCAATGTCCACCTTCACCTCCCAAGGCCGTTTGCCGGGAACGAATGTTGCGCCGGGGAATTCTTCCGCATAAGGCGCCACCACGTCGTTGCCCGACGCACGCAGCTCCAGCATGTAGTCTATCTTCTCGCCGCTGATGCCCTCGGGGTCGTAAATGTAGCCGTCGGGGCCCGATATGGTCACCACCTTTGCCCCCAGCTGGGTAGCCTTGGTGGCTGCCCCCCATGCCACATTGCCGAAGCCGGAGATGGCCACCGTCTTGCCCTTGATGTCGATGCCCTTGGTCTGCAGCATCTGGTTGACGAAGTACAGCCCTCCGAAGCCCGTGGCCTCCGGACGCACCAGCGAGCCTCCAAATTCCAAGCCCTTGCCGGTAAAGGTGCCCGTAAACTCGCGCGTCAGCTTCTTGTACATACCGAACATGTAGCCCACTTCGCGGCCACCCACGCCAATGTCTCCGGCCGGAACATCCATATTAGGCCCCACATGGCGCCACAGCTCCAGCATGAAGGCCTGGCAGAAACGCATAATCTCGGCATCGCTCTTGCCCCGTGGCGAGAAGTCCGAGCCGCCCTTGGCACCGCCCATAGGCAGCGTGGTCAGCGCATTCTTGAACGTCTGCTCAAAACCCAGGAATTTCAATATAGACAGGTTGACCGATGCATGGAAGCGCACACCGCCCTTATAGGGGCCTATGGCGTTGTTGAATTGCACACGGTAGCCCAGATTGGTCTGCACCTCGCCTTTATCATCCACCCACGTGACGCGGAAAGTAAAAATGCGGTCAGGCTCCACCAGCCGCTCGATAATCTTGGCCTTCTCAAACTCGGGATGCTGGTTGTAGACATCTTCAATAGAAAGAAGCACTTCCTTCACAGCCTGCAAGTATTCCGATTCGCCGGGATGCTTGGCCTCCAACGAGGACATGATACGTTCAATGTTCATACTATTATTATTTATAGGTTAGTAGATAAAGGAACAACGCTGCGCGCACATCAAAATGTCACGAAGCAGTGATGCAAATATAGCAAAACTTTCCGAAAGCAATGCACGCATCGGCAATATTTAGATTAATTAATAATAAAACGTCAGCAATCCTCTGCATCACCCACACCAGCCCCGCCCTCCCCCGCCGCCTTCCGCCGGAGGAAGCCAACATGTAAACATATTTCTCCTGGCGCCCTTCAACGGACCTGCTTCGTACCACAGTCGTACCAAAGTCGTACCAAGTTCGCTCCATCCCCGTCGCTATAGAAGCGAACAAAGAGCGAATATGGAACGACTTTTATAAGCATTTTTTACCTACAGATGCAAGCCGGAAAGGGAGGCACATGGCTTAGAGCTTGTCGGCGGGATATACCACGCCAAGCTGGCGACGCACCTCGTCCATCAGTTCCATCGTCAGCAGCGAGCACCGGTGGGTGTTGACGGCCGATTCCCTCCGCCCGGCAAGCACCAGGTTGATAAACTCGGCCACCTCATAGTAATAGCGGTCTTTATCCATCGGCTGAGTCCAGTCTTCTGCCTCGGGCTGGTCGCCCTTGCCGCCTACGGCATGCTGCATGCGGGGAATGTAGGACATTTGGCTCAGCCTGCTGATGTGGTTCAGCAAGATGGTCCCCTCCTCGCCCTGTATCTCGGAAGGCAGGTGCGAATCGGCAATCTTGGAGTAAACCACGCCGGCCTCCATCCCGTCGTATTGGAACAGCACGGAGCCTTGCCCGTCCGTGCCCGACGAGAGCAAGGTGCCCGAAGCGCGCACCCCTTGCGGCTTGCCGAACAGCACCACCATGGGATAGATGGTGTACACGCCAATGTCCATCAGCGCCCCGTTGGAGCAGGCCGGATTGAAGGCATTGGGCAGTTCGCCTGCCTTGAGCCGGTCGTAGCGGGACGAGTATTGGCAATAGGACGCAAAGTAGCGACGCACTCTGCCCACCCGCTCCACACGGCGCATCAGCGCGAGGAAGTTAGGGTTCAGCGTCATCTTCATGGCTTCCATCAAGGTGACGTTATACTGCTCGGACGCGGCTATCATCTGCCTTGCCTCGCGTGCATTCGAGGCCAAGGGCTTTTCGCACAGCACGTGCTTGCCGTGGCTCATGCAGAGGATGCTCTGCTCGGCATGCTTATAGTTTGGCGAAGCAATGTATACAGCATCCACGTGGGGGCTGCTTGCCATCTCCTCCAAAGACGTGAACTTGTAGGGGATGCCATGCTTGGCGGCAAACTCCTCCGCCCTCTCCCCGGTTCGCGAACAAACTGCCGTCAACTCAAATCGCGGGTCTTGACGGGCGCCGGCTATCACCCAGTCGGTAATGAAGTTGGTACCGACCACTCCGAAACGAACTTTCTCCATATTGATTGCTATATTATGGTTAGTAAAGAAAAACATGAATACTGCTTTCCCATAAATTTCCATTGATAATGTTTTTTCATGGCAATATTACGAAATATCGCCGGAATATCCGAAGAAAATGAGTGAAATTGCATAAGCCACAGCATATAGGCATGGGACAGAAACAGGTGCAGCAGGCTCGTGTAAACGATTCGAGGATACAGCAAAAGATTTTTAGTCGTTTTTTGCCCGTGGCATTGAAAAAAACGATACCTTTGCGGTGGGATGACAAAGAGCGATTTGGACTCCCGATTACATTGCTGGTAAAGAAAGAAGCGTTATGCTTATCTTGTGAATTGGAAACGTAGGAAATTTTCAAATTTAGCACAAGGAGGGCATAGTGGTTCTCACGCTATAGCGTGGGCTGCTGTCTCCATATTCGTGCTAAGGGTTTTTCCTACGACCTCCAATTCAGAACGTGGCATTGCAGTTCCACGCTTCGTGTTTCATTAAAGGTCTTTGGGGAACTGGGAAGACGCAAGTTTTTGTTATGAGAAAAAAGTTTGTTAACAAGAGCGCATTGCGCACGGTGCGGCTGATGGGTTTGGCTGTATGCGTGGGCACATTGGGTTTGTCGTCTTGCACGGACGAGTATGACGATTCGGGACTCAGAAGCGACATTGAGAACCTGGAAAACCGGGTAACCTCTCTCGAAGAATGGCAACAGTCGGTCAATACCGACATCCAGTCGTTGCAGACGTTGGTTGCCGCCCTCGAAAACCGGAATTACATCACAGGCGTAGTTCCCTTGATGGAGAATGGGGCTGAAGTGGGCTACACCATTACCTTCCAAGACGGCACTTCCATCAACATTCACCACGGTAAGGATGGTGCCGACGGAGCGGACGGCGCTGACGGTGTAAACGGAACAACACCCGTGATAGGTGTCGCCCAAGACGAACAAGGCACGTACTACTGGACGGTAAACGGTGAGTTCCTTACCGACAATGCCGGAAACAAAATGCCTGTGACCGGCCCTAAAGGCGACAAAGGCGATAAGGGTGAACAAGGTGAGCAGGGCATTCCCGGTACTCCCGGCACTCCCGGTGCCGATGGCGAAGATGGGCAGGACGGCGCAGACGGTCAAGACGGGCAGGACGGACAGGATGCCATTGCCCCGCAAGTACGCATCAATGAGGAAACCAACGAATGGGAAATCTCTATCGACGGTGGCAAGACGTGGACTTCTACCGGCGTGCAGGCCACAGGCGATAAGGGGGATACAGGTGCTACCGGTCGGCCAGGCGCTACCGGACCGCAAGGCCCGCAAGGTATTCAAGGTCCGCAAGGGAATTCGATGTTCAGCGACGTAACACCGTCAGATACAGAGGTGACGTTTACTTTGGAGGATGGGACAGAAATTACCGTGCCCCGCATCTCGGAACTGCTGACAGTTACCGCCAAGGCAGATACCGACAATACCTTCACGGTGACAAGTACCTTGCTGAGCGATGAAAGTAATGTGGTAGAAGTCCGGGTAGAAAGTGCCAATGCCGATGGTGTGGCCATTATCAGCCGTGCCGTAGAGACCCGCTGGACGGTGGAAACCACCCTTAGCGGCAATGAACTGACTATCGTAGCCCGCCCAGGCAACACCGTGGAACTGAACGAAAAGACCTTGCTCAAAGTAGCCATCAGCAATGCTGCCGGAAAACTGCTGGCCAGCGGACAGACAGTGTTTACCAATCGTATGGCGAATGAAACACAAGCCATCGTTGCCGACAAGGCTGCACTGCAAGCTGCACTTACCGATGAAACCAAAACCTACATTGAGTTGCAGAATAATGTGGTATTGGGAGAAGGTGAATCGCTATCCATTACTTCCAATAAGACCATTGATTTGAATGGAAGGACATTAAGTAGCGACGAGGATGGTATGACTCTACTAAAAATTACGGAAGGCATCGTTACATTCTCTAATGGCAATCTGAAATTTAAGAACACGTTTGCCGGAGGTAATGTTTCAGATATTGTAGTAGGTGTGGATAAATCCAGTGATAAATCTGATGAAGTGATATCCACTGCAACAGTCATTTTTAATGATATGAAAATTGAAGGAAGCGTATATGTTTCCTATGGCAGCAGTGTGGAAATCAATGATTCTGAAATTACATCCGAGCTTTATGGCATTTGTACCAATGCCAATGCATCGGATGATGATACGGCACCTATCAATGTCAGCATCAAGAATACAAAGTTGACGGCAGAAACTCCAGTGTTCATCAATATTCCTGCCAATGTGGAGATAGACAACTGCACCATTACCGGAGGCTGGCAAGGCGTGATGCTGCGTGGCGGTACGGCAACCATTAAGAACAGCACCATTTCCTTGCAGAGAGAACTTGCTACACCGGTAGAAGGAGACACATGGTCAGCAGACAAGAATTCCGGTAAGGATGAATGGAAAAGTGGCAATGAAGTAGCCATAGCCGGCATTACGATGGGTAACAATACAACTTCTGCTTATCAATATCCCACTTCCGTTACTCTGGAGAATACAAGCGTAAGCGGATACGAAAATTATTGGGCTGTTTATGCGGATGCCACCAGCGTTTGTACAGTTACGTTCAAGTATGACAGTGAGTGTACCTTCTCTCCGGCTCTTGATCCCGAGAAATCATTCAAACAGGGAAAGGGTGCCGGGAATAATTACATTTCCGTAACAGACGGCAATAGCACAGAAACCACTTATTAATGCCAATTAAACACACATGCTTTTTTAAGTAAAAGCTATACGAACACCCTATAAAGCTCATAAGGAAAGATCTGTTTTTCTTGTCTTCCTTATGAGCTTCTATTATATTCTGCATACCCCAAACTACCTCCATTCTGTCTTCCTATTACAAAATCGACAAAAAAACAAGGACGAGTGCTTGTCTATTCCAAACAAAAGCACTACCTTCGCGCCGGATTTCCAAAAAGGTCGTTGCACCCTTAGCTCAGTTGGTAGAGCAACTGACTCTTAATCAGTGGGTCCAGGGTTCGAGTCCCTGAGGGTGTACACATCAGAAAGGCTGCTTCTTCTTAACAAAAAGAGGCAGCCTTTGTCACTACTAAAACATTTCCACATGAAGAATCAAGAATTGTTGCAATCCCTCTCCAAAGAAAAGCTAATCCGCCTCATAGAAGACTACTCCAAGAACTGGCTGGCAATGGACGGTGTATGGTTTCAGTCGGTGGAGCGCATGCGCGGCATTGACGAAGCCATGTATCACGATGGAGAAGCCTGGAAAAGGTATACAGTGATTGAGGGCAAACGCATCAAGGCATTTCTGGAACTGCCCGAGCATCCCGGCCTGGAAGGCCTCGCCCTCGCCTTGCAATTCCGCTTCTATGCCAACCTCAATGAAGCCGACCTGCTTTGGGATGAGGAAAAAACGACCCTCGTCTACCGGACCCGTGAATGCCGCGTACAGCGGGCACGCGAGCGCAAAGGCATGCCCTTCCACCCGTGTAAGCCTGTCGGCGAAATAGAATATGCCGGGTTTGCCCGCGCCATAGACGAGCGGATAGCCTGCCAATGCATCAGCTGTTTCCCCGATGTCACCGACCCGTCTTGCTGCTGTGCCTGGAAGTTCTGGTTAGAACACCCGGAAGCAAGATAGCAAGCATTGCTTGCAAAGTGACGATTAGCCGGCCCCCAGCAGTTCCCTCAACTCCCGGCAAAGCAGGCGTTTCGCCTCATTCATGTCCACAGGGCGATGCAGCTCGGCCTGGAGGGAGGTAACACCCTTATCCACAAACCCGCAGGGGTGAATATAACTGAAGTAGCGCAAGTCGGTATTGACATTCAAGGCCAAGCCGTGCATGGTGACGTAGTGGCTGCACCTCACGCCGATGGCACACACCTTGCGCGCACGAGGCGTGCCGCCCTCCAGCCACACTCCTGTGGCTCCATGCACCCTGCCCGAGGCAATGCCATAGGCGGCACACAGGCGGATAACTGCCTCCTCGAGCACATGCACGTACTCCTTCAGCCCCAATCCGAATTGCTCCAGGTCGATGATGGGGTAACATACCAGCTGTCCGGGGCCGTGGTAGGTGATGTCTCCCCCACGGTCTACATGATACAAGGTTGCCCCCAAGCGTTCCAGCCCCTCGGAGGTGAGAAGCATGTTGCCCTCCTTTCCGCTGCGCCCCAAGGTATAAACGTGCGGATGCTCCACCAGCACAATGCGGTTGACGCATGCCTTGCCTTCTCCTTTCCTTTGCACTGCCTCGTCCAGACATTGCTCTTGCCTTTTCCAAGCTTTGTCATAAGGCAACAGACCCCAATCTTCTATTTCTATACAGCTCATTTTGAATGAAGTAAAAATCCGGATGCAAAGATAGGCAAAACTTCTGCGAGAAACAGGGGGAAATAGCCCCTCTTTTTTGCATGGAATCCGAGAATTATCTCTATATTTGTCCATTGGAAAAACAACGCCAGTTATTTGTTTAACATAAAAAATAGGAAATGAAAAAGCAAAATGTCAGCCTGCTTGCCCTTCTGCTTACGGCAAGCGTTTTTTTCGCTTCATGCCACAACTCCGCGAACAAGCGTGCCGCCGATGCCCTGGGCTTCGACAGTCTGCAGGTGGAACGCACCGTGCACCTCTTTGGCGACACTGCCAAGCCCGCCTGCAACCTTTCCGTCAGCCTGGCCTATGCCGCTACCCCGGCCGACTCAATCGCTCTGCGCGACAGCCTGAATGCTTATCTGCTGGCCGTGACGTTAGGCGGAAAGTATGCCGGCATGGAGCCGCAGGAAGCGTTGAAGCAGTATGTCGACAAGTACATAGCCGAATACCGCAAATTGGAGCCCTTGTATGAGCAAGACCTCAAAGAAAATGCCGGGAGCGCAGGAGCCTGGTACTCCTACTACCGCCACGTGGCAGGGCAGGTGCAGCTGTGCACTCCGGAGGTGCTGGTGTATCGTGTGGATTATAATGAATATACCGGCGGGGCGCATGGCAACTACCTGACCACCTTTCTCAACCTCGACTTGAAGCACCTGTGCCCCTTGCGCCTTGACGACCTCTTTGCCCCCGAATACCAGGAGCCCCTCACAGCCTTGCTTTGGGAGCAGCTGGCAGAAGACATTGGCGTTTCCACCCGCCAGGAAGCCGAAGACCTGGGCTATGGCAGCACGGGCGAACTGACTCCGACCGAAAACTTCTGCCTGGGACATGAAGGCATCACCTTCCACTACAATATCTACGAGATAGCACCCTACGTGATGGGAGCAACCGAGATTACCCTGCCCTGGCAACGCATCAGCCACTTGCTGGGAGACAGGAGCGACCTCATCAAGCAGTTACAATAAGAAGCGGGTTAACGAGGTCTCAGGTAACAAAGCCTTGTTTCCTTAGTCAACTCATCCTCACGCCAACTCATTCAACAGACATGGACATTATTCTGAAATACTTCCCCGACCTGACAGAGCGCCAACGCATGCAGTTTGCAGCCCTATATGACCTCTACACGGATTGGAATGCCAAAATAAACGTCATTTCGCGCAAAGACATCGGCAACCTCTACGAGCATCACGTGCTCCACTCACTGGGCATCGCCCAAGTGATACGCTTCCGCCCCGGCACGCGGGTCATGGACCTCGGCACGGGCGGGGGATTTCCCGGCATACCCTTGGCCATACTCTTTCCCGACAGCCGCTTCCACCTGGTGGACAGCATCGGAAAAAAAGTGCGAGTGGCCACTGAGGTGGCGCAAGCCATAGGGCTGGAAAACACCACCTTTGCGCACGAACGTGTGGAAGATGAAAAGGGAAAATTCGACTTCGTGGTGAGCCGCGCCGTGATGCCCTTGGCAGACATTGTGAAGGTGGCACGCAAGAACATCTCGACCGACGCCCCGCGCAACTCACTGCCCAACGGATTCATCTGCCTGAAAGGCGGAGAACTGGAACGGGAAATAGGCAGCTTCAAGCACAAGTCGGACACGTGGGAGCTGAAAGACTACTTTGAGGAAGAATACTTCCAAACGAAAAAAGTGGTGTATGTGGCTCCTTAAAAACATTAAGAATTGAAAGTTGAAAAATAGATACCCATGAAAATCAAGCGATTTGAATTCAACATGTTCCCGGAGAACTGCTATGTGCTTTGGGACGAAACGGGTGAAGCTGTGGTCATAGACCCCGGATGCTTCAATGACGAAGAGAAACAAGCGCTTAAAGGCTTCATCACGGCCAACCACCTCGACGTGAAGCATCTGCTCAACACCCACTTGCACCTCGACCACATTTTCGGCAACCCCTTCATGCTGAAAGAATTCGGACTGAAAGCTGAAGCCAACCAAGCCGATGAGTTTCTGATAGACGAAGCTCCCAAACAAAGCCGCATGTTTGGCTTCCACCTTACCGAAGCCCCCGTGCCTCTGGGCAAGTACCTGCACGATGGAGACATCATCACCTTTGGCAACACGCGCCTGGAGGCCATACATGTGCCGGGACACTCGCCCGGAAGCCTGGTGTACTATTGTGCCGCCGAGCACTGCATGTTCTCGGGCGATGTGCTCTTCCAAGGCAGCATAGGGCGTGCCGACCTGGCGGGAGGCAATTTCGACGAACTTATCGACCACATCTGTAGCCGCCTGTTCGTACTCCCCAACGACACTATAGTTTACCCCGGCCACGGGGCACCCACCACCATCGGCATTGAAAAGGCCGAAAATCCATTCTTCCGATAACACGGAACAAAATAATGCTAACCAATAACCGCTAACCACTAAAATAACATGAACACAGATTTGCTATCCCAACGACACATTGGCATCGATGAAAAAGACGAACAGAAAATGCTTGAAAAAATAGGCGCGACCACCTTGGACGAGCTGATCGACCAGACTCTGCCTGCCGACATCCGCCTGCCCAACCCATTGGCCTTGCCACCGGCCATGACCGAATACGAGTATGCCGGACACATAGCACAGCTGGCCTCTAAAAACAAGCTTTACACCACTTATATTGGCATGGGGTGGTATGGCACCATCACTCCGGCCGTCATCCAGCGCAATGTGTTCGAGAATCCCGTGTGGTACACTTCCTATACTCCTTACCAAACTGAAGTATCGCAAGGGCGCCTGGAGGCACTGATGAATTTCCAGACCGCCGTGTCCGACCTCACTGCCATGCCTTTGGCCAACTGCTCCCTCTTGGATGAAGCCACCGCCGGAGCCGAAGCCGTCACCATGATGCACTCCTTGCGCCCGCGCGACATGCAAAAGGCCGGAGCCAACACGGTGCTGGTGGACGAAAACATCTTCCCCCAAACACTGGCCGTGATGAAGACACGTGCACTGCCCCAAGGCATAGACATACGCACGTGCCCCTACCGCGACATGGAATTTACACCCGACGTCTTTGCCTGCGTACTGCAATACCCCAACGCAGACGGACAGGTGGAAGACTATCGTGCCTTGGTGCAGCAAGCGCATGACGCCCGGTGCCTTGTAGCCGTATCGGCCGACTTGCTCAGCCTTGCCTTGCTCGTGCCGCCGGGCGAATGGGGGGCAGACATTGTATTCGGCACCACCCAACGCCTGGGCACACCTATGTTCTACGGAGGACCCTCGGCTGCCTACTTCGCCACGCGCGACGAGTTCAAGCGCAACATGCCGGGGCGCATCATCGGGTGGTCGAAAGACAAATACGGGAAACTCTGCTTCCGCATGGCATTGCAGACGCGCGAACAGCACATCAAGCGTGAAAAGGCCACATCCAACATCTGCACTGCCCAGGCGCTGCTGGCCACCATGGCCGGATTTTATGCCGTGTATCATGGTCCGCAAGGCATACGCGACATTGCGCTGCGCATCCACAGCATTGCCGCCTTCCTTGAGCGAGAGATAAACAAGCTGGGATACCGGCAAGTCAACACCTGCTACTTCGATACCCTGCAATTCGCCCTGCCCGAGGGCATGACCGCCGAGCAAGTGCGCACCGTAGCCTTGAACCACGAGGTAAACTTACGCTATTTCGATAATGGCAACGTAGGCTTGAGCATAGACGAGACCACCGATGTGGAAGCCGTCAACGTGCTGCTCTCCATCTTCGGCATAGCCGCCGAGAAAGATTATCCCTCGGTAAGCGACATCCCCCAGCTATGCACCCTGCCCTCGGACTTCAAGCGGCAAAGTCCCTACCTGATGCATGAAGTGTTCAACAAGTATCACACGGAGACCGAGATGATGCGCTACATCAAGCGCCTCGACAGGAAAGACATCTCGCTCGCCCACTCCATGATTCCTTTGGGCTCATGCACCATGAAGCTCAATGCCGCCGCCGAAATGCTGCCCTTGAGCCGCCCCGAGTTCATGAACCTGCACCCACTTGTTCCACAAGACCAGGCCGAAGGATACCGGGAACTTATCCATAACCTGGGCGAAGCTTTGAAGACCATCACGGGATTTGCCGGCATCAGCTTCCAGCCCAACTCGGGCGCAGCGGGCGAATACACCGGCCTGCGCGTCATCCGCAGCTACCTGGAAAGCATCGGGCAAGGACACCGCAACAAGGTGTTGATACCGGCTTCGGCACATGGCACCAATCCGGCCAGTGCCGTACAGGCAGGCTTCGTGCCTGTGACTTGCTCTTGCGATGACCAAGGCAATGTTTCGCTAAGCGACCTGCAAGCCAAGGCGGAGGCAAACAAAGACGAACTGGCTACCTTGATGATAACCTATCCCTCCACGCACGGCATTTTCGAGACGGACATCATAGAGATTTGCCGCATCATCCACGCCTGCGGAGCACAAGTGTACATGGACGGAGCAAACATGAACGCCCAAGTAGGACTGACCAATCCGGGCTTCAGCGGGGCAGACGTGTGCCACCTCAACCTGCACAAGACTTTTGCCTCGCCTCACGGAGGCGGCGGTCCCGGCGTAGGCCCCATCTGCGTGGCAAGCCACTTGGTGCCTTTCCTGCCCGGACATGGATTATGGGGGAACGATGCCAACGAAGTGTCTTCGGCACCCTACGGCAGCGCCGGCATCCTGCCCATCACCTACGGCTACATCCGCATGATGGGAGCCGAAGGACTGACACGCGCCACCAAAGTAGCCATACTCAACGCCAACTACCTGGCAGCCTGCCTCAAAGATACATACGGGGTGGTATACACCGGTGCCAACGGACGTGTGGGACACGAAATGATATTGGAGTGCCGCAAGGTGCACGAAGAAACGGGCATCAGCGAAAACGACATCGCCAAGCGTCTGATGGACTACGGATACCATGCCCCCACTCTTTCCTTCCCCGTACACGGCACCCTGATGATTGAGCCTACCGAAAGCGAAAGCCTGGCGGAGCTGGACAACTTCGTGACCTCCATGCTCTCCATCTGGAATGAAATTCAAGAGGTAAAAGAAGGGCGCGCCGATGCGCAAGACAACGTCTTGCTCAACGCCCCCCATCCGGAGTATGAGATAGTGGAAGACGCCTGGGAGCACAGCTACACGCGCCAGAAGGCAGCATACCCTACCGAAGCAGTGCGCGAAAACAAGTTCTGGATAAACGTGGCACGGGTGGACAACACCTTGGGCGACCGCAAACTGCTGCCCACGCTCTACGGGCGGTTCGACTAACCCTCCTCATCGGCTACGCGCAGCGTCTCCACCTTCTCGAGGCGCGCGCGTAGCTTGCTCATCATCGACCGACGGATGCGGAGTGTCATGCGACAATCCATATCGTACGATTGCTCCAATATATCGGGCTGTTCTTCCTTCACAATGCGCATCACATCGTTCATGAAGGGATATTCAAACAGCACGGTCAGCGTATCGTCCACCGTGCGCTCCTCTATCTTGGCATTGGCCAGCGCCTCGGAGGCAGCAGTGCGATAAGCCACAATCAGCCCGCTTGTGCCCAGCTTGATGCCACCGAAATAGCGCACTACGATGATAAGGACATCCGTCAGTTCATAAGAATTGATTTGCCCCAATATCGGTTTGCCTGCCGTGCCCGAAGGCTCGCCATTGTCGTTGGCACGGAAATTCTTGCGCTCATGCCCCAGCATGTAGGCATAGCACACGTGGCGGGCGTCGTAATACTTTTTCTGGTAAGCCTCCAAGTATTGCTTCACCTCCTCCACCGTGCGCACGGGCAAGGCTATAGCGATGAACTTGCTCCGCTTCTCGGTATAAATGCCTTCCGAAGGAGCGGCAATGGTCTTATACGTATCGGTACTCATTCGGCATTCTTCTTCAGCCACTCCAAGCGGCGCTGGTCGGGCAGATGCTTTACCTGGAAGTGCTCGAAGGTGACGTTGAAGCCCTCGCCGTCGGGGCACGCTCCCATAAGGCCGACCATCACCGGAGTATTGTCCTGCAACCAGGCATTGCGCATCATGGTGTACTCCTTATCGTCGAACGAGTAAAACACCTCTACGGCATCCAGCCTCCGCACGGCCTTTATCCAGATGTAAGGCACGGGCTTGTCGAGGGTGATGACGCTCCAGTCCGACGTGTTGTGCGTCACTACGGTGCTCAGGTTATACTTCCCGTCCACAAACTCAATGCCTGCCTTGATGTAGTTCTCATGGTCGATGCGCAGCATCAGGCCCGCTTGGTCAAAGCGCACCTTATAGTCGCCCGTCACTTTTACCTTCACTTCAAATTCTCCCCCGTAGGTGGTGTAGTAGAAAGGCGCGTCATCCACCGTGAAGCCATAATGGGAGATGCGCCAATAATCGCTTTTCGGGGTGACGGACATGGTGAGGGCATTGTCCTTGATTTCCCATTGCGCCGGCTCGTTGAACCATTGCATCTTCTCCAATGTCTGCGCCATTACACTCGATGAGAACATGGCAAAGACTAATCCTGCAAATACTGTTTTTTTCATCGCTTTATCTGCTTTGAGTTATACAATTCCACGTGATTTTCTTTATTTTTGCAAAAGTACGGCATTCTATCCGTATGAGCAATTATTGGCAAGCATCTTTTCCTACCTATATGAACCCTGCATATATTAAAATCATCATCGCCATGGACTCTTTCAAAAGCTGTCTCACCTCGGACGAAGCAAGCCAAGCAGCCATGGAGGGCATACAGAAAGATTTTCCTGATATAGAAGTGGCATGCATCCCGGTATCAGATGGAGGCGACGGCATGCTGGACGTGCTGATACAAGCCACCGGCGGACAGAGCATCACGCTGAATGTGCACGACCCGCTGATGCGCCCTTGCACCGCACACTACGGCATCTCTCCGGATGGACGCACGGCATTCATCGAAATGGCCACGGCAAGCGGACTGAGTCTTGTGCCGCCCGAACAGCGCAACCCTATGCTGACATCGACCTACGGGACAGGCGAGTTGGTGCTCGATGCTCTGAAGCGAGGATGCCGCAACTTCATCGTTGGCTTAGGTGGAAGCGCCACCAACGATGCCGGACTGGGCATGCTGCAAGCCTTGGGCTACAGATTCCTCAACCAAGCTAAGGAAAGCTTGGTAGCGAGCCTTGAAACGGTAATGAACGGGGCCTTAATGGCTAAGGTGGCAGCCATAGATGCCTCCCACGTGTGCCCCGAAATGCGTGAAGCCCGCTTCCTCCTGGCTTGCGATGTACAAGCACCTTTCTATGGCCCACGAGGAGCCGCCTACGTATTCGCACCCCAAAAGGGTGCCAATAGAGGCATGGTAGAAACGTTGGACAGAAACCTGCGCCATCTGTCTGACGTGATTCGGCAAGAAACGGGGAAAGACATAGCCTCACTGCCCGGAGCCGGAGCTGCCGGAGGCATGGGAGGCGGCATGATGGCTTTGCTGAACGCCACGATGGAACCTGGTGCAAAAGTAGTGCTTGATGCAATACATTTCAAGGAACAAATAACAGGGGCAAGCCTTGTCATCACGGGCGAAGGCAAGTCGGACAAACAAACGCTGATGGGGAAAATTCCATCGGGCATCCTGGCAGAAGCATCCCGCCAAGGCATCCCTACCCTGCTCTTGTCGGGAAGCATAGAAGATGTGAATGAACTGAATAGCGCCGGTTTTCTTGGCGTGTTCTCCACCACTCCGCGCCCCATGCCTCTGACACAAGCCATGGAGCCCAATGTGGCGCGAAGCAACATTCGGGAAACCGCCCGGCAAGTCGCCCGGCTGTTCTTGCACAAATCAGCACAATAATTTACGGATAGCTTTCCGGCAGCTTTTCATATCCTTATCAGTCAGGTCAGGATGGCGTTTAGTACCCGGTTTCTCTATGACATAGGTAATGCGGAATCCGCTCCACTTCAATATTTCTCGCAAAGCCCTTACAGTGCCGCGCGACTGGCGAAACCACACGTTGAAAGGCCACTGAGTGGTACAGGTACTTACAAGGACGGCCTTTTTCCCTTTATGCAAAGGCAGAGGTATGCCACGAGGACTCTCGCCCATCATGCCATACACCATGCGGTCAAACAGCACCTTTAGTTGTCCCGGCATATTACCCCAATAGCAAGGAGCACCTACCACCAAGGCATCCGCCTCTTGCAGGAGAGCCAGTGTGCGTTGGGCATCATCTTCGGAAAAAATGCATGCCAATGAAGTGCGGCACTTCATGCACCCTATGCAAGGACGCACCTGGAGGTTTGCCACACGAATGCTGTGCACCTCTACACCGAGCCGCTTTGCCTCACTTTCCATAAGGCTAAGCATTTGGGAAACATTGCCTTGCCTTCGCGGACTTCCATTAATAAAAAGGACTTTCATAAGTTACGGTAAGAAAAAAAGAAAACTTCCCCCTCTTCCCCTCCCTTATGGGAAGAAAAGAAAGTGGGAAGTCCCTTATAACAAAATAAAGTTATACGATTTTAGTCAAGCTTATGTATCACAAGGCCGGAGCGCAATTTAGGCTCAAACCACGTGGTCTTGGGCGGCATGATGTTGCCCGTGTCGGCAATGTCCATCAGCTGCTTCATGCTGACGGGATACAGCGCCAAGGCCACCTTCATTTCTCCGCTATCCACGCGCTTCTTCAACTCGCCAAGGCCGCGAATGCCGCCCACGAAGTCTATACGTTTATCCGAACGTAAGTCTTTAATGCCGAGTATCTCATCCAATATCAAGTTGGAAGAAATCGTCACATCAAGCACGCCGATGGGGTCGTTGTCGTCATACGTGCCCGGTTTAGCAGTGAGGCTATACCAATGCCCGTCCAGGTAGAGCGAGAAGTTGTGCAGGCAGGCGGGCTTATACACCTCTGTGCCCTTGTCCTCCACCACGAAGTTCTTGCGCAGCGCATCAAGGAATTGCTCGGGGGTAAGCCCGTTCAAGTCCTTCACCACGCGGTTATAGTCGATAATGGTCAGCTGGTTGGCAGGGAAGCATACGGCCATGAAGTAATTATACTCCTCATCGCCCCGATGGTGGGGATTCTGCCTGGCCTTTTCGGCTCCCACCAAGGCAGCAGCTGCACTACGGTGATGCCCGTCGGCAATGTAGAGGGCGGGCATCTTGGCAAACTCGCGGGTAATGGTGTCAATGTCCTGTTGACGGTCGATTATCCAAAAACGGTGCCCAAAACCATCACCCGGAGCGATGAAGTCATAGACAGGCTCCTCGGCCGTGTAGCGCGCAATGAGGGCATCGAGTGTCTTGTTGTCCGGATAGGCAAAGAACACCGGCTCTATGTTGGCGTTGCACACGCGCACATGCTTCATGCGGTCTTCCTCCTTGTCGCGGCGGGTCAGCTCGTGCTTCTTGATGGTGCCGTTCATGTAGTCGGGCACGTAGGCGCCCACCACCAAGCCGTATTGCGTCTTGCCGTTCATGGTTTGGGCATAGATGTAGTAGCAGTCTTCTTTGTCTTGCACCAGCCAGCCTTTGTCTTGAAACTTTTGGAAGTTTTCGGCAGCTTTCTCGTAGACGCGCGGGTCGTGCTCGTCGGTGCCTGCGGGAAAGTCTATTTCAGGCTTGATGATGTGGTAGAGGGACATTTCATTGCCCTCGGCCTCGGCGCGTGCCTCCTCGGAGTTGAGCACGTCGTAGGGGCGGGACACCACTTTCTCCACCAATTCGCGGGGCGGGCGCAAGCCTTTGAAGGGTTTAATTGTTGCCATGTTCTGTACTCTTTGAGGGTTTTGCATTTCCTTTCCGGCTCGGGAACATGTAGATGCAACTCATGACAAGAAGCATGATGGCCATCCCTTGCAGCAAGCCTTGCATATAGCCGGACATGTCGGCTAAAACGGCTATCAGATTCAATGTGGTAGCACATAGAATGGGGATGAATACCTGCAATTCCTTCTTCGTTGGTCCCTGCATAATCCCGAGCCTTCCAGTTTTATTTGTTTACGCGGAACTTCTCGCACCCGTCCTTGAAGAAACCCACAATCTGCTTGGCGGCGGCAATGCCGGCATTGATGTTGGCCTCGGCCGTCTGTGCGCCCATCTTCTTGGGAGTGGAGAAATAACGTCCGGCAAACTTGGCGGCGAACGTGTCGTTGGCCACGGGCATGATGTCCGTCATATACTTCAAGTCGGAGCGTTCCTCCATCAGCTTGATAAGTTCTTCTTCGTTGATGACTTCCTTGCGGGCGGTGTTCACCAGCAAGCCGCCCTTGGGCATGCGACCCACCAAGGCATAGTTGATGGAGTTCTTTGTCTCAGCTGTGGCGGGGATGTGGAGGGAAACCACGTCGCACGTCTCATACAGCTCTTCGGCAGAGGCTACGGCCTTTACACCGTCGGCTTCGATGGCTTCCTTGGGGCAGAAGGCATCGTAGGCATAGATGTCCATGCCGAAACCCTTGGCTATGCGGGCCACGTTGCGACCCACGTTGCCATAGGCATGGATGCCCAGCTTCTTGCCCTTTAGCTCGGTGCCCGAGGTGCCGTTGTACATGTTGCGCACAGCCATCACCATCAGCCCGAAGGCCAGCTCGGCCACAGCGTTGGAGTTCTGGCCCGGCGTGTTCATCACGCATACGTTGTGGGCGGTGGCAGCAGCCAGGTCTACGTTGTCATATCCGGCGCCGGCACGCACCACAATCTTCAGATTCTTGGCGGCATCGAGCACCTCGGCGTCTATCACATCGCTGCGGATGATGATAGCATCCACATCCTTTACAGCGTCGAGCAGTTTGGCCTTTTCGCCATATTTTTCCAGCAGCACGAGCTCATATCCGGCTGCTTCCACTTCTTTGCGAATGCCGTCTACGGCAACTTTGGCAAACGGCTTATCGGTAGCTACTAATATTTTCATGACTTGTTCCTCCCTATTAATGCTGCTTCTCAAACTCTTGCATGCACGCTATCAATGCCTTTACGCTCTCCACGGGCAGGGCGTTGTAGCACGATGCACGGAAGCCGCCTACAGAACGGTGGCCCTTGATGCCCACCATGCCGCGCTCGGTGGCAAAGTTCAAGAAGTCGGCTTCCAGCTCCTTGTATTCGGGCGCCATGACGAAGCAGATGTTCATGCGCGAGCGGTCTTCCTCGACGGCGGTGCCCACGAACAACTTGTTGCGGTCTATCTCGGAATAAAGCAGATTGGCACGCTCTATGGCGCGGCGTTCCATCTCCTTCACGCCGCCTTGCGCCTTAATCCAGCGCAAGGTGAGCAGAGCCGAATAGATGGGCACCACAGGAGGCGTGTTGAACATGGAGCCTCCGTCGATGTGCGTCTGATAGTTCAGCATCGTGGGAATGTAGCGAGACACCTTGCCCACGGCGTCGTTCTTCACGATGACAAATGTGACGCCGGCAGGGGCCAGGTTCTTCTGTGCGCCGCCATAGATGCAGATGTATTTGGACACGTCCACCGGGCGCGAGAAGATGTCGGACGACATATCGCCCACCAGAGGCACGCTGACAGTGGGGTCTTCCCTCAGCTCGGTGCCGAAGATGGTGTTGTTGGTCGTGATGTGGAAATAGTCGGCATCGGCAGGCACTGTGTAATTCTTGGGGATAAACGTGTAGTTGGCATCGGCTGAAGAGGCTACTTCCACCACTTCGCCAAAGCCCTTGGCCTCTTTCATGGCCTTCTTGGCCCAAGTGCCGGTGTTGAGGTAGGCAGCTTTCTTCTCCAGGAAGTTATAGGGAACCATGCAGAATTCCATGCTTGCGCCACCGCCCAGGAAGAGCACGGAGTAGCCCTCGGGGATGTCGAGCAATTCCTTGAACAAAGCTACAGCCTCGTCTACCACGGGCTTGAAGTCCTTGGCGCGGTGGCTTATTTCCATCAGGGAAAGACCGGAGCCGTTAAAATCCAAAATGGCTTTCGCCGTTTCCTCTATCACTTCGCGCGGAAGGATGGAAGGTCCTGCATTAAAGTTATGCTTTTTCATTGTGAAGTTTGTTTTGGTTATACAATTCTTTTTATGTATGTCTGTTTCGACTTGGCGAAATTACGGAATTAATTCCGCAATACCAACCTTTCCTTATAAAAATTGCACGGAAAGGGCATTTTCTTTACGTTTTACTGCATTATGGCACTTATATTCGCCATTTTGCCAGGTAAAAACGGCATTGCATAGACAAAACTTCATTTTCGCGAAGCAAGGGCTTACAACCCGGTCAGCGCGCTTCCTCAATCAGTGTTTTCATGCCTTTTATCTTCTCGCCGCGCACTAACACGAGCAATTGCCTGACCTTCTCCCGGCGGACGGCCACAAAGGCGTAATGGTCGCGCACGTCCACCTGCCCGATGTCGTCTTTGGCCAACCCGCCCTTCTTGTACAGGAAGCCCACGATGTCCACCTTGTTCAGTTTGTCGCGCTTGCCCTTACCTATATATAATGTAGTCCAACGGGGCTTGGCCGGGGCAGGCAGCACGTCGGGCCACTCAAACAGGGGGACATCTTCTGCTATGTATTCGGGCAACTGCTCTTCGGCGTGGAGGATGAGGTAAGCCGCCCCACGGGCTTCCCAGCGCGCCGTGCGCCCGTTGCGGTGCACAAATGCCTCGCGGCCGACGGGCAGGTGGTAGTGCACCACGTTGTCCACTCCGGCAATGTCCAGCCCGCGGGAGGCCAAATCGGTAGACACCAGCACCGGGCAGCTGCCGTTGCGGAATTTGTACAGCGCCCGCTCGCGCTCCATCTGCTCCATGCCTCCGTGGAAGGCTTCGCACGCCAGCCCTTTCGACTTCAAGTAGCCCGCCACGCGGTCCACGCTCTCCCGGTAGTTTACGAACACCAGCGTGGAGCCCCCTCCCAGCACGCACAGCAGGCGGTAGAGCGTCTCGAGCTTGTCCTTCTGCGGCGACAACACTTGCCGCAACTCCAGCCGCCCCTCCCCGGCCCCGGCAGAGAGGAAGTCCAGCCTTGTCACCCGGCTGCCCAGGCCCACGAAGCGGGGAATGGCGGGGGCATCGGTGGCCGAAAGCAGCACGCGCCGGCGCAATGCCGGGAGGCGACCCAGCACCTCGGCCATCTCCTCCTGGAAGCCCAGCTCAAGGCATTTGTCAAACTCGTCGATGACCAGCGTGCGCACGGCAGTGGCATCAATGTTCCCCTTGCGCAGGTGGTCGTTCATGCGCCCGGGCGTGCCGATGACGACCGAGGGCATAAGGGCCTTCATCGCGCGGTGCTCTTCCATGGCGGGCCTGCCCCCGTAGCAACTCATGGCGCGGAAGGGCGTGCCCATCTGCCGGAACACCGTATCAATTTGCAAGGCCAGCTCGCGTGAAGGAGCCAGGACAACGGCTTGCACGCCAGGCACCTCCGGCTTCAGCCCCTGCACCAGGGGCAGCAGGAAGGCCAGCGTCTTGCCCGAACCGGTGGGCGACAACAACACCAAGTCCCCCTCCCGGCGGAAAGCCTCGAGGGTGGCCTCTTGCATCGGCGTCAACTGCCCGATGCCTAACGGGCGGAGCATATCTGAAATTTCCATAGGCTGCATATCTTACTTTGCAAAGGTACAAAATTTGCTGCAAACCGGAAAACGCATTGCGCAAGCTATGGGAACAACGCGGATATTTGGTAAAAATAGCTTATCAAAATCGTTCCATCTTCGCTATTTGTTCGCTTCTATAGCGACGGGAATGGAGCGAATATGGTACGAATTTGGTACGAACCGGGTACGAGCCTGGTCCCAAGCGGGGGCTTAACAGGAAGATTTATGAAACATATTTACATTGCAAACTATAGGGATATAGGCAGGGCAATGCGTATGCCGAGAATTTTCCATAGGAAAGCGAAAAAAACAGCTGATTTGTTGCACATTCCAGAAAATATGCATAAATTAGAAGCCATGTTTGGCGACTTTCGGGACATATTCAGGATTGAGACGAATCACATAGGCCCTGCCAAGGGGAAGGTGCTCATTTCAGAGCCGTTTCTGTGCGATTACATCTTCGGGCGGTCGGTCATCTTGCTGGTGGACCACACGCGCGAAGGCAGCATGGGCCTAGTGCTGAACAAACCGCTGCCCATGTCGCTGAACGACATTGTCGTAGGCCTCGACGATGCCGAAGACATCCCCCTCTACCAAGGAGGGCCCATCAGCATGGACACGCTGTTCTACCTGCACACGCTGGAGGGCATACCGAGCGCATTGCCCATAGCGCGGGGTTTTTATTTGAACGGGGACTTCAAGGATATCAAGCAATACATTGTGCAGGGCGGAAGCGTGAAGGGAAAGTTGCGCTTCTTCCTGGGCTACTCGGGCTGGGGAAGCCAGCAACTGAGCCAGGAAATCAAGGAGAACACGTGGATGGTAGGCAAGGAAAGCGTCTCTACGCTGATGGACGAAGGGGGCAGCGACACGTTGTGGCAGCATGCCTTGGGCAGCTTGGGGGAGAAGTATGAGCTGTGGTCACACTTCCCGCAGATACCTTCGCTAAACTGAGGGGGGCTCAGCGCAGGCATTGCAGCAGCGCCACGTCTTTGAAGCCATCGCCCGAGCGCCACCACTCTTTCAGCAGCCCGCACTGCACGAAGCCGCACGAGGCAAAGAGCCGCAGGCTGGCGGCATTGTCCACAGCTACGTGGGCCGTAAGCTGCTTGAGGTGCAGGAAGCCGAAGGCATAGTGGCACAGCAACTCTAACCCCTCCTTGGCATAGCCCATCCCCCGGCATTCGCGGCGGACAGAGATGCCCACCTCGGCCCGCGCGTGGAGGGGGCAATAGTCGGTAAGGTCGAGTGTGCCCACCACAAAGCCATTGCTGCGGCAAGCCATCATGAGGCGCAGCTGGCGGTCGGCAAAGACATCGCATTGCGAGTTCTCGATGTATTGGCGCAGCACGTAGCGGGAGTAAGGCACGCTGAAGTTGCTCACGTCCCACGTCTCGGGGTCGTTTTCCAGGGTATACAGCAGCTCCAGGTCTTCGGGCTCCACGGCACGCAGCTGCAGGCGGGGGCCTGTCAGGTAGTGGGTTTTCATAAGTCTTCGGCATTAATTTTCAGTTCGTTGCGCAGCCTCCCTTCGCCGGGCAGGCAGAAGAGGGATGCCGTCAGGGCTATCAGTGCGCACAGTATGCTTTTGTTGCTCATCAGCAAGTAGTAGGCCACGCATCCGGCCAGCACGGGCAGCAGCAGCAGCACCAGGCGGACGGTGCTCCACCGGGCATAGAGTTTCAGGGCCGTGGCTATGGACATGTGGTCAATCTTCTTGGCCAATATCCATGCGAATAACTTCAGCGACACGGGCACGCAGCATGCCGTGAGCAGAATGACGAGCGTCTCGGCCACATAGGCAGCCCGTACATCGCCCGCATAGAGGCCTACCCAACTTGCCCCGCACTCGCCTGCCACGACAATCGACACAGGCAGAAGCCAAAACACCAGATAGCAGATTTTGGTGTACATGACAGTACGCTTTATTTGTTCTTCCATATTCTAAATACAAAATTAAATTAATCGGGCTACACTATGTATTTTATTCTTCACCCGCAGATGACACGGATAATGCAGATTTTTATATTTTCCTCTGCTCATGACAGCACATGGGCGAAGCTCCTTGTAATCCGTGTCATCTGCGTCATCTGTGGATGAAAGATGAAAATAATCATATGCTAATTTTAGATGCAGATTGGTTATAACACTCCGTTGAAAGGAGTCCGGTTCACAATGCTGCGCCCCAAGGTCACCTCGTCGGCATACTCCAGCTCGTCGCCCACCGAGATGCCGCGGGCAATGACGGAAAGCTTGACCCCCGTCCCCTCCAGCTTGCGGTAGATGTAGAAGTTGGTGGTGTCGCCCTCCATGGTGGTGCTCAAGGCAAGGATGACCTCGCGGATGCCGCCTGCCTGCACACGCTGCACCAGGCTCTCTATCTGCAAGTCGCCCGGCCCAATGCCGTCCATGGGCGAGATAACTCCGCCCAGCACGTGGTAAAGCCCGTGGAACTGCTGGGTGGCCTCCACGGCCATCACGTCGCGGATGTTCTCCACCACGCAGACGACTGAAGCATCGCGTGCCGGATTGGCGCAGATGCGGCACGTCTCCGTGTCCGAAATGTTGTGGCACACCTTGCAATACTTCACTTCGCGCTTCAACGTAAGCAGGGCGCCCGCAAAGGCCTCCACCATACTTGTGTCTTGTCGCAACAGGTAGAGCACCAGCCTCATGGCCGTCTTCCGCCCGATGCCGGGCAGCTTGGCAAACTCCGACACCGCTTTCTCCAATAATACCGAGGGATATTGTCCGTCCATATTTATGTCCTTTCTACGGGGCACAAAGATAGTGCAAATCGGGCGAATGCAGCGCAACAGGCGGGAGGCGATAGCAAAATTTTCTTAAAACAGAGGGATGGGCAGGCAGTCTTTCCGGCGGGCGCACGTCTTGTACATAAAAACGAATCTCATTTTAGCCTATGAACCTTACCTGTTCCATTCTGCATGCCGACGAGCAAATGACCCATACGCTGGAAAAATATGTCGAGCAGACACCTTTCCTCACCCTATGCGGCACTTACACCCGGACAGGCGATGCTTTGAAAGACTACTACAATCGAAAAGTCGACATTTATTTTATAGGGTTGGAAGAATCCGAAGAAGATGAACTCTCCGGCTTAGAGTTTGCCCGGTTATTGTCACAACCTACGCGTTGCATATTCATTGCCCACGATGGAAGTTATGCTTCCGAATGCTTCCGGCTGGATGCATTGGATTACCTTGAAGGCGACATTCAGTTTCCCGTATTCTTCCAGGCCATCAGCAAAGCATTGCGATGGTTCTCCCTGCAAAGAACGGGATTGACAATACAACGAAGCAAAAATGAGAATAAAGAAGATGGCGGATTGCCCGATGTGATTTATATAAAAGCCGAAAGCCGGCTTATCCGCTTGAAATTGAACCAAATCTATTACATAGAAGGCTTGGGTGACTATGTGAAAATATTTTGCTCGGACGAGACAAAGCCTATCTTAAGCCTTTGTAGCCTGAAGTACTTGGAAGAAAAGCTGCCCGACACTTTGTTTATACGCGTCCATCGTTCTTACATTGTCCGCAAAGCCTGCATCCGCGCCATTATGCCAAACTCCATGTGCGTGGTTGGGAAAGAGATACCCATCGGTGAGGCTTACAAAAGAAAAGTCAAGAAGCTGGTATCACAACTACCTGTACTATAAGAGCCTATTTCAATTTTGCCTTCGACAACCTTTCGCCGAAGGTAATGTTCAGGGCAATGCCCCAACGGCTTTCCTGCATCAAGTTGGCGCGGGTGTTCACCTGCCTGCGCCATGTGCCACCCAATGACAAGAATGAATGACGGATGGGGAAACTCACACCCAAGTTTGCCTCCAAGTAATACATTTCGCCACCCTTCAGCGACATGTACGAATTGCTTAAACCGATACCGCCCATCAATTCGGTGGAGCGCATACGACGTGGATGCAGAGCATACAGCATACCTACATTCAGCTTGTGTTGGTTTTCATAACGCATTGAAGTGTAAGAAGACACATTGCGACTCCAATCCAGATAACTATAATCGGCCGTCAATGTCCAACGCGGCGTGCCATAGGCTATACCTGCCCCTACCTTGAATGGCAAGTATTGAGCCGTGCCATGGCGCGATTCATCCAAATCTTCGTCAGTCGAACTATTGGTATAGGTCAGTTCATTCTCTTGTTTTATTGCGAAAGCCGGAGATAGGGTCAGTCCGAACGACAAGTTTCGGTTTTCTTTCAACCACCATTCGTAATGCATGCCAAACTCGGCATAAAAAGCTCTCTTTTTCGAAAAATACTCCACAGTAGCACTTTCCTGTGTTTCACTTTGCATGACCTCTCCCCTTATATGGCCTATGTTTATGCCAATGGAAAAGCGTGGGGTAAGCTTGAAGGCGTTGGACCAATAGAGGCGGTACATCCCCCCGTTGCCCTCGAAATAGGAATACACGTACTCGTCCGGCAATCCTTCTACCGGTTCTTCTGTTTGTATCAAGTAGCCCATGCTGCTGTATGGAGCCATTCCTGCCATCATATACCACCCTTTCATCGCTCTGAATCCCAAGCCGATGCGGTTAGGATTGCCCGTCAGGTTTGAACTATGATCGCTCAAAAAGGAGTAGCGCGCATAACTTGCCGCCAAGCCCACCTCGAAGGTAAAACACGTGGTGTCCATCCGTGTAATGGCTGCAGGATTCAGTGTGTTCAGCATCCCTACTTTGTTCAAGGCGACATCTACATTGCCCATGCCTGCATAGCGGCCGCCCTCACTGGCATTTAGCTCACCCACGCCATACATCGACGTAGGCAGGTTGGTTGTGTTTTGGGCGGCCGCATGGCAGGCAATCAACAAAACAGTTAAGGTCAGGTATATAGTTTTATTCATCGGTATATCAATCCAAGTATTCATATTGAGTAAACAGTTTCTGTTCTCCGTCTTGCCAATGTCTTCCTATTGCAAAGGCGATGCCTTTCTATTGCAAAGAGGCGTCCTTTGCAATAGATTGCCTTTGCTTGCTTATTCCATATTGTAAACTCTAATCCGCACGTCAAGCCGGCATTGCCTCTCTTGCCTGGGGTGATTGGCAAACACAACTTGGTCGAAACTGGTGGCCATGTCCTCGTCGGGCATGGAGAGCAACAACTTTTGGCGGGCAGTACCCCAAGTACCCAGGTTGTTGCGTACAAAGGTTGTGAGGTCGAAAGAGTAATAAGTATCCTTGCCAAACATGTCATCAGTTGTCAAGTTGCCCGTCTGTACCGTTACCCCATTGCTGCCATATACGTAATCTTCCAGCACATTATTCTCGTCGGTGATGTATAGGCGCAACTCGTCGGGCAACTGGTTTTGCTTGCCATAGCTGCCCCTCACGGGGTAAAGGTAAAGCATGGCATTCTCAACGGAAACAATATCGCCTGCCTCCTCTAAGGTATTGAGGTAAGGAAACTCCAGCTGATTGTAAAAACCCGTCAGCCCTTGCTGGTAAGCCCGGTTGCCTGTATTATAAGAATGTACGAGGTTTTCGATGCCGCTGGTGATGTCCGCCAAAGGTGTCCCGCTTCGGTCATACACAATGCCGGTATAAGCATAATCCGCATTAACCTTGAACGTCAATTCTTTTTGCACCCGTTCGGTGCTGATATCCGAATAATATAAGGTCAACACCATGGCCGAATCGTTTACCTGTAAGCCGGTAATGCAACTCCCTCCATCGTCAGGCACAAAAGCCAAACCATGGAAATAATTTTTAAAGTCCTCCTGGTTATCAAAAGCATCATTTTCCTCTACCAAGCCTTCCAGCAACATCCTGCCCATAGCATCGGGAAAACGTATTGTCTGCTCTCTGCTTCGCCCAGGCCTTGGCTTGAACTCAAACGTAAAAAACGGAGTGTCTTCCTTAGGCCATGAGGTATAGTTGTACAAATCCTGGTCATTGTCCAGCACAATAGGACGTTTCAATTGATACACCGATATGCGCTGGGCAGCCAACGTGTCGCCCCAATAATGCCCTGAATGCCTCAAGTGCAACACCAGCGAGTCGAAGGCATAAGTATGTGTTTCGTCGGGCGTAAAGTTCACAGTAGAATACTCGGCATAATACGTAGACGCCACTTTTCCCCAAACGGTATCTGCCCTATAACCTATCTGGCAGATGCTGTCGCCCTTGGTCAGCATGGAGTCCAACAATATGGTACTGATATCTACCGAACAGGTGTCCACAAAAACATTGCGGAAAGACGTCTCCACCAGGCTATGCCCCAGCTCGGAATTATCGTCCCGGCAAGCCAACAGGACAATCGCCACTACATGAAAAAAAGAAAGGTATATCAACTTTTTCATTACATAGTAAGGTTTGAAAATGTGCGGCAAAGAAAAAGGGAATGCACGATATTTCCGCATGAAATCGGTCATCGCCCCATATTTCTCGACAAAGGCGTTTACCGATTTTGCCGGGGTGTTCGTCGGTTTCTTTTGCGTGCAGGGCTTGCACCATGCTATCTTCGCGAGCAAGAAAATCAAAACATATAAAACAATGAAAAAACAATCAATCGCCATCCTGCTGCTGGTCGGTATAAGCCTATGCAGCAGTTGTACGGAAGAAAGCGAATATACGCAAGGTGTATGGCAACGCAAGTCGGACTTCGACGGCGTGGCACGCAGCAATGCCAGTAGTTTCACCATAGATGACAAAGGCTACGTGTGTTGCGGCTACCGGGGCTCGAACAAAGAATTGCTGAAAGACTTATGGGTATATGACATCGAAGGCAATTATTGGACACAACTTGCCGACATGCCCAGTGAAGCCGTTGCACGCCATAGTGCCGCTTCCTTCGCCCTGAATGGCAAAGGCTACATCACGACGGGAGCCTTGCGCGAAGCCCCCGACTGCCTTGCCGATACCTGGGAGTACGACCCCAATTCCAACACTTGGAAACAGATGGACGATTATCCCGGCGGTGCACGCTATGGGGCGCTGGCCTTTGCCATAGACGGCTACGGATGGGTCGGCACCGGATACAACGACAATACGTTGAAAGATTTCTATCGTTTCGACCCCAATGCCGCCACCGGTTCCCAATGGCAAATACACAACGGCTTCCCTGGATTGAAACGCTACTATGGCACAGCCTTCGTGATAAACGATGAAGCCTACATCTGTTGCGGCATCAATAACGATACAAATGTAGAAGACTTCTGGAAATTCGATGGCAGCACGTGGACGCAATTGCGCGACATAGCCAACAACTCCGACGACGATTACGATGATGACTACAACATCGCCCGCCGCGAAACCGTGTCTTTCGTCATCGACGGGAAAGGTTACATAGCTACCGGGTATTCAGGCGGCGTTACCTCGGACTACTGGGTGTACGACCCTGCCACCGACTTATGGCATGGTGACTCTGACGATGACTTCACGCCATTGACCGAGGCCACTTATGGAGGCTCATCGCGTTCGGCAGCCTGTTCGTTCTCTACCGGCACACGCGGCTTTGTGCTGCTGGGGCAGACAGGAGGCTCTTACTTGGAAGATGTGTATGAATTACTGCCCTATGAACAAGAAGATGCGGATTGAGGTAAAAAGATTGTTTATGCGGATGTTGCAGGCAAGCCTGCCGGCTCTTGCCGGTACTTGTCTGCTTTCATGCCACGCCGATGCTTACCGCTGCCAAGCCATCGAAATAAAGGGAGGATATGGCTATCTCATCACCAACCCGTCTTCCGACACCATAATTTATCAGCCATTTATTCCTTCGGCATCCGGACAAATGGCTTTCCGCACCGCCTCGGATGCCTTGAAAGCCGGGAAAGCCGTATGCAAGAAGCTCAACTCCGGCCATCCGCCGGCACTTACCCGCAATGAGCTGGAGGCCTTAGGCATTCAGCTGAATTAACTTCATTTAGGCACCACTACACTTAGTCACTGTTTCCCTACCAATCAAAGCTGTTTACAAACGATTACCACATCGCCTATTTCCTCTGCCTTTGCATTGGTGAAAGAAAACGTAAGACTTCTTTTACATAAAAGACAAACCTAAACCTTTCCGACATTCCCAATGCCGGGAAAGCTCAATCAACCTATATTTTTAACGTAAAACAAACTTTAACATGAAAAGCAATCTTAAAGTTGCAGGAGCAAAGCGGCTGGCAGCGTCAGTTCTTCTCCTATTGTTGTGTGTCCCCCTCGCCCTGGCACAAAACCAAGTAAGGGTGACCGGTAAAGTAATCGACAACCTGGGCGAGCCCATGATTGGTGTTTCCATTCTGGAAAAAGGCACCAGCAACGGCGTAGTGACCGACATCGACGGAAACTACTCGCTTAATGCCCAACGGGGTGGCACGCTGGTCTTCTCCTACGTGGGCTACGTGACGCAAGAACACCCCGTGACAAGCGGCACCTTGAACATCACCTTAACAGAAGACGCTGAAACGCTCGACGAGCTGGTAGTAGTGGGCTACGGCGTACAGAAGAAAAGTTCTGTGACGGGTGCCATCTCCTCGGTGAAAGCCGAAGACATGGAAAACCGCACCGTGACCACCGCAGCCCAAGCCTTGCAGGGCAAGACGGCAGGTGTGCAGCTCATCACCACCTCATCTGCCCCGGGCGAGTCGCCGACAGTGCGCGTACGCGGCTATTCGTCAAACGTGGCTTCCGACCCGCTGTATGTAGTAGACGGCGTGCGCCTGGATGACATCAGTGGCATAGACCCCAATGACATTGAGTCGATGGAAGTGCTGAAAGACGCCGCCTCGGCCGCCATCTATGGTGCTGAAGCAGGCAACGGTGTCATCCTCATCACCACCAAGAAAGGGAAAGCAGGAGCCGGCAAGATTGTGTACGACTTCCAGCTTACCTCGCAATCCGTGGCACGCATGCCCAAGCTGCTCAACGCACAAGAGTACATCACCTACATGACGGAAGGCGGATTTCTGAACTACGACGACATCATGGCCGTATGGGACGGCACCGATACCAACTGGGTGGATGCTACCTTTGAAAAAAGCATGATGCAGAAGCACAATTTCTCCTTCTCCGGCGGAAGCGACAAAGGCAATTACTACCTTTCGCTCACTTACCTGAACAACGACGGCATTGTGGCAGGCGACAAAGACACATACGAACGCATGACGGCCACCATCAACGCCGAATACAACATCAAGCCATGGCTCAAAGTAGGCACCACCAACCAGATTGAAAAATACAATACGAAAAGCGTGTCCTCGCAGAACGAATACGGCAGCCTCTTTTCCGGCATCCTGATGATGGATCCGCTGACCGCCGTGAGCTACAGCCCCGACAACCTGCCTACCCACATGCAGAACGCCTTGGACCAAGGCAAGACCCTGCTGCAAGATGAAAACGGCAATTACTATGGCGTGTCCAACTGGTATTCGGGCGAAAACTACAATCCCTTCATCATACGCGACAACAATAAAACGAGCTATAGCGGCTTCAACGTCACCGGCTCCATCTATGCCGACTTCAAGCCCTTCGACGGTTTCACTTTCACTTCGCGCTTCGGCTACCGCCTGTCGGGCTACCGCAATTCGGCTACCAGCCTGCCCTTCTATGGCAACGGCAGCCAAAACCGCGACTTTGTAGGGCAGAACAACACGTCGTCCACCACCATCTACTACCAGTGGGAAAACTTTGCCAACTACACCAAAACCTTCAACGATGCCCACACCCTAACTGCCATGCTGGGTATGTCGTTTCAAGAGCAAAGCTACGACTATGTATATGGCAGCCTCACCGCCAACGGCGACCATGCCGTATTGCAAAACGACCCCGGATTCTACTACCTTAACTATGCATCGTCCTCAGCGGTGAAGGGAGTAGCAGGCGAGAAGACCCGCTCGGCCAAAATGTCCTACTTCGGCCGCGTGGGCTACGATTACAAAGGCCGCTACATGGTACAAGCCTCGCTGCGTGCTGATGCTGCCGACCTCTCCGTTCTGCCTCTTTCCAACCGCTGGGGTTATTTTCCTGCCGTATCCGCCGGCTGGACCCTCTCCGAAGAAAGCTTCTTCGAACCGCTAAAGCCCTACGTGCCCAGCCTGAAGCTGCGCGGAGGTTGGGGGCAAAACGGTAGTCTTGCCGCCCTCGAAAATTATCCTTACAGCACGGACATGTCCAGCATCGGCATATATCCTTTGGCGAACAGCGGCTCTTATACCTCGGCAGTCGGCCCGTCTTCCTTAGGTAATGACGGACTGAAATGGGAAACTTCCGAGCAATGGAACGTTGGCTTCGACGCCCGCTTTCTGAACGACCGGTTGACCTTCAGCCTCGACTATTTCGACAAAAAGACTAAAGACCTGCTGGTGAGCGGCACCACCCCATCGCTCATCATTGGCGGCTCTACCTCACCCATCAATGCCGGCAACGTAAGCAACAAGGGCTGGGAGTTTGAATTGGGTTGGCGTGACAACATCAAAGACTTCAGTTACGGTATCCGCGCCAACCTTGCCACACTGAAAAATGAAGTGACCTACCTCGACCCCTCACTGGACCGCCTCACCGGCGAGACTTACCACACCTACACCATCAGCTATTTCGAAAAAGGCTATCCAGTGTACTACTTCCGTGGCTATAAATTTACCGGGGTAGACCCCACAACGGGCGACCCTACTTTTGCCGACCTGAACAATGACGGCGAAATAACAGACGACGACCGCACTTACATTGGCGACGCCATCCCCGACTTCACCTACGGCATCACGCTGACTGCTGCCTGGAAGGGACTCGACCTCACCGTCTTCGGCAGCGGCTCGCATGGCAACGACATGTTCAACGCCACCTACCGCCCCGACTACCAGACGGCCAACGTCATGAAGGAAATCTTCTACGACAACCGTTGGACAACCAACAACACTACCGGCACTGTGCCCAGGGCAGGAGCCAACAACATGGAAAAATACATCACCTCCGATGCCATGGTCTTCGACGGCTCATACTTCAAAATAAAGCAGATACAGCTTGGCTATACCTTGCCCAAAACGTGGCTGAGGAAAGCCTGCATAGACAACCTGCGCCTCTACTGCTCGTTGGACGACTTCTTTACGTTCACCAAGTATCCAGGTTTCGACCCCGAGGCATCTTCCGACTCCACTTCGGGTATGGGCATAGACAAAGGCGGCTATCCTGCCTCCAAAAAGGTGGTTTTCGGCCTTAACGTAACATTCTAAATCACAAATACCGACACAACAATGAAAAAGCATTATTTCATATACACTTTACTCCTCGCCCTACTGGTAGGCATGACCACCGCTTGCGAGGACCGCTTGAACATAGAAAAGCATGGCAACATGGGTAGCGTAAACGATTACTACCAGACCGATGAAGAAACCGAAGCCGCCGTGGCCGCCATGTACTTGAAGTGGCGAACCAGTGTCTACGTCAACTGGTGGTATATTAAGAACTTCATGGCAGATGATGCTTGGGCAGCCGGAGGCACACGCGGTGACAACACCGAGCTTGAGCAACTCAATGAGTTTCGCTACGACACCTCAAACAGCATTGTATCCGGGCTGTACTCCGGCCTTTACACCCTCATCTACTACGCTAACCTCATCATCGAGAAAGTGCCCGGCACTACGGGAACCATGCAACGCGCCATTGCCGAAGCACGTGTGGCAAGGGCTTGGGCGCATAGCGAGCTTGCCTCCCTGTGGGGCACCGCACCCATCGTAGACCACCTGCTGGACACCGATGAATACCGCCAAGGCAACGGCACGGCCGCAGCCACCTGGGCTTTTGTGGAAGAAGAACTGCAAACCGCCATCGGCAGCGGCGCCTTGAAGTCGAAAACCAGCGTAAACGACCAAACCACCGGCATCCGCCTCACGCTGGAAGCCGCCAAGGCTTTCCTGGGCAAAGCCTACCTGATGCAAGGTAAATATGCCGAAGCCGCCGCCATGCTGGACGAAGTAATCGACTCAGGCCTCTATGACTTGTATGCCGACTACGACGGTCTGTTTCACACCACGGGAAACAACTGCTGTGAGTCCATCTTCGAGCTGCAGATGCTCGACGACGTGGAGCAAGCCTGGAGCAACTACCTGCAATTCAACTGCATGTTGGCCTGGCGCACCGACAAGCTGAGCATGACTACCGAAATGCAAAACACTTATGCCATGGGCACCTATGGTTTCATGAACCCGCGCGAATCGCTCTACGAAGCCTTTGTAGCCGTGGAGGGTGAAGACGGCTACCGCCTGAACAACACCATCCGCACCTACGAGCAGATGGAAGAAATGGGCATCAGCATCGCCCCGGGCAGCAACCTGGTAGGCAGCGAAAGCTACTTCGCCTGGAAAACCCGCCTTTTGAAAGACGACCTCTCCATCGACAACTCCGGCTGGCAAGTATGCACCACCATCAACCTGCGCATCATGCGCTATGCCGAAGTGCTGCTGATGGCCGCCGAAGCCCACCTCCAGTCGGGCAACACCGGCAAGACATTGGAATACGTCAACAAGATACGCGAACGGGCACAAGCCCCCACCCTCACCTCCATCACAATGGACGACATCAAGACAGAGAAACGCCTGGAGCTCTGCTATGAAGGCTGCCGCTACGAAGACCTCATCCGCTGGGGTGATGCGGAAGAATATCTGGGCGAGCAAGGCGCTGAAATACTCCAATTCGGCTACTATGCCCAGACAGACGAGGACGGCAACACGCTAAGGGACGATGAGGGCAACGCCATCTACGAGTTCGAGCTGCGCTGGCCCTATACCAACAGCACCTACGGCTTCAAGAGCAAGCATAAGTTGCTGCCCATCCCCCTCACCGAGATAGAGGTGAACCCCAATATGGAACAGAACGAGGGCTGGTAATGTAAATGCCGCCACAGGCAACTGGAAAATCATCACCTCCATACCTGACGAAAAGGGTGTGCCCCAACAAGTAAGAACACTTGGGGGTACACCCTTAATCGCATATTATCGCCGCAAGGCCATGATGACAACCTCATAAGTTTTTTCATCTACAATTCCCCATTGGGGTGAAAACTGATAAATCAACACGAGCATCCTTTAACATCATTTACACTTCAGATATCCAATTCATCAATTTGTAAGCATTCCATACTTACCAGGGACGTTCAATTTCCTTTCCATAAGAGCGAAAAAGAAAAGGAGCAGGTAAGGACCGGGTAAGGAGAAGGTAAAGAGAAAGATATATGTTGACAAGAAAATCTATATAACACGTTTATAATGAGGATATAAGAACGCTTTTACAAGTGGTTTTATCAGGAGTTCCGCATTTTTACAATGTAAAGAAAAAGAAAGTTAAATGAAAGCCAAAACAAATACCACTGACATTCCCTCGTGCGCATGCCCCTACCCACCCTAATCTGACAGCCTCTCACAAAAACAAACCAAAGGTGAAACAAGACTGGGAAAAAGGTACGTAGAGAACCTTAAAATAGTACCCTGCAATTCAATTATTCTACAATTAATCGGAAAAAAATTTCTTTCTTTTATAAGAAATCCTTTACTTTGTGGTGCGTTACCTGTTTATTAGGGTAAATGTTCTAAAAACCAATTTAATTGTATATATTATGCAAATTTCACACATTGAGCACCTGGGCATTGCCGTCACAAGTATTGAGGAAGCCCTGCCGTATTATGAAAACGTATTGAGTCTGAAATGCTACAACATCGAAACTGTAGAAGACCAGAAAGTCAAGACAGCCTTCCTGAAAGTAGGCGAAGTAAAAATCGAATTATTGGAGCCGACATCGCCGGAAAGCACCATCGCCAAGTTCATCGAAAAGAACGGCGGCAAGGGCGGCATGCACCACCTGGCATTTGCCATTGAAGACGGCGTGGCCAACGCCTTGGCTTATGCTGAAGAGAAAGGCGTGCGCCTCATCGACAAAGCTCCCCGCAAGGGCGCCGAGGGCTTGAACATCGCCTTCCTGCACCCGAAGTCCACGCTGGGCGTGCTGACCGAACTTTGCGAGAAGCCCGAATGACTCCCGCCAGGCACAACGACGAGAACAGCTAATAAACATCAACAACCTATATATTGATAAGAAAAATGAGTAACCAACTGGAAAAAATTAAAGAACTCATTGACCGCCGTGTAGCCGCACGCCTCGGTGGTGGTGAAAAGGCTATTGCCAAGCAACACGATAAAGGCAAGTATACAGCCCGCGAGCGCATAGCTATGCTTCTTGACGAAGGCAGCTTTGAGGAAATGGACATGTTTGTGGAGCACCGTTGCACCAACTTCGGCATGGAGAAGAAGCACTATCCGGGCGACGGCGTGGTGACGGGTTGCGGCACCATCGAAGGCCGTCTGGTTTACGTCTTCGCACAAGACTTCACCGTATCGGCAGGTTCGCTCTCCGAAACCATGTCAATGAAGATATGCCACATCATGGATAAGGCCATGAAGATGGGTGCCCCGGTCATCGGGTTGAACGACTCGGGCGGCGCGCGCATCCAGGAAGGCATCAACGCCTTGGCAGGCTATGCCGAAATATTCCAACGCAACATCTTGGCTTCGGGCGTCATTCCGCAGATATCGGGCATCTTCGGCCCCTGTGCAGGCGGTGCCGTTTACTCCCCTGCCCTGACAGACTTCACGCTGATGATGGAAGGAACGTCTTACATGTTCCTCACCGGCCCGAAGGTAGTAAAGACCGTTACGGGCGAAGACGTAACCCAAGAGAATCTGGGCGGCGCCAGCGTGCACTCCACCAAGTCGGGCGTTACGCACTTCACCGCAGCCACTGAGGAAGAAGGCCTGACCCTCATCCGCAAGCTTTTGAGCTACATCCCCCAGAACAACCTGGAAGAACCTCCCTACATTGACTGCACCGACCCGATAGACCGCCTGGAGGACTCGCTGAACGAGATTATCCCCGACAATCCCAACAAGCCCTACGACATGTATGAGGTGATAGGCGCCATCATCGACAACGGAGAATTCCTCGAAATACAGAAAGATTATGCCAAGAACATCATCATCGGCTTTGCCCGCTTCAACGGACAGTCGGTGGGCATCGTGGCCAACCAGCCCAAGTTCCTGGCCGGCGTGCTCGACAGCAACGCTTCGCGCAAGGGCGCACGCTTCGTACGCTTCTGCGACGCCTTCAACATTCCCATCGTATCCCTCGTAGACGTGCCGGGCTTCTTGCCGGGTACGGGGCAAGAGTACAACGGCGTCATTCTGCACGGTGCCAAGCTGCTTTATGCCTATGGCGAGGCCACGGTTCCCAAGGTTACGGTGACGTTGCGCAAGTCTTACGGCGGCTCGCACATCGTGATGAGCTGCAAGCAGCTGCGCGGCGACATGAACTATGCATGGCCCACGGCCGAGATAGCCGTAATGGGTGGCGCAGGCGCTGTAGAAGTGCTTTACGCCAAGGAAGCCAAAGAGCATGAAAACCCCGCCCAGTTCCTGGCAGAGAAGGAAGCCGAATACACCAAGCTGTTTGCCAACCCGTACAATGCAGCCAAGTATGGCTACATTGATGATGTTATTGAGCCGCGCAACACGCGCTTCCGCATCATCCGCGCCTTGCAGCAGCTGCAGACCAAGAAGCTGACCAACCCGGCCAAGAAGCACGGCAACATTCCATTGTAACCAATACCCATTTACATTAAAACGAAAACGATTATGAACAAAGTAAAAATCGGGATATTCTTTTCACTCGTGCTGGGTATGGGGACGTTATCTTCGTGCGGAAGCGATGAGGGGAACAGCAAGCTGCTTCTGAACGAAGTGCTTGTAGACAACCACAGCAACTTCCAGGACGATTACGGCATACACAGCCCGTGGATTGAAATATTCAACAAATCGTATGGCAGCGCCGACCTTGCCGGTTGCTACCTGAGGCACAGCAGCCAGCCGGGCGACACCGCGTCGTACTTCATTCCGAAGGGAGACGTATTGACAAAAATCAACCCGCGCCAGCACGCCTTGTTCTGGGCCGACGGGCTGCCCAACCGGGGAACTTTCCACACCAACTTCCGCCTGGAACCCAATGTGGACAACTGGATAGGACTTTACGACTCGGGCAAGAAGTTGCTGGACCAAATTGTGGTGCCTGCCGCTCAATTGCAAGCCGACTACTCTTATGCCCGCGTGGACGATGCCGCCCCCGAATGGGAAGTGAAAGACGAATCGGCCGACAAGTACGTCACACCCAGCACCAACAACAAGACGCTGGACAAGAACGTGAAGATGGAAAAATTCGAGCAACACGACAGCGTGGGCATCGGCATGTCCATTACAGCCATGCTCGTGGTGTTCTTCGGCTTGATTCTGCTCTACGTTTCCTTCAGATTCATCGGCAAGGCATCTGTAGCCATGAGCCGCAAGAATGCCATGAAGGCCAAAGGCATCACGGACAAGAGCGAAGCCAAGGAGAAAGGCCTCGGCCAAGCTCCCGGCGAAGTCTTTGCCGCCATCTCCATGGCCTTGCACGAGATGCAAAGCGATGTGCACGACGTGGAGGAGACCGTGCTTACCATTACGCGCGTAAAACGCAGCTACTCGCCATGGAGCTCCAAAATCTACACGCTGCGCGAGATTCCGCATAAGAAGTAAAACATACCCATAAAAACTATCGAACAAATGAAAGAATATAAATACAAAATCAATGGCAATGTTTACAATGTTGTTGTCGGAGATATCGAAGGAAACATTGCCCACGTGGAGGTAAACGGCACTCCCTACAACGTAGAAATGGAAAATGCGCCCAAACCCAAGACAACCGTCATCAAGCCGGTAGTGCGCCAGGCATCGACCACTCCGGGGGCACCGGCCGCACAGGTTACGAAGCCGGCTCCGGCATCGGCAGGCAAGTCGGGTGTGAAGTCGCCGCTGCCCGGCACCATCCTCGACATCAAGGTGAAGGTGGGCGACGTGGTGAAGAAGGGCCAAACCATCATTATCCTCGAAGCCATGAAGATGGAAAACAACATCAATGCCGACCGCGATGGCAAGATTACCGCTATCAACGTGAGCAAAGGAGACTCTATTCTTGAAGGTACTGACCTCGTAATTATTGAATAGTATGGGAGAATTTATTAGTTTTTTAGGAAGCAACCTATCCGACTTCTGGACATACACAGGCTTTGCCAACGCCACGCCGGGGCACCTGATTATGATCCTGGTAGGTTTGTTCTTCATATACCTGGCCATTTCAAAGGAATTCGAGCCGATGTTGCTGATACCCATCGGTTTCGGTATCCTGGTGGGAAATATCCCCTTCAACATGGAGGCCGGCTTGCAGGTCGGCATCTACGAGCAGGGGTCTGTGCTCAACATTTTGTATCAAGGTGTAACTTCCGGCTGGTATCCGCCGCTCATCTTCCTGGGCATCGGGGCCATGACGGACTTCTCGGCGCTGATTTCCAATCCTAAGCTGATGCTGATTGGTGCTGCTGCCCAGTTCGGTATCTTCGGCGCATACATGATTGCCCTCCAGTGGGGATTCGACCCGATGCAGGCTGCCGCTATCGGCATCATCGGTGGTGCGGATGGTCCTACGGCAATCTTCCTGTCATCCAAGCTGGCACCGAACTTGATGGGCGCCATCGCCGTGTCGGCCTACTCGTACATGGCCTTGGTACCGGTTATCCAGCCGCCTGTGATGCGCTTGCTCACCACGAAGCACGAGCGCCTCATCCGCATGAAGCCGCCTCGCGTAGTGTCGCACACGGAGAAGGTCATCTTCCCCATCCTGGGCTTGCTGCTAACGTGCTTCCTCGTGCCCTCCGGCCTGCCGTTGCTGGGCATGCTGTTCTTTGGCAACCTGCTGAAGGAGAGTGGCGTGACCCGTCGTTTGGCCAACACGGCCAGTGGCCCGCTGATTGATACCATCACCATGTTGCTGGGCTTGACGGTGGGTGCCTCCACGCAGGCTTCGGAGTTCTTGACGTTCGACTCCATCAAGATTTTCGGCCTCGGCGCCTTGTCGTTCATCATCGCCACGGCATCGGGTGTGGCCTTCGTGAAGTTCTTCAACCTGTTCTTGAAGAAGGACAACAAGATTAACCCGCTCATCGGTAACGCCGGTGTATCGGCCGTACCCGACTCGGCCCGCATCTCGCAAATCGTCGGTCTGGAGTATGACCCGACCAACTACCTGCTGATGCACGCCATGGGTCCGAACGTGGCCGGTGTAATCGGCTCGGCCATCGCCGCCGGTATCTTGCTGGGATTCTTGGTATAAAATAACACTTTCTTTTGGGCGCGGATTTCGCGGATTTCACGGATTAAGTTTATTGAATCCGCGTTATTCCGCGCAATCCGCGCCCAATCTTTTATAACATTCTGAAACCATTCATGTGCTTTCGGCACATGCTCTTTTTTATCCCCGACGCGCCCTACCCTGCCCCCGGTGAAGGCGCCCATAGTGTGGACCAAAAGTTCCCAAGGCTTGGGAACGATGTTCCCACTGGGAGGGAACGGGCTTCCCACTGGGAGGGAACAAGCTTCCCACTGGGTGGGAACGGCTTTCCCAGGCTTTGGGAAATGCTGGGAACATTAACCATCTGTATCACAACCAATAAACCAATCGCTTATGAGAAAGAACATCCTCTGCGCCGCTCTGCTTGGGTGGCTGGCCATCGGCCCGCTGCAAGCCCAAGAGGCGTGGCTCAACCCCGTGCCGCAAGTGTATGCGGGCGGACAAGACAGCATCGACATCCCCGCGCAATACTGCTTGCAGGCGGACGGCAATGAAGCCCTCTCCCCCGCCATCGGCCTGCTGCACAAGCTGATGCCCGGCGAGAAGGAAGAAGCTGCGTTCCGCATCAGCATCGGCATCAAGGGCGACAAGGCCGTGCGGAAATATGCCAAGAATATCCCCGCGAAGGCCGAGGGCTACTACCTGAAGATTGACAAACGGGGCATCGCCATAGCCGCCGCCGACGCGCGGGGGGCTTACTACGGCGTGCAGACCCTGGCACAGCTGCTGGCCTTGCCCCGGCTGCCGCAGGTGGAGGTGACCGACTACCCCGACATCCCCTACCGGGGCGTGGTGGAAGGCTTCTACGGCACGCCCTGGAGCCACGAGGCACGCCTCAGGCAACTCGACTTCTACGGGCGGAACAAGATGAACACCTACATCTACGGCCCCAAGGACGACCCCTACCACCGCACGCCCCACTGGCGCAAGCCTTATCCGGAAAAGGAGGCCAAGCAACTCCGCGAGCTGGTGGAGAGGGCCAAGGCGAACAACGTCATCTTCTACTGGGCCATCCACCCGGGGCAAGACATCCGGTGGAACGAGGAAGACCGCACGCAGCTGATAAACAAGTTTGAAAGCATGTACCAGCTGGGCGTGCGCGGCTTTGCCGTGTTCTTCGACGACATCAGCGGCGAAGGCACCAAGGCCGACAAGCAGGCGGAACTGCTGAACTACCTGGACGACAACTTCGTCCGGCCGAAGGGTGACGTGGCGCCGCTCATCCTCTGCCCCACGGAGTACAACAAGGCGTGGACCAACGTGAAGGGGGGCTACCTCACCACGCTGGGCAGCAAGCTGAACGCCGGCATACAAGTGATGTGGACGGGCAACGACGTGGTGGCCAGCATAGACCATCCTACCTTTGAGTTCATCAATCCACTGATACAGCGCAAAGCCTACATCTGGTGGAACTACCCCGTGACGGACTACGTGCAAGACCACCTGCTCATGGGCCCCGTCTATGGCAACGGAACGGACATCAAAGACGACGCCATAGCCTTCGTGTCCAACCCCATGGAGCATGCCGAGGCCTCCAAAATAGCCCTGTACGGCATTGCCGCCTACACCTGGAACATGGACGACTACAACCCGCACCAAGCGTGGGAGGCAGCCATCCGCGACCTGATGCCCGTCAACGCCCCCTACCTGAGGACGTTTGCCATGCACAACACCGACCTGGGGCCCAACCGCTATGACTTCCGCAGGGCAGAGTCGGAAAACATCCGCCCTGCCCTCGAGGCACTCCTCAGCAGCTATAAGCAAGGGCAGGCACCGGACCAGAAAGCCCTCAGCCAAGTGGAAAAAGAGTGTCGCGCCATCTGCCTAGCCTCGGACAAGCTGCTGACGTCCGACGAGAATCCTCTGCTGATAGAAGAAATAGCCCCTTGGCTCATCCGCTTCAAAGTGCTCGGCCAGTTCGGGCAAGAAGTGCTGAATACATTGCAAAGGCAAGCCCTCGGCCAGACCAAGGAAGCCGAAGCGGCCTACCAGCAAGCCCGGGTGCTGCACTCCACCCTGCAATGGACGGACAAGCTGCTCAACCCGCAAGCCCAGCAACCGGGTGCCGAGTGCGGAAGCAAAGTGCTGCTCCCCACCCTTGAGGCGCTCTTCGAGATAGCCGCTTCCCGCCGGGAAAAGGCTGAATAGGAACGGAGGGCACGCCCTTCCCACCAAAGCAAAGCGGAGATACACCCCGGCACTGGGACATATCTCCGCTTTATCTTTATGCTCACTACCGGTAGCTTTACCGGTAGCCTTCGTCTACCATCATGATGACTTCGCCACCTAGCAGGCCGGTGAGGTAATGCTCGCGCACCCAGACGTTTTCAAAATACTTCGTCTCGCCTGCCCCGTAGTTCAGCACCAGGCACTCCTTGGCACCGTCCTTCCATTGCCACGTGAAGTCGCGCGTCTCGGTATTGGTAGTGGCCGTATTGGCATCATACTCCATCTTAATCTCCTGCCCGGAATTGCCTTGCCGCACAAACTTCAGTTTGTGCGTGTAGGTGATGTTGTCCACCACCGTCTCTTGCACCCACGTGCGGCACAACTTGTCGTCCAGCGAAGGAGCATCGTCATCGTCACCGCACGAGCAGAGGGGAGCAGCCACGAGCAGAAGCAGGCATATCTTCAAATAATCCAATGCTTTCATAATCCTTCCTTATTTACTTGCCGAGTTTTTCTTCTATCCACTTGCGGGCATTCACAAAGGCCTCTATCCACGGAGTCACCTGGTCGGTGTGCAGGCGATTGGCAGGATAATAGGCATTCTGCCACGGGAAGATGGCACGCTCCAAATGGGGCATAATGGCCAGGTGGCGCCCGTCGGCACTGGCTATGGCCGCCGTAGAGTAATCGGAGCCATTGGGGTTGCCCGGATATTCATCGTAAGTGTACTTCGCCACAATGTGGTAATGGTCTTCATCGTATGGCAGAGAGAACTTGCCTTCGCCGTGAGCCACCCAGATGCCCAGCTTGCTTCCGCTAAGCGAGCCGAACATCACGCTGCGGTTGGTAGGTATGGTCACGCCCAGGAAGCGGCTTTCAAACTTGTGCGAGTCGTTGTGCAGCATGTGGCCGTGCTTTTCGTCTTCCGGCGTGATGAGGTTCAGCTCCATCATCAGCTGGCAGCCGTTGCACACGCCGAGCGACAAGGTGTCTTCGCGGGCATAGAACTTGGTGAGGGCTTCCTTAGCCTTCGGGTTGAAGAGGAACGCGCCTGCCCACCCCTTGGCCGAGCCGAGCACGTCGGAGTTGGAGAATCCGCCGCAGAAGACAATCATGTTGACATCGTCCAGCGTCTCACGTCCGCTCACCAGGTCAGTCATCGTCACATCCTTCACATCGAAGCCGGCCAAGTAGAGCGAATAAGCCATTTCGCGCTCGCCATTGGTACCCTTCTCGCGGATAATGGCGGCACGGATGCCCGTCGGGGTGCGGCGGTCGGGGCTTATGCCGTATTGGGAAAGCTTGCCGGTGAAGCCGGGCAAGAAAGCCAAGTCCATGGGTTGCATCTTGTAGTTCTCGAAGCGCTTCTTGGCACAGCCGTTCATCGACTGCTTGCGGTCGAGCAGATAGGAAGTAGAGTACCACACATCGCGCAGATAGTCGATGCCGAACTGGTAGGTAGCCTCATCTTTGGTAATCAGAATATGACGCTCGTCAACGGGCTTGCCCAACTTGATGTAGCCGACGCCGGCATCCTCCAAGATGTGTTTTACCTCAGCTTTATGCTTGTCGCTCACCTGAATCACAATACCCGGATTCTCGGCAAACAGTATCTTGACGAGGTCGTGCTCCTGCATCTTGTCGAGACTGATTTCCATGCCACCTTCCATGTTGGAGAAGCACATCTCGAGCAAGGTTGTGATGAGTCCTCCGGCCGAAATGTCGTGTCCGGCCAATATAAGTCCTTTGTTCACCAACTCCTGCACAGCAAGGAAGGCATCGCGGAAGTACTCGGGATTTTGCACCGTAGGCACCTCATCGCCCACCTTGCCCAGCGATTGAGCAAAGGCCGAACCGCCCAGCTTCAAGGCATCGAAACTGAAGTCTATGTGGTAAAGCGTGCTCTTGGGGTCGTTCACCAATACTTGGGATACCACTTTCTTTACGTCCGATACTTCGCCTCCGGCAGATACGATGACTGTGCCCGGCGCAATCACCTTGCTGCCGTCCGGATACTTCTGCGTCATGGACAAAGAGTCTTTGCCCGTAGGCACGTTGATTTGCAGAGCGCAGCAGAAGTCGCTCAACGCCTTAACGGCCTTGTAGAGGCGGGCATCTTCGCCCTCCTGCGAACGGCAAGGCCACATCCAGTTGGCGGAAAGCGACACACTATCCAGCCCTTCGGCAAGGGGTGCCCACACCAGATTGGTCAACGCTTCGCTGACAGACAATACCGAACCCGCCTCGGGATTGGCCAAAGCCGCCTGCGGCGCATGACCCAGCGAAGTGGCAATACCCTTCTCTCCCCGGTAATCCAAGGCCACCACGCCACAATCGCTCAAAGGCAGTTGCAGTTCACCCAGGCATTGTTGGCGGGCAATCTTACCCGTCACAGAGCGGTCGACTTTATTGGTCAGCCAATCTTTGCAAGCCACGGCCTCGAGCTGGAGCACATTGGCCAGGTATTCATCGAGTTTAGAGGGGTCGTAAACGGGCATTTCATAGTGGCGCTCTACCGTCTTGTCCACCATGTAGGTTTTGGGAGAGGAGCCGAACATCTGGCTGACGGCCAAGTCAAACGGACGCACACCATCGGCCTGCTCGAAAGCAAAGCGATGGTCGCCTGTGGTTTCGCCTACTACATACATCGGGGCGCGCTCGCGTTCGGCTATCTTGGCCACATGCTCTATGGCTTCTTCCTTGATAAGGAGGCCCATGCGCTCCTGACTTTCATTGGCAATGATTTCTTTGGCGGAAAGGGTCTTGTCGCCTATAGGAAGCTTGCTCATGTCAATCAATCCGCCACACTCTTCTACAAGCTCGGAAAGGCAGTTGACGTGGCCGGCCGAACCGTGGTCGTGAATGGAGACTACGGGATTAACATCTTCCTCGCAAAGGGCACGCACCACGTTGTAGGCACGCTTTTGCATCTCGGCGTTGGCGCGTTGCACGGCGTTCAACTCGATGCCGCTGCTATAACGTCCGGTGTCGACAGAAGACACTGAGCCTCCGCCCAAGCCGATGCGGTAGTTATCGCCACCCATCACTACTATCTTGTTTCCGGCTTCGGGCTTGCCCTTCAGGCAATCGCGTTCGGTGCCATAGCCCACACCTCCGGCCAGCATGATGACTTTGTCGTAGCCATAAACTTCATTTTTTTCCTTATGCTCGAAGGTGAGCACAGAGCCGCAAATGAGGGGTTGGCCGAACTTATTGCCGAAATCGCTGGCGCCGTTGGAAGCCTTGATAAGGATTTGTTCAGGCGTCTGGTAGAGCCATTTGCGCACGGGCAGTATTTCTTCCCAGGGTCGCCCTTCTTCACTTCGGGGGTAAGAGGTCATGTAGACGGCTGTGCCCGCTATGGGCCATGAGCCTTTGCCTCCGCCCATACGGTCGCGAATCTCGCCTCCCGTACCGGTAGATGCGCCGTTGAAAGGCTCTACGGTGGTAGGGAAATTGTGCGTCTCGGCCTTGAGGGAGATGACGCTCTTGATGTCTTTTACTTGGAAATAGTCGGGTTTGGAGTGGTCGGCCGGAGCGAATTGCTCAATGACAGGGCCTTCGGCAAAGGCCACGTTGTCTTTGTAGGCCGATATGATTTTGTTGGGGTTCTCTTGGGTGGTTTTCTTTATCATCTGGAAGAGGGAAGACTCCTGCTCCACCCCGTCGATGATGAAGGTGCCGCCGAATATCTTATGACGGCAATGCTCGGAGTTGATTTGGGCGAAGCCGAACACTTCGCTATCGGTGAGAGGGCGCCCCAAGTCCTTCTCCACCTTCTTGAGGTAGTCTATTTCTTCCTTGCTCAAGGCCAGGCCTTCCTGCTCGTTGTAGGCCTCGAGGTCTTCCACATGGATGATGGGCTCGGGGTGGCGGTTGGTGGTAAATACTTGCTGGTCGAGCCCGTGATACATGCGTTGGAGCATGGGGTCGTAGTCTGCTTTTTCATCGTTCACGGGGAAGTATTCTTCGATGCGGAGGATGCCCGTCAAGCCCATGTTCTGGGTAATCTCGACGGCATTGGTGCTCCACGGGGTAATCATTTCGCGCCGGGGGCCCACGAAGTAGCCCGTCAGGTTGTCTTCACTCTCGGGGGTGGCTTCTCCGAAAAGCCAGCAAAGTTTCCCGAGCTCGTCTTGCCCAAGTTGGTGGTCGCCATCTACGGCAATTACGCTTCGGGTTGGAGTTCTGAAAAAGGTAATCATAAATAAATGGTATTTTGTTTACTTATAATGGACAAAAAACATTGCCCGCCGCTCCGCCAAAGAAAGGCATTGCCTTTGCAAGGAGAAGGCGTCGGCAATCCTTTGCAAAGATAGTGCAATATCTCTTTCCGATAAAGCTATCGGCGGCATTTCTTTGAATTTTCCTAAAGAAATGCGATATTTGCACCCATGATTCAGATTGAGACCATATTTAACATCCTGTGGAAAGGCTTCATCATCGGTGTCATCGTGTCTGCCCCCTTGGGGCCGGTAGGCGTGCTCTGCATTCAGCGCACGCTGAACAAGGGCCGGTGGTATGGCTTTGTGACGGGGGTAGGAGCAGCCATGAGCGACATCTGCTACGCCTTGCTCACGGGCTACGGCATGAGCTTCGTGTTCGACTATGTGAATAAGAACATCTTCTACCTGCAACTGATAGGCAGCGTCATGCTGCTGGCCTTCGGCATATACACCTTCCGTAGCAACCCTGTGAAATCACTTCGCCCGCCGTCGGGCAATAAAGGCACTTACCTGCACAACCTGGTGACGGCCTTCTTCGTCACCCTCTCCAATCCGCTTATCATCTTCTTGTTCATAGGCCTGTTTGCCCGCTTCTCCTTTGCCGGAGGCGGGGCGCTGGTGAGCGAAACGGTGCTGGGCTACCTGGCCATCATTCTGGGCGCCCTGTCGTGGTGGTTTGGCATCACGTATTTCGTCAACAAAGTGCGGGCACACTTCAACCTGCGCGGCATCTGGATACTGAACCGCATCATAGGAAGCGTGGTGGCAATAGTGTCTCTGCTGGGATTGGCTTTCACGCTGATGGGAGAATCACTATATTAGAGACACGATATGAAGATAGCACAGCAACTGAAGGAAAAGAACATCGCCGAATACCTTATATATATGTGGCAGGTGGAGGACTTGATGCGGGCCAACGGGTGCGACATCGACCGCATCCGGCAGACCCTTATCAGCCAGTATCCTGAAGCTGAACGCCCGGCGCTGGAGGAATGGTATGCCAATCTGTGCGACATGATGCGCGCCGAGGGCGTGACGGAGCAAGGCCACCTGCAGATAAACCGCAACGTGATACTGAACCTCACCGAGCTGCACGGCGCCCTGCTGGCATCTACCAAGTACCCCTTCTACAACGCCGCCTACTTCAAGGCCCTGCCCTTCATCGTGGAGCTTCGCCAGAAGAACGGGCACAAGGATGAGCCGGAACTGGAGACATGCTTCGAAGCCCTCTACGGCGTGTTGCTGCTCCGCCTACAGAAGAAGGAGATAAGCCCGGGAACGGCCAAGGCGGTGGAAATCATCGGCAGCTTCCTCTCGATGCTGGCCAATTATTATGACAAGGACCGAAAAGGAGAACTAAAATTGGACGACTGATATGAACATCTTGATAACCGGTGCCAACGGTCAACTTGGCAACGAAATGCGGACGCTCTCCGCCGGGCATCCCGAGCACACGTACTTCTTCACCGACGTGCAGGAGCTCGACATCTGCGACGCCGGGGGCGTAAAGACTTTCGTAGCGGACAACGACATAGACATCATCGTGAACTGCGCCGCCTACACCGCCGTGGACAAGGCGGAGGACTACGCCGAGCTTTGCGACCGCCTCAACCACCTCGCCCCCGGCTACCTAGCCGAAGCCGCCGAGGCCGTGGGAGCCGCCCTGGTGCAAATCTCCACCGACTACGTGTTTGACGGCACAGCGCATATCCCTTATACGGAAGACGCGCCCACCTGCCCCACGTCCGTCTACGGGCGCACCAAGCTGGCGGGCGAACAGCTGGCCATGGCACGGTGCAGCCGCACCATGATTATTCGCACCGCGTGGCTCTACTCCACCTTTGGCAATAACTTCGTGAAGACCATGCTCCGTCTGGGGCGCGAGCGAGACAGCCTCGGCGTGGTGTTCGACCAGATAGGCACGCCCACCTACGCCGCCGACCTGGCCACGACCATCTTCACCGCCATCGGGAAGGGGATAGTGCCCGGCATCTACCACTTCAGCAACGAAGGCGTCTGCTCGTGGTACGACTTCACCCTCGCCATCCACCGCCTGGCGGGCATCACCACGTGCAAGGTGTCGCCCCTGCACACGAACGAATATCCCGCCCGCGCTCCACGCCCGCACTACTCCGTATTGGACAAGACAAAGCTGAAGCAAACGCTGGGCATCGAAATACCGCACTGGGAGGAGAGCCTGGCGCAATGCATCCACCGGCTGGAGGAGCAGTAAATTATCAAGACACAAAAGACAGTCTTGCCGAGGTGGCCACCTCGACACCCTAAAGGTGGCCACCTCGGCAAAGTCAAGGTGGCCAACGAAATCAGCCCGTTGAAAACCAACGAAATACAAAAACAGAAGATGCCGATACAGGCCATTTGCAGGAAGTTATAAACATTTACAAAACAAAGACATCAAGACATCAAAGAAGATATTATGGCAACCAACCCGGAAATTGAACGCAGACGCACCTTCGCCATCGTGGCGCACCCCGACGCGGGTAAGACATCATTGACCGAGAAATTCCTCCTCTTCGGCGGACAGATACAAGTGGCCGGAGCGGTGAAAAGCAATAAGATAAAGAAGACTGCCACCTCCGACTGGATGGACATCGAGAAGCAGCGTGGCATCTCGGTGACAACCAGCGTGATGGAGTTCGATTATAAAGATTACAAGGTGAACATACTCGACACGCCCGGTCACCAGGACTTTGCCGAGGACACGTACCGCACGCTGACGGCCGTGGACAGCGTCATCATCGTCGTTGACGGCGCCAAGGGCGTGGAGACGCAGACCAGGAAGTTGATGGAAGTGTGCCGCATGAGGAACACGCCCGTCATCATCTTCGTCAATAAGATGGACCGCGAGGCGAAAGGCCCCTTCGACCTGATGGACGAGTTGGAGGAAGAGCTCGTCATCCACGTGCGTCCCCTGACGTGGCCCATCGAGAGCGGCCCGCGCTTCAAGGGCGTGTACAACCTGTACGAGCACAACCTCAACCTCTTCCAGCCCAGCAAGCAGGTGGTGACGGAGAAGGTCGAGGTAGACATCACGACCGAGGAACTGGACAACCGCATCGGGCACGACCTGGCCGACAAGCTGCGCGGCGAGCTGGAACTGATAGAGGGCGTCTATCCGGAGTTCAACGTAGATGAGTATCTGCAGGGCGAAGTGGCCCCCGTATTCTTCGGCTCGGCACTGAACAACTTCGGCGTCGAGGAGTTGCTGAACACCTTCGTCGAGATAGCCCCGTCGCCCCGTCCCGTGAAGGCGGAAGAGCGCACGGTGATGCCCGACGAGCCCAAGTTCACCGGCTTCATCTTCAAGATTACGGCCAACATCGACCCCAACCACCGCTCGTGCATCGCCTTCTGCAAGGTCTGCTCGGGCCGATTCTCGCGGGGCGTGCCCTACTATCACGTGCGGCACGACAAGACCATGCGCTTCTCCAGCCCCACCCAGTTCATGGCGCAGCGCAAGACCACCGTGGACGAGGCCTGGGCGGGCGACATCATCGGCCTGCCGGACAACGGCACCTTCAAGATAGGCGACACGCTGACCGAGGGCGAACACCTGCACTTCCGCGGCCTGCCCAGCTTCTCGCCGGAGATGTTCAAGTACATCGAGAACGCCGACCCCATGAAGCAGAAGCAACTGGCCAAGGGCATCGACCAGCTGATGGACGAGGGCGTGGCGCAGCTCTTCATCAACCAGTTCAACGGACGGAAGATTATCGGCACCGTGGGCCAGCTGCAGTTCGAAGTCATCCAGTACCGCCTGGAGCACGAATACAACGCCAAGTGCCGCTGGGAGCCCGTCAGCCTCTACAAAGCCTGCTGGATAGAGAGCGACGACCCCGCCGAGCTGGAGGCCTTCAAGAAGCGCAAGTACCAGTACATGGCCAAGGACCGCGAAGGGCGCGACGTCTTCCTGGCCGACTCCGGCTACGTGCTTCAGATGGCTCAGATGGACTTCAAGCACATTAAGTTCCACTTCACGAGCGAGTTCTAAACACGAATCGGATAGAAACAAAAAAAGAGGAAATAAAGAACAGTTTTTCATTTTTTGCCCCGGTGGATGCTTAGTGAAAAATGCCGTTCTTTGCCCTTTTCAAAAGAAAGACCTTATGATTGCAAAAGATAGTGACAAGAAAAGTTTGGAGGAGGCAGCCATCTATTGTGACAACCTCATCATGCTCATCGATGACGTGCAGGACATAAAAACGGAAGGCACATCAAGGCCTGCGGGCTATGCCACCATTTTGTGCACCCAGGGGCATGCCGACATCTATATAGACAACAAGCTGCACAAGGTGGGTGTGAACGACCTGCTCACCTGCCAGCCCAGCCAGTTCATCAAAACCGAGCAGATAAGCGCCGACTTCCGGTGCCACATCATCGGCATGTCTCTGCAATACGTCAAGCAAATCAACCTGACGGGAGGAAACATCTGGGACATCAAGTTGTTCTTCGACCAAAACCCCATCATCCACCTTTTGCCCGAAGAGGCCTCCGTCTTCTGCCAATACTACGACCTGCTGGTGTCCAAGCTGACAGGAAGGCACATCAAGTATCACAAGGAACTGATGGAGGCGCTGCTCAAAGCCTTTGCCTACGAGTTCAGAGATGTGCTCGAGCGTGTGGTCAGCGTCAAGCCCCCTACCTACACCTCGGGGCAACACATCTTCAAGGAATTCCTCGAACTGCTCTCCACTTCCCGCCCTAAGCCCCGCGCGGTGGCTTTCTACTCCGACCGCCTGTGCATCACACCCAAGTATCTCTCCGCCGTGTGCAAGGAGGCAAGCGGGCAGACAGCTTCCGAACTCATCAACCAGTATGTGGTGAAGGACATCGTTTACCTGCTCCATCAGCCGGACAAGAGCATCAAGGACATTGCTTTCGAGCTGGACTTCCCCAACCTCTCCTTCTTCGGGAAGTATGTGAAGAAGCATCTGGGCATGTCGCCCAAAATGTACAGGAAGGAGAACAAACTGTAAACTCTGATAATCATAAATAGACAATGACGGACAAATGGAAACGCATAGTGTGGCTGGTGGTAGAGGCCATGCTATTTGTCTTTGTACTGGTGGCCGTGTGCGGCATCTTGCTGCTTTGGGCAGGAGTATTCTCTACCATGCTGGGCATCGACACGAATGATAAGGACATGAACAGCTCCTTCGCCATGCTGAGCGAGGGAGGCATGGCCATAGGATGCGTGTTGGGCTTGTGGGTAGTAGACTATGTGCATCGGCACGTGTTCCCGCAAGCAGGGTCGAACATAGGCTTCGCGCTGAAAGGAGGACACGCAGGGCAACTCTTGGCCGGCATCGGAGTGGCCGGTGGACTTTATGCCGCGGGCTTCCTCGTGGTATGGCTTTTGGGAGGCATCGGCATTACGGATGTAGGCGTGCATCCGGGCGCTTTGGTGCGGACGTGGGTGTTCTTCCTGCTGGTGGCCGTGTTCGAGGAGGGCATGTGCCGCGGCTTCCTGCTGGGGCGCATGATGGATGCGGGGATTAACAAGTTTGCGGCGCTGGTGCTGTCTTCGGCGGTGTTCTCCTGCCTGCATCTGGCTAATCCCGGGTTTGCCTTGCTGCCTTTCATTAATCTTCTGCTGGCGGGGGTGTTGCTGGGGTCGGCCTACATTTATACGCGCAACTTGTGGTTTGCCATCGGCCTGCACTGGTTTTGGAATTGGCTGCAAGGCCCCATACTGGGCTTTGAGGTAAGCGGCAATGTGCTGGAGGGGAACTTGCTCACGCTGGAGGCACCTGCCGAGGCCGTGCTACTGAACGGGGGAGCTTTCGGCTTCGAGGGCTCGCTGGTGTGCACGGTGCTGATGGTGGCGGGCATCGGCCTCATCATCCGCCACTACGAAAAGAAGCGGGCATTAGCGGTTAACGATTAGTGATTAGTGATTAGCGATTAATGTTCAGCACATTAACCACTAATCACTAATGCGCTAATCACTTATAAATGGCTTTCTTGCCGGCCAGCAGGGTGTTCTTCATCAGCGAGACGATGGTCATGGGGCCTACGCCGCCGGGCACGGGGGTGATGTAGGAGCACTTGGGGGCTACTTCGTCGAACTTCACGTCGCCCGTCAGCTTGAAGCCGGACTTCCGGGTGGCATCGGGCACGCGGGTGGTGCCCACGTCGATGATGACGGCGCCCTCTTTCACCATGTCGGCTTTCACAAAATTGGGCTGCCCCAGGGCAGCGATGATGATGTCGGCCTCGCGGCATTCCTTCGCCAGGTCGCGGCTGCGGCTGTGGCACACGGTGACGGTGGCGTCGCCGGGATAGGCTTTCCGCATCATCAGCATGGCCATGGGCTTGCCCACGATGTTGCTGCGGCCCAAGACGACGCACTTCTTGCCCTGCGTCTCGATGTTATAACGGCGCAGCAGCTCGAGGATGCCGTTGGGCGTGGCGGACACGTAGCAGGGCAGGCCGATGGACATGCGGCCCACGTTGATGGGGTGGAAGCCGTCCACATCCTTGCGGTAGTCGATGGTTTCGATGACTTTCTGCTCCGAGATGTGCTTGGGCAGGGGGAGCTGCACGATGAATCCGTCCACATCGTCGTCGGCATTCAGCTCGCGCACCTTGGCCAGGAGTTCGTCCTCGGTCACGTTGTCTTCGTAGCGGATGAGGGTGGACTTGAATCCGCACACTTCGCACGCCTTTACTTTGTTGGCCACGTAGGTTTCGCTGCCACCGTCGTGCCCCACGAGGATGGCGGCCAGGTGGGGGCGCTTGCCGCCGGCGGCCACGATTTGGGCCACTTCTTCTGCTATCTCCTGCTTGATTTGGGCGGAGATGGCTTTTCCGTCAATCAGTGTCATAGTCTGTTTCTTTATATGATAATATATATTTACTTGCTAAGAATACTTTGTCGAGGTAGCCGGTTTCCGATAAGCCTGATAATCAGGAGGTTTCCTTTCCTCATTTTTCTTTTTCCTAACAAATGTGCGATTCCATTATTCTTTACAAATAGGAGATGGGGTCAACGCTTCATGCGGGACATCATCTGGCCCATTTTGCTGCCGGTGACTTTCTTCATCATCTTGCGCGTCTCATCGAACTGCTTCAGCAGGCGGTTCACTTCCTGCAGGGTGGTGCCGCTGCCGCGGGCTATGCGCTGGCGGCGCGAGCCATTCAGTATCTCGGGATGGGTGCGCTCTTTGGGCGTCATGGAGTTGATGATGGCTTCGATGCTCTTGAAGGCGTTGTCGTCTATTTCCACGTCTTTCAGCGCCTTGCCCACGCCGGGTATCATGCTGGCCAGCTCTTTCAGGTTGCCCATCTTCTTGATTTGCTGTATCTGGCTCATGAAGTCGTTGAAGTCGAACTGGTTTTTCTGTATCTTCTTCTGCAGGCGCTTGGCTTCTTCCTCGTCATACTGCTCTTGGGCGCGCTCTACGAGGGAGACGATGTCGCCCATGCCCAGTATGCGGTCGGCCATTCGGGCGGGGTGGAACTGGTCGATGGCTTCGAGCTTTTCGCCGGTGCCGACGAACTTGATGGGCTTGCTCACCACGGTGCGGATGGAGAGGGCGGCTCCGCCACGGGTGTCGCCGTCGAGCTTGGTGAGGACCACGCCGGTGAAGTCGAGCCGGTCGTTGAACTCCTTGGCGGTGTTCACGGCATCTTGTCCGGTCATGGAGTCGACCACGAAGAGAATCTCCTGCGGCTGGGTAGCCTGCTTCAGGGCGGCTATCTCCTGCATCATCTGCTCGTCCACGGCAAGGCGGCCGGCGGTGTCGATGATGACGGTGTCCAGCGCCTTGGCCCGCGCTTCGCGGATGGCGTTCTGCGCTATCTGCACGGGGTCTTTCGAGCCGGGCTCGGTGTACATGGGCACGCCTATCTGGTCGGCAAGCACCTTGAGCTGGTCGATGGCGGCGGGACGATACACGTCGCAGGCCACGAGCAGCGGGCGGCGGTTCTTCTTGGCCTTGAGCATGCGGGCCAGCTTTCCGCTGAAGGTCGTCTTACCCGAGCCTTGCAGGCCTGCCATGAGGATGACTGCGGGGCGTGCGCCTTCGAGGTTGATGTCGGCCGTCTCGCCTCCCATGAGGGCGGTGAGCTCGTCGTGCACAATCTTCACCATCAGCTGGCTGGGCTTGACGGCGGTGAGCACGTTCTGTCCCAAGGCTTTCTCTTTGACGGTGTCGGTAAACTGCTTGGCCACCTTGTAGTTGACGTCGGCATCGAGCAGTGCGCGACGCACGTCTTTCAGCGTTTCGGCCACGTTTATCTCGGTGATTTTCCCTTCACCCTTCAGTATCTTGAACGACCGTTCGAGCCGTTCACTTAAATTGTCGAACATTTATTTAATGATTAGTGGTTAATGCGCAAAAAATTACAGGGGGCAAAGATACGAATAAATTATAAAACAAAGAAGAGAGAGATGCGGAAACCCAGCACCGCACCTCTCTCTCTTTTAATTCATTCGGCCCTCTATGCGCTGTAGACGCACGGAGTGCTCTATCTGCAATTTATCGTCAGATTCCCAACGACTTCCTCACGGCCTCTACCTTTGCCATTGCCTCCTCGGTGGCACGGGCATAGCAACCGGCACACTTCATCTGGCCCTTGACTTCGATGTAGAACTTTATCTTGGGCTCGGTACCCGAGGGACGGACGGATATCTTGGTGCCGTCTTCGGTGAAGAATTGCAGCACGTTGGCCGCCTCGGGCATTTCGATAGGCGTGGACTTGCCCTGGGCATCGGTGGCCGTAAGGGTCTTGTAGTCCTTCACCAGAGCCACAGGCGAGCCGCCGATTTCCTTAGGCGGATTGGCGCGGAAATCGGCCATCATCTGCTGGATTTCCTCAGCACCCGTCTTGCCGGGCTTCACAACGTTGACGGTGACTTCCTTCGAGAAGCCGTATTCCACGTAGATGTCCATCAGCACGTCGTAGAGCGTTTTACCCTGGTCTTTTGCCCAGGCACATATTTCGGCCAGCAAGGAGCAGGCAGAAACAGCGTCCTTATCCCTTACGAAGTCCTCGGCCAGGAAGCCGTAGCTTTCCTCACCTCCGCCAATGTATTGCTGCTTGCCTTCGCTCAAACGGATTTCGCGGGCTATCCACTTGAATCCGGTGTAGCAATCGCGCATCTCAATGTGGTTCTTATCGGCCACAGCCTTGATGAGTTCGGTAGTTACAATGGTCTTCACGATGAAGTCGGTAGGCTTCATCTTACCCGTGGCAATACGGTTCTTGATGATGTAATACAAGAAGATAAGGCACGTCTGGTTTCCGTTGATGAGCACCCACTCGCCCTTGTCGTCTTTGCAGGCCATGCCCACACGGTCGGCATCGGGGTCACTGGCCATAACGATATCGGCATCGAGCTCCTTAGCCAGGTTAATGGCCATGGTGAGCGCTTCGGCATTTTCGGGATTGGGGGAAACGACGGTGGGGAAGTTGCCATCTTTTACCATCTGCGCTTCCACGCAATGCACGTTCTCGAATCCCCACTCGCGCAATGAACGCGGAATGAGCGTGCGTCCTGCACCATGCAGCGGAGTATAGACAATGCAGAGGTCTTTCTGCCTCTTAATGACCTCAGGGTCAATGCTGATGCCATGCACCATGTCGAGATAAACCTTGTCGACATCTTCACCTATTATCTGAATAAGTTCAGGGTTCCCTTGGAATTTGATGTCCGCCACTTTCACCTTGTTCACTTCATCGATGATGCCCGTATCGTGCGGAGCCAGCACCTGCGCGCCATCATCCCAATAGGCCTTGTAGCCGTTGTACTCACGTGGGTTGTGGCTGGCGGTGATGTTAATGCCGCTCTGGCAGCCCAAGTGACGGATAGCGAAGGACACCTCGGGCGTAGGCCTCAAGTCATCAAAAAGATATACCTTGATGCCGTTGGCCGAGAAGATGGCGGCAGATATTTCGGCAAACTTCCGACTGTTGTTCCGGCAATCGTGCCCTACCACAACCGAGATGCCTCCCTCTCTTCCGGCGAAACACTTGTTGAGGTAGTTGGCCAAGCCTTGGGTAGCGGCACCCACGGTATAAATGTTCATGCGGTTGCTTCCGGCACCCATGATGCCACGCAGGCCGCCCGTGCCAAATTCGAGGTCTTTGTAGAAACTGTCCACCAGCTCAGTCTTGTCATCAGCCTCCAGCATACGCTTTACTTCGGCTTGTGTTTCAGCGTCGTACGCGGGCGATAACCACTCTTTGGCTTTCGCGGTTACTTGGTTCAGTAATTCTTGATTTTCCATGATAATATATGTTTAAATGATACACCACATAAGTTTTATTTTCACTCCCCAAAGGTAGGAAGAAAAATGAAGAATGAAAATCTTTTTAATGAAGAATTAAGAGCCTGTTTAAATTTTGCTCTGCCTTATTTTGAGGGCTGTTTTCGAGGATGTTTTTTTGTTGCTATGAGGAGCGTAGCGGGCTACGTGACGAATAACAACAAGAAAAGAGACCGGAAAGAGGCTCAAAAGAGGCTGAATAAAAATCTTTAAGAGGAAAATTTAAACAGGCTCTAAACCTTCCCTTCATCATTTAATCAAGTACCTTTCCCCGGTCTCGCGAACATATTGTTCGAGCCATTCTTTGGGATAGCCCGGGCGGATGACATCGGCCGCCTGACCGATAGCATTGCGCTTGAAGGTACGTCCTTCCGTCTGACGAATGACACCATCGCTATACTTCACTACAAGAAACTCGCCCAAACGGCGCCAAGCGTCGAGAGTGCTTTGCGCGGTAAGAACAGTGTAGTTGGTAAGGAAACGCTTGGCGGCATCAGGGTCGCTCTCCAGCAGCTGGGCGGCGACTTGCTCTATGCCTGGCTGGGCAGTATTGAACGCATCTTCAAGCTCCGTCTGCATGGAGTGCACATCGCCCACCAGCAGGTCATAGCGAGGATAAGTCATGTTGGCCACCCAATTGAATACCCAAAAGCTGGATTTCCAGGAGAAGGTGATGTAGTCGGCACCATCGGGTCGGGCGTAGCACTCGGGAACACGGTCGGCACAGCAATACACGGGAGTGAAGACGGTGAGGTTGGCATCATCGGTGGCAAACCACAACACTCCGCCCACAGCATCTGGCAGATAGTCCCTCATCTGCGCGACAAAGACAAAGCCCGTCTGCTGAGTAGAAATAGGACGCTCGTTGAAGTACTCCTTCCCGTCCACCTCAAAACTGAGGGGCGAGAGGCGATAAGGCGAATGGTGCGGCCCGGCGCCGAAGTCTTGGCTAAGGTCGAGCGGAGTACCTTCATAGTGATCGCGCATGGCGTTTTTGATGTCTTGCACAGACACCTTGCGGTTAGGTTTCACGAAAAGAGGCATAGGCTCGGCCGATTCGCCCAAGATGTAGGGCAAGAACTCCCCGCCCCGGTCGGTGAACATGTTGAAAAAGCTCCACACCCTTGCCTCGCAATAGCGCAGCATGCCGAAATCGGTAGGCGAATAGGCATCAGCAAAACTGAAGTCCTTGTTTACACCGCTGAAGTAGCCTTTCTCGCGGGCGAAAGAGATGACATCGGGCGAGTAGAGGCAATTCTCCTTATCCTCCATATTAAATTGGTGTATGCGGCTTTGGTTGGCATGGGCGGAAATGCAATCGTCGGGCACACGTACGGCCACCCAAACGGCTCCCTTCACACCGGGGCCTTTGCCTATCATTTCCATAATCCACACCTCGTCGGGATCGGCTATGGTAAACGACTCTCCACTGCTATAATAGCCGTATTCCTGCACCAGGTCGGTCATCACCCGGATGGCTTCGCGGGCTGTGCGCGAGCGTTGCAGGCCAAGGTAAATGAGGCTTCCGTAGTCAATGACGCCTGTTGTGTCCACCAACTCGGGCCGCCCGCCAAAAGTGGTTTCACCGATAGTGAGCTGAAATTCATTCATGTTGCCAATGACGTTATACGTCTGCCTGGCTTGCTCTATCTTGCCCAGATACTTGCCTGTATCCCACTCGTGCACGTCAATCCAGGTGCCCTTGGGATGCACACCCGCAGGATAGTGGTAAAGCTCGCCAAACAAGGCATACGAGTCCGCCGAATAAGACACGATAGTCGACCCGTCTGCCGAAGCGTTCTTGCCGACGATGAGATTGGTGCATGCCAGCGCATCCACCACACATGCCCCCATGCATGCCAGGGGGAGAATTAATCTTTTGAGGTTCATACTACTTCGTTATATATAATAGTTACAATGAATGGCTATCTTACCACACAAATTCATACGTCTCCCGACTCACGTTTCCGCACCCGTCCTCCACCTCCACGCGGAGCACATGTCTGTGCCCGCGCTCCACATGCCGAGGGTCGAGTTCGCACACCAGCAAGCCGTTTACAGAGTTGGGCTTACCCATCAGCGCATAGGCTCCATCGATGGTAGCCCGATAACGGGCAAGGCCCGACTGCTTTTCACTGACTTTAAGCACAATGCGCCCTTTCCTGCCCCACGTGTTCGGGCGAACGGGAATGACGCGCGGCGGAGTAGTGTCCACCCGCACGGTGTAGGAAGCGATGGCGCGCACACGGGCATGCATCGCCCCATTTCTATACGTTCCGCCCACATAGCTTGCCTTGCCCCGGGGAGACAAGGTGGCTATGTAATACTTCGTGCTGTCCTCCACCGGGCGGTGGCGCAGGCCTATGCTGAGTTGGGCATACCTGTGCAAAGGTATAGGCTTGCCACTCGCCAGACGGTAAGTGAAGGCCACGTCCGCACTATCGGCACTCACCTCGTAGCTCACGTATTCGTCCTTGTAGAGCCGCCCGCGGGGGATGGCCAGGCTCATGCCTAATGTCGAGAGATAGGCAGGGGCATTCCATTGCAAAGGCTTCTCCTTCTCCAAAGATAGGGAAGGGATAGGCATTGGCTTGCCTTGCACGGTAAACTCCACACGAGAAGTGTTGCCCAAAGCATCTGTCAGGATATAGGTGAAATGGTAGGGACGCTCCTCGCAGATGTTCACCCAGCCCCGATTCGCTGCGGCATGAAGCGTGCGCAGGTGGTTGCCCGGGTCGATGAACGACTTCATATACCCGCCCTCTGTCCATGAGTTGATGTAAAGGTTCTCGTCGTCACTGAATCGGTCGACCACACTACGGAAGACCTCCTTCCCGTCCATCTCGAGGATGACCGTGTGTACTCCATAATGATTGCGCACCCCATCCATGTAGTCGTATGCACGGATGGCCAGGCCTATCCACCCCCATGCCTCTACGGGCTTGCGCGGACGAAGGGGAAAAGACTGGGGCACAGCCTTGCCCTGCACCACTCCCCCGCCCCGCCGGGGAAAGAGCATAATGCCCAAGGCACGTGGCGGTGTATGGTCACGCACATGCGTACGGAAAAAAGGCAAGGGGTCTACACTCTCGCCTGTGGCTTGCTCAATGACGTCCAGATGCAGGTGTGGGCCGAATGAGTAGCCCGTATTTCCGCTCAGTGCAATGACTTGCCCCGGGCTCACGGGATATTCATCAGGACTCGGCTTAATGTCCACCTCCCAGCTTTCCTGCTCGTATTGAAGAGCCTCTACCCTACGGGCAATGTCGCCTACAAAAGCACTCAGGTGACGGCAGATGGTGGTGTATCCATTATCATACGCCACATGGAGCACGTATCCCGAGCCATGCGTCACCCGTATGCGCTCTATATGACCGTCTGCCAATGCCCTTACCTTCAACCCCGTGCGCCCCTCGGTCTTGAAGTCGAGCCCCCCATGGAAGTGATTGGCGCGTATTTCACCGAAGTTGCCCGAAAAGACCATCGGCACATCGAGCGGGGGCGCAAAAACAGGCTCTTCCTGTTGTTGGGCACGAAGAGATACACATAAGAACAATATTAATAATATGGTGCAATAAGTTTTCATCCGAAAGTTTTTCCTTTACCAAGTTTACCGGCCTGCAGGGAGTGATGAAATACCAATTTCTTAGCATAGTATCACCACCATCCTGGCGTAGTATCGCTAGCTTCCTAGCGTAGTATCACTAGCTTCCTGGCGTAGTATCGCTGACAGAGAAGGAGTAAGACTCTAAAAATCAAGACATATATTAATTACTCAATCTGCCACCACACCAAGTTTCTATTTCATGGGGCAAAGATAGAAAGTTACACCGATTTATATGAATATTTGCCAAAAATTTCTTTTTGAAACGAAAATGTAACATAAAATGCCGACCTTTGCACAAAGTCTACAAACACCCCGCATCATGGCACAGAAAAAGAAACCCCTCCCTTACCTGGAAAGGGACATCAGCTGGATGTACTTCAACCACCGCATCCTCCAGGAGGCCCAGCGTGAAGAAGTACCTCTGCTGGAACGCATGACCTTCTTAGGCATTTACTCCAACAACCTGGACGAATTCTTCCGAGTACGCATGGCCTCGCAAAGTCGCATAGCCGAGAGCACGGAAAAATCCGCCTCGGCCGATAGCGAGAAGGCACGGAAGATTATCAAGCAAATCAGCAAGCTCAACGCCCAGTTTGTCAAAGAATACTCCGCCACCGTACATCATGTGACCGAGGAATTGAAGCGCGAAAACATTTTCCTGGTGAAAGACACCGAAGTGAGCCCTGCCCAGCTGGAGTTTATCCGCACCTACTACAAGCAGAAGCTGGCGGGAAGCATCGTGCCCATCTGGTTCAGCGCCATCAAGTCGATGGACTGCGAGAACGATGAAAACATTTATCTGGCCGTCAAGGTGAGCAAGGAAGGCTCTAAGTCGAGCACCGATTACGCCTTTCTGGAGCTGCCTGTCGACGTGTGCGGCCGCTTCGTACGCCTGCCCGACGAAGACGGGCGAAGCTACCTGATGTATGTGGACGACATCATCCGGTGCTGCCTTCCCCTGGTGTTCGAGGGGCTGGGCTACACCGACTTCAAGGCCTATGCCTTCAAGTTCACCCGCGATGCCGAGATGGAGATTGACAACGACCTGCGCACCGGCACCCTGCAAAAGATATCGAAAGGCGTAAAGAGCCGCAAACGGGGCGAGCCCCTGCGCTTCATCTACGACGCACAGATGCCCAAAGACCTGCTGAAGCGTGTGCTGAAAAAGATGGATCTGGACAGCCTCGACGTAGTGCTCGACAGCGGACGCTACCAGAACCACAAGGACATGATGGGCTTTCCCGACTGCGGACGCACCGACTTGAAATACCCCAAGTGGCCCTCTATCTTGAAAAAAGAGCTGGACGGCCCCGAAAGTCTCATCCAAAAGATACAACAAAAAGACCGCTTCCTGCACGTGCCTTACCATAGTTTCGACTCGTTCATCCGCGTGCTTCAGGAAGCAGCCGTGAGCAAGCAAGTATCCAGCATCAAAATCACCCTCTACCGCCTGGCCAAAGAGTCGAAAGTAGTGAAAGCCCTCATAGGTGCCGCACGCAACGGCAAGAAGGTGACCGTCGTCATCGAACTACTTGCCCGCTTCGACGAAGCCTCCAACATCCATTGGTCGAAGAAGATGCAAGATGCGGGCATTAAGGTAATCTTCGGCGTGGAAGGCTTGAAGATACACTCCAAAATCACCCACATCGGCACCAAGAAAGGGCCGGACATTGCCTGCATCAGCACGGGCAACTTCCACGAAGGCAACGCCCGCACCTACACCGACTGCATGCTCATGACCGCCAACCCGCGGCTGGTAAGGGAAGTAGACATGGTGTTCGACTTCATCGAGCGCCCCTACAACCCCATACGCTTCCGCGAACTGCTGGTGTCGCCCAACGAGATGAAGAAGAAATTCATTGCCCTCATCAATAACGAAATTAAAAACAAGAAGGCCGGAAAGCCCGCCTACATTAAAATAAAGATAAACCACATCACCGACCCCATCATGGTGCAAAAGCTTTATGAGGCATCTGCCGCCGGGGTAGACATAGACTTGCTGGTGCGCGGCAATTGCTCGCTCATCACCGGCATCGAAGGCGTGAGCGACCATATCCATATACGCGGCATCATCGACCGCTACCTGGAGCACTCGCGCATCTTTATCTTTGCCAACGATGGAGGCGAGGGAGAAAAGATATTCATCGGTTCGGCCGACTGGATGCCCCGCAACCTCGACCACCGCATCGAAGTCATTACCCCTATTTATGACCCTGCCCTCAAGGGGGAGATGAAGCGCATCGTGGAGTATGGCCTCAGAGACACCCTGCAAGGACGCATCGTGGACGGACAAGGCGATAACCGCCTTCAGAGCGCTGACGAAGCTGCTCCCTTCCGTTCGCAAGAAGCACTTTACAACGAATATTTAGCAGAAAACGTATGAAAAAGAAATCAGACACCCCTACCAGCTTTGCCGCTATTGACATAGGCTCGAACGCCGTGCGCCTCCTCATCAAGCAACTCAAGGAGAAAGACGGGCAGCCCATGTTTGCCAAAGTTCTCTTGCTCCGCGTACCTCTGCGGTTGGGTTTCGACGTTTTTGCCGGGGCAAAGATATCCGGGCAAAAGGAAAAGAACATGATACGCCTCATGAAGTCATACGCCCAGCTGATGAAAATCTACAAGGTAGAACACTACCGGGCCTGCGCTACCTCGGCCATGCGCGATGCCTTGAACGGGCGCGACATCATCAAAGCCATCAGAAAAAAGACGGGCATCGACATCGAAATCATCGACGGGCAAGAGGAAGCACAGATGGTGTACAACAATCACATAGAATACATGGAAGACCGCCAAGGCAACTACATGTATGTAGACGTGGGCGGAGGCAGCACCGAAATCAACATGCTTGCCCAAGGCGAACTGGTATGCAGCCGCTCATATAATATAGGTACCGTGCGCATCTTGAGCAATGCCGTAAAGGAGAGCGAATGGGAACGCCTCAAGCAAGACATGGCCGCCTTGGCTCAATCGTACCCCGGCACCAACATCATCGGCTCGGGCGGAAACATCAACAAGCTATACCGCCTGGCCGAGAAGAAAGACAAAAAGCAACTGCGCATCACCGTCCCCACTCTGCGCTCCCTTCACGAAGACCTGAAAAGCCTTTCGGTGGACGAGCGGATGGAGAAATACAGTCTTAAGGCCGACCGTGCCGACGTCATCGTGCCCGCCGGCGAAATCTTTCTCACCATAGCCGACATCATCGGGGCGGAATACATCTACGTGCCCGTCATCGGCGTGGCCGACGGCATTATCGACGGCCTCTATGCACGCATCCGCCAGGAAGAAGGCTGACGCGTGCACTCCTCCATACTTTGCCACGGCCTTTTCCATACATTGCCCCCGCCTCCTCCATACATTGTCAAGGAGAGGCGGGGGCTCTCTTATTCCACGCTCGCATAAAAACTGCATAAACCCTTAAATTAGTCATACTTTTGTAACAGAAGTATAAAACATAATCCGTATCTTTGCAGGACAAAACATAAATTAATGTTTAATTAACACTATCTATTCACTAAAAGCAGAATTATGAGAAAAAATCTAATTCACTTCCTGCTGGTTGCCGTACTTAGCGTATGCAGCACCCTTGCATTCGCCCAGACAACCACCGTGAGAGGCCAGCTTGTCGACTCAGAAACAGGCGAGCCTCTGGTAGGAGCCACCGTAATGGTAGAAGGTACCACGCAAGGCTCCATTACCGATTTTGACGGTTACTTCGAGCAAAGCGTTGCTTCCGGAGGCACCCTGGTATTCAAGTACGTAGGCTACAAAGACCTGACGAAAAAAATCACGCAGAAGGGCGCTTCTGTCAACCTGGGCACTATCGAGATGGAAACCGATGCTGTGATGCTGAACGACGTGGTCATCACCTCTTCAGTAGCTGTGGCACGCAAAACTCCGGTGGCAGTATCCACCATACAACCCGTGTTCATTGAGGAAAAGCTGGGCACGAAGGAGTTTCCCGAAATCTTGAAATCCACCCCCGGTGTCTATGCCACCAAGCAGGGCGGCGGTTTCGGCGACTCGCGCATCAACATGCGTGGCTTCGAGAGTGAAAACATCGCCGTAATGATTAACGGTGTGCCCATGAACGATATGGAATGGGGCGGCGTATATTGGTCGAATTGGGCCGGCTTGTCCGATGTAACCCGCAGCATGCAGACGCAGCGCGGTCTCGGTGCCTCCAAGGTATCGGCACCTTCCGTAGGCGGCTCTATCAACATTGTAACCAAGACTGTGGATGCCGAAAAAGGCGGCTCCCTTTCCTATGCTTTGGGTAATGACGGATTGAATAAAATCATGTTTAACGTCTCTACCGGCATGAGCAAGTCGGGCTGGGCGCTCACCTTACTGGGTGCCAAGACGTGGGCCGACGGCTACATCCAAGGCACGGAATATGAATCCTACAACTGGTTCATCAACCTGACCAAACGCTTCAACGACAATCACCAACTCTCGTTCACAGGTTTTGGTGCTCCCCAATGGCACAATCAACGTAATAATAACGACGGTCTCCGCATCTCTGAATGGCAAAAGGTGGCCGAACGCTACATGAATGGCGACAGCCCCTACAAGTATAACCCCACCTTTGGCTACGGCCTCAACGGCGAGCGGAAGACTTCGGCACGCAACCAGTACCACAAGCCCCAACTCTCGCTGAATCACTTGTGGCAAATTGATAGCAAGTCTTCATTGAGTACCGCCCTCTATGCCTCCATTGGTAATGGTTATGGATATTCCGGACAAGGCCTTACGTCTACCGACCGCACAAACTGGTATGGCGCAAGCGACGGTATTGTCAACACCACCTTCCGCCACGCGGACGGCACCTTTGCTTACGATGAGATTTACGCCTTGAACCAAGCCAGCGAAAACGGCTCGGTGATGGCCATGTCCAAGTCTTACAACAAACACACGTGGATAGGCTTGCTCTCCACCTACACCACCAAGTTTGGCGAATACGTGGACTTCTACGGCGGCATCGACTTCCGTTATTATAAAGGTGTGCACACCAATGAGCTTTGCGACCTCTACGGAGGCGAGTATTTCGTCGACTCCTCTTCCCGCTCGGGCGTGCTCGTGGCCAACAACGCTGCTGCAGCTGCCGGCCCGGCATTTGTAAACCAGAAGCTGAAGGTGGGCGACGTGGTTTACCGTGACTACGATGGCTACACCCTGCAAGAAGGCGTCTTCGCGCAAGCAGAATATAACCGCGACAAGCTGAGTGCCTTCGTGGCCGGCTCTCTCTCCAACACCGGATACTGGCGCTACGACCGCTTCTACTATGACAAAGACCACGCTAAGTCGAAGACCGTGAACTTCCTCGGCTGGACGGCCAAGGGCGGTTTGAACTACAATCTGACGGAACAACACAACGTATTTGCCAACGTGGGCTACATCAGCCGTGCTCCCTTCTTCTCGGGCGGCGCTTTCCTGCAATCCACCACCAGCAACCTCACCAACCCCGATGCCATCAACGAGAAGGTATTCTCTGCCGAGCTGGGCTACGGCTTCCGCTCGCGCTTCTTCACGGCCAACCTCAACCTCTACCACACCAAGTGGATGAACAAGACCATGAGCCGCGGTATCGACCTTGAGAATAGCGACGGCGTGTTCGTAGACCGCATCAGCATGAACATGAGCGGTGTGAACGCCATCCACCAAGGTATCGAGCTGGACTTCGTGGCCAAACCCTTCAACTGGCTGGACGTGCGCGGCATGTTCTCCATAGGCAACTGGCGTTGGGACTGCGAAGCCAAAGGCTACTTCTACGACTCTACCGGACAACCCATCAAGAGCTGGACAAACAGCGGCGAGATAGAACGTGCTTCCGGCATCCAAGCACCGGATCATGCCTCGATGACCATCATACTGGACGGCACGAAGGTGGGTAACTCCGCACAGACCACCGCCGCCTTGGGTATCGACGCCAAGGTGACCAAAGACCTGAGCTTCGGCCTCGACTGGAACTACTACGGACGCAACTACGCCGACTGGTCGTTCAGCTCCAGCGACTTGGTAGCCAACGGGGTCAAGGTGTATGAAAGCCCGTGGGAAATCCCCAGCGCCAGCGTATTCGACTTCAGCGCACGCTACCGCTTCAACATCGGCAAGATTCAGGCTACCCTCTACGGAAACATCGACAACCTCTTCAACCAGACGTTCATCACCGACGCACAAGACGGCGCAAGCCACACGTGGGAAGATGCCGAAGTATTCTATGCCTGGGGCCGCACGTACAGCGTGAGACTGAAAATAGATTTCTAACCCTCTAATGCAACCGAATTATGAAAAGAAAATACATGATACCCGTAATGGCATCGCTGCTGGCAATGGGCGCATGCGATTACAACGAAGACAACTTTGAAGGCTTCGAAGACCTGAGCCGTCCCACCAACGTGCAGAGAATAAGCTACACGCTGACCGATGCCGACTATGAGGCCATGGACGATGCCAACGTGAAGGCCAACAAATACTTCACCTCAACGGACGAAGCTGATGCCAATATCCCCGCATGGCTGGCCGACAAATACTTCACTGCCGACCAAGGCTTTTCAGCCAACATCACTTACCGCATCAAGGTGCCAAACAACCGGTATGCTGACATCTCCTACCTGACACTGGCCGATGACGACTACAACATTGTACACGGTGAAGGCTACTATGCCCCCTACCTGAATGCCGGTACCGAGGGCAAGATGTACAAGATATTGAACGAGAAAATGGCTGATGCTGCCGAAGGCACCTATGCCTTCATCGAATACCAATACAACGAGAACGGCGTGCCCCAGCAGATGGACTCCCCCATCTGGCAATACAACTTCGAGGATCTGAACACCGGCGACCTCACTTCGCTGGACGGATGGTTCATCCAAGCCAGTGGGGAGAACTGGGAAGTCAAGGAATACAGCAAGAACAAGTACGCCCAATTCTCCGCCAACAACGCTGAGGCCGAGGCCGAAGCCTGGCTGGTGACTCCTGCCATCAGCATTGAGGATGCCAACAAGAAGTTGGGTTGGGACGTTACCGTAGGCTACTGGAATGCCGACTGCCTCTCGGTGTACATCGTGGAAGACTTTGACGGAGAGGACATCGAAGGCGCTAAGAAAACCGACGTGACTACCCGCTTCAATATTCCCCAGCAACCCACCAGCGGCTACGGCACCATGGCTTCGGCTGGCGTACTGTCGCTGGCCGACTACAGCGGGAAGACCATCCGCGTAGCCTTCCACTACGTGGGCAATAAGCAGGGCAACGCCACCACCACCTACCAAGTGGACAACATCGTGGTGGGCAACGACATCCCCACCCCAGTCAACACCGAGATGCGCTTCGTACTCTATGAGAAGAACAGCCGCGGCTGGTATGAATTTGAAAACTCCGCCGAGGCCATCGCCATCCCCTTCGCCGACTATGCCGACATGGGTGCGGCTGCCAGCGACATGGCATTCAGCTCCAGCGTGAAGGCCGAAGCCTACATCCCCAACTACCTGCTGAAGAACGTGGATTATCCGCTGGGTGGCGACACCTGCACCGTCATCTACCGCTACTATGCAGGCAGCGGCGAGTATACGGCCAATGCCGACCAGTACGTCTACAACGACACCACCAACGTATGGCAGTACACGGACAACGTCTACCAGGAGACCCGTCCCTACGCCTTCAACGGCTCGGAGTGGGTTTACTCGCCCAGCGTGACCATCGACCTGCCCGCCGGCAAGAACAATGCCGAAGTATCGACCTTCTACCAGGCCATCACCGACTGGGTAATAGCCAACCACCCGGAATACGTCACCAGCTATAAGAACAACGACTACTACTATGGCGGTTCGGCTTACCAGAACAACTTCGACTTCCGCGTGGCCAAATGGAGGGAGCAAGGTACTTACGACGACCTTTCTGATGCAGAAATCGAGGCCCTGATGTGGGAGCGTCTGCCCGAATCCTTCCCCCACGCACTGGAGGTGCTCTATGCTGATGCAGACTTGGCTGAGAACGGCGTGCCCGTCATCTACACCATCAACTTTGTCATCTACGACGGTGCCAACACGAATTGGACCATCCAGTACGAAGTGGTGGGCAAGGGACAGTTTGAGTACGTGGAAGACTCGCTGAAGCAAGTGCAATAACGCCAATATGTTAACAATGAATAGGGTGCGCCAAACCTACAGCGCGCCCTATTCTTGTTTATAAACAGAACCTAATATGAAAATAAAAAACTTATTCCCACTATTCACCTTCGCTTTTTTATGGCTGACGGCTTGCGAAAACGATTCATCAAGCAATCCACCGGAGATGCCACCAGCATCTATCAATGCTAACGCCAACTCCCCCATTGCCGGAAAACTGTTTGCTACCGATTACTCCATCCCTCACCTCAATCCGGTCTACCAATACATAGAACATACGGTAGACTACGATGGGGAAAATATCTTAAACTACGCACTTGAATGGGATGGCACAAAAAAGCATTCAGCTTGGGTAGCCTTTTCCTTTGATGCAGAAACTTGTTCGAGCAATGTGAACCGTCCGGATGAAGAGCCCTATGCCGAAGACCCTGAACTTGAGGCCGGGGCAAGCCCGATAGAAAGCGACCATAAAAGCGACGGATTTGACAAAGGACACTTGGTGGCTTCGAACGACCGTCTCTTTTCACGCGAGGCCAACAATCAGACGTTTTATTACACCAATCTCAGCCCCATGATGAGCGATTTTAATGGCGGAGTATGGACAACATTTGAAATCCAGCTACAAACATGGGCACGCTCCGGCTCATTCGACAAGCTATATGTCACTAAAGGTGGAACCATTGACCAACTGCTCATCAATTTTACCGGAACTCAAAATGGCAACGATGGCATTCTGCCTAAAACCGATGAAAGCGGGTTTACCATTCGCGGGCTGGCATGTCCCAAGTATTATTTCATGGCCATCCTCGCCCAAAAAGGTAACAGATACCAAGCAATAGCCTTTATAGTGGAACACCGCGATGATTATGGATTTGACTACGAAGACATGGCTCCTGTGGAGTTTATAAAAGAAAGGGCTTGTTCTGTTGACCAATTGGAGAGGGAAACCGGACTTGACTTCTTCTGCAACCTGCCCGATGCCATCGAAAACGAAGTGGAAAGCCTTTACAACGAAACCGACTGGGATTTTAAAGGCTAACCAGATGAGCACCCCATCGCGGGTGGGATGGACACCCCATCGCGGACGAGATGGATACTTCATCGCGAGCGGGATGGATACTTCATCGCAAAAGCAAGGAGGTGTGTCAAAAGGCCATGAACGCTTTCAAAATGTTACATATTAGGCGCGGATTACGCGGAATAACGCGGATTTTAATAAGCTTAATCCGTGAAATCCGCGCAATCCGCGCCTAAAAGAAAGCGTTCAGAGGGTTTTGACACACCTCCTTTTATCATGATGACATGACGGCCAAGATCAGTCCGCCATCAGCTTGCGGTAACGCACGCGTTTGGGCTCCTCGCGGCCCAGGCGCTTCAGCTTGTTCTCCTCGTACTCGGAGTACGAGCCTTGGAAGAAGAACACGTTCGAGTCGCCCTCGAAGGCCAAGATGTGCGTGCAGATGCGGTCGAGAAACCAACGGTCGTGGCTGATGACGACGGCGCAGCCGGCAAAGTCCTCGAGGCCCTCCTCCAGGGCGCGCAGGGTGTTCACGTCGATGTCGTTGGTGGGCTCGTCCAGCAAGAGCACATTGCCCTCCTCCTTCAGCGCCATGGCCAAGTGCAGGCGGTTGCGCTCGCCGCCGGAAAGTACGCCGCACTTCTTTTCCTGGTCGGCCCCGGAGAAGTTGAAACGGCTCAGATAGGCCCGCGCGTTGATGTCGCGCCCGCCCATGCGGATAAGCTCGCTACCGCCGGAGATGACTTGGTAGACGGTCTTCTCGGGGTCGATGTCCTTGTGCTGCTGGTCCACGTAGGCCAGCTTCACCGTTTCGCCCACCTCAAACTCGCCGCTGTCGGGCTTCTCCAGCCCCATGATGAGGCGGAACAACGTAGTCTTGCCGGCACCGTTTGGCCCGATGATGCCCACAATGCCGTTGGGCGGCAGCATGAAGTTAAGGTCGTCGAACAGCAGCTTGTCGCCATACGCCTTGGCCACGTGCTTGGCCTCGATGACCTTGTTGCCCAGGCGCGGACCGTTGGGGATGAAGATTTCCAGCTTCTCCTCCTTCTCCTTCACATCCTCGTTCAGCAGCTTGTCATACGAGTTCAAACGCGCCTTTCCCTTGGCCTGGCGGGCTTTGGGTGCCATGCGCACCCACTCCAGCTCGCGCTCCAGCGTCTTGCGGCGCTTACTGGCCACTTTTTCCTCCATCTCCATGCGCTTGGTCTTCTGCTCCAGCCAGCTGGAGTAGTTTCCCTTCCAGGGGATACCCTCGCCGCGGTCCAGCTCAAGAATCCAACCCGCCACGTGGTCGAGGAAGTAACGGTCGTGCGTCACGGCAATCACCGTGCCCTCATACTGCTGCAAGTGTTGCTCCAGCCAGTCGATAGATTCGGCATCGAGGTGGTTGGTCGGCTCGTCCAACAGCAACACGTCGGGCTTCTGAAGCAAAAGGCGGCACAGGGCCACGCGGCGGCGCTCACCTCCCGAGAGGTATTGCACCGACTGGTCTTCGGGCGGACAACGCAAAGCATCCATGGCACGCTCCAGGCGGCTATCCAGATTCCAAGCATCGGTGGCATCTATGATGTCCTGAAGCTCGGCCTGGCGGGCAAAAAGCTTGTCCATCTTTTCCGCATCCTCATAATACTCCGGCAATCCGAACTTCTGGTTGATGTCTTCATACTCGGCCAGGGCGTCCACAATGGGTTGCACGCCCTCCATCACTATTTCTTTCACAGTCTTTGCAGGGTCAAGATAAGGCTCCTGAGCCAAATACCCCACCGTATAGCCCGGCGAGAACACAACTTCGCCCTGATAGGCATGGTCGAGCCCCGCTATAATCTTCAGCAAAGTGGACTTACCAGACCCGTTAAGGCCGATAATGCCAATCTTCGCCCCATAGAAAAAGGAGAGATAAATGTTCTTCAAAACCTGCTTGTTATTCTGCTGAATCGTCTTGTTCAGCCCCACCATTGAAAAGATAATTTTCTTGTCGTCTACTGTAGCCATAATGCATATAAAAGAGTGAATACTAATGAATCCCAGCGGGATAACCATTGCGCAAAGGTAAGAAAAAAAGCCCGATATTTGCTTCTTCCGAAAAAACTCTTTATCTTTGCACCCGCTTAACGGCAAAATGTTGGGGTCTTGGGTTCGAGCCCCAAGCGAATCACTTGAAAATGAAGCGGTTATCCGAAAAGGATAATCGCTTTTTTCGTGTTTATACGTTGGTTTTTCCCATCTGATGTAAACTGAGATGTAAACCAGAAAACTTCATGAGTGAAACTATTAAAGTACTGTGTTACAAGTCAAAAACACTTAGTAATGGTGAGCATCCTCTAATGATTTGTGTCTGTAAAGACGGAAAAAGAGGAACACTATGCATGAATAATCCCACACAAGAATCACAATATTTTTCGTTTTATACGGTTATTTCCAGATAATTTATATAACTTTGCGCCGCAAAACAAAGACGACATGCCTCGAAATCTGCACCGACAGTCTCTAAAGGAAGATGCATTGGCGTCTGAATGTTGAACTTAAAAGCAAGTAAAAATGTTAAAAGAAAAAGCAGGCGAAACAGCTGGCAAAATTTGGAATGCTCTGAACGGTACCGAAGGTATGCCCGCCAAACAGCTGAAGAAAGCCACCAAGCTGGTGGACAAGGATTTGTATTTAGGCCTTGGATGGTTGTTGAGAGAAGACAAAATCAACGCGGAAGAAGTAGAAGGCGATTGGTTCATCTCCCTGAAGTAAACCACGTAGGTGGAAAAGAAACCATAAAAAATGCGTTGGTACACGCCAAGTGTTACCAACGCGTTTTTTTATCTGTCCCCTTTTTCGTACCTTTGCAGAGATTATACATCAATAAAAGCTTATCAATCCACACAAAATGAAGAATATACGCAACTTCTGCATCATTGCCCACATCGATCACGGAAAGTCGACCTTGGCCGACCGATTGCTGGAATTCACCCACACCATACAAATTACCGAAGGGCAAATGCTTGACGACATGGAGCTTGAACGGGAGCGGGGCATCACGATTAAAAGCCATGCCATACAGATGGAATACGTACATAAAGGCGAAAAATACACGCTCAACCTCATCGACACGCCGGGACACGTGGACTTCTCCTACGAAGTGTCACGCTCCATAGCAGCATGTGAGGGGGCATTGCTTGTGGTAGATGCCACACAAGGCGTACAGGCGCAAACCATATCCAACCTCTATATGGCTTTGGAACACGACTTGGAAATAATACCTGTCATCAATAAGTGCGACATGCCCAGCGCCATGCCCGAAGAAGTGGAAGATGAAATAGTCGACCTGCTGGGGTGCAAGCGTGAAGAAATTATCCGTGCATCCGGAAAAACCGGCATGGGGGTAGAGCAGATTCTGGAAGCTGTAGTAGAACGCATACCCCACCCTACGGGCGATGAAAACGCCCCCTTGCAGGCACTCATTTTCGATAGCGTGTTCAACTCCTTCCGAGGCATCATAGCTTACTTCAAGATTGAAAATGGCGTGATTCGAAAAGGAGACAAAGTGAAGTTCTTCAATACGGGTAAAGAATATGACGCCGATGAAATTGGCGTACTCAAAATGGACCTTATGCCCCGACCCGAACTACGCACAGGCGATGTGGGCTATATCATCTCGGGCATCAAGACTTCGAGCGAAGTAAAGGTGGGCGACACCATCACCCACATTGCGCGCCCTTGCGAACAAGCCATTGCCGGCTTTGAGGAAGTGAAGCCCATGGTATTCGCAGGTGTATACCCCATCGAGGCGGAAGATTTTGAAGACCTGCGCTCTTCGCTCGAAAAACTCCAGCTTAACGATGCCTCACTCACCTTCCAACCAGAAAGTTCACTCGCTTTGGGATTCGGTTTCCGATGCGGATTCTTAGGATTGCTCCATATGGAAATTGTACAAGAACGCCTTGACCGAGAGTTCAACATGAATGTTATCACTACGGTACCCAACGTATCATATTTGGTGTACGACAAGCAAGGACACGTCACCGAAGTACATAACCCCGGCTCAATGCCCGACCCTACCCTCATTGACCACATCGAAGAGCCTTACATACGCGCATCCGTCATTACCGCCACCACTTATATCGGCCCCATCATGACGCTATGCCTGGGCAAAAGGGGTGAATTGGTGAAACAGGAATACATCTCGGGAAACCGTGTGGAGATATACTACGATTTACCTTTGGGGGAAATAGTCATTGACTTCTACGATAAACTCAAAAGCATTTCGAAAGGCTATGCCTCGTTCGACTATCACCCAAACGGATTCCGTCCCTCGAAACTTATCAAATTGGACATTTTACTCAACGGGGAACCGGTGGATGCACTCAGCACCCTGACACACCAAGACAATGCCTACGAACTGGGACGACGCATGTGCGAAAAGCTGAAAGAACTTATTCCCCGCCAGCAATTTGAGATAGCCATCCAAGCCGCCATAGGTGCAAAAATCATTGCACGCGAAACCATCAAGGCCGTGCGCAAGGATGTCACTGCCAAATGCTACGGAGGTGACGTGAGCCGTAAACGTAAATTGCTCGAAAAGCAAAAACGCGGCAAGAAGCGCATGAAACAGATAGGAAACGTGGAAGTGCCCCAAAAAGCATTCCTCGCCGTATTGAAGTTGGATTGACCACTCTTGCCCGACGGAACGAGGTACTTACTCTGTGAGTACCTCGTTTCCGTTTTCAGTAATAAGTATCATACTCTCCCATTGGGCAGAGGGGAGTCCGTCATCTGTGCATACTGTCCACCCATCGGCCTCGTCGACAAACACCTCATACCTCCCCATGTTTATCATGGGCTCGATAGTGAAAGTCATGCCCGGTACAATGAGCATGCCAGTGCCCCGGCGTCCGAAATGCTCCACATCAGGTTCTTCATGAAACTTGATGCCACACCCGTGCCCGCATAAGTCGCGCACCACGCTATACCCGTTCTTCTCGGCATGTTCTTGTATAGCCGCCCCCACATCGCCGAGGCGCGCCCACGGCTGGGCAGTACGTACGCCTATATCCCGACATTCGCGCGTCACCTCCACAAGGCGGCGCATCTCAGGGCTCACGTTGCCTATGAGGAACATGCGTGAGGCATCGGCAAAATATCCCTTGTAAATAGTAGACACGTCTACATTAATGATGTCTCCATTCTTGAGTTTTTCATTAGGGCTGGGTATACCATGACACACCACATCGTTGATGCTGGTGCACACGCTTTTTGGAAATCCGTCATACAAGAAAGGTGCAGGGATGGCATCATGGTCGGTAGTAAAGGCATACACTAAGTGGTCGATATCGGCCGTACTCATCCCTTCCTGAATGTTTTGCGCCACATAGTCGAGCAAAGCTGTATTGATGGCACACGCGGCGCGTATACCCTCTATCTGCTGGGGGGTGCGCAACACTGAACGCGGGGGCAATTTCACGCCCTCGCGCTTGAAGTGCTGCACTTGTTGCTCTACCTCATCAGAGTACATTTTGGGAGTGTACCTCCCCATGTTATGAAATCTTTTCATCATGCATAAAATAAGGAATTAACCGCACGCAAAGATACGCATTATTCTTTAGAAAGACAGGTAAGATTTAGCGTTATTATAAGCTATATCTTCCACCATCTCCCCTATGCGCGGAAGCCACGAAGCAGGAAGCTCTCCATTCTCAACATCCTCCCCAATGAGGTTACACAGAATGCGCCTGAAGTATTCATGCCGGGGATATGACAGGAATGAGCGTGAGTCGGTAAGCATGCCCACAAACCTGCTGAGCAACCCCTGCATAGAAAGCACGTTAAGCTGGCGCTCAATGCCGTCCTTTTGGTCAAGAAACCACCAAGCGGCACCATATTGCATTTTGCCCGGTACACTTCCGTCCTGGAAATTGCCCAGCATGGCAGCTACCATGGTACTTGCCGAAGGATTAAGGTTGTACACAATGGTCTTGGTCAGATGTCCCCTGCGGTCGAGGGTGTCGAAGAAGGCCGACATCTCGCGGGCAGTGTGCCATTCGCCTATCGAATCACATCCCGCATCAGGGCCATAGCTTTGGTACATCTGCGTGCGGTTATTGCGCAGGGCACCGAAGTGATATTGCTGAGTCCATCCTCTCTCCCAGTCCATCTCTGCCAGCTCTATAAGCATAGCAGATTTGAACTTTCCTGCTTCTTCGGGTGTAAGGACAGTTCCGCCAAAGACTTTGAGGAAGATGCGGCGCACCTCGCTATCCGTATATCCATCGGCATAAAAACGGTCGAGCCCGTGGTCGGACAAACGGCATCCTTGCTCGTGGAAGAACTGATGCCTGATGCGCAAGGCTGTGAGCAAGTCGTCATAAGTATTGATAACCATCCCGCTCGCCTCAGCCTGTTTGCCAACGTAAGAGTGAAATGCTTGAGGATTTTCCACCGCCATCACTTTGTCAGGACGCCAAGCAGGCAACATTTTGATTTCAAAGCCACTTTCACGGGTGCGGATGTGGTGCTCAAGGGTATCCACAGGGTCATCAGTAGTGCACACTGCCTCCACACGGTACCGGCGCATAAAGCCCCGGGCTGTATATCCGGGTTGGCGCAAAAGCTCATTGCATGCCTCGTAGATGTCGCGGGCCGTGTCGGGTGTAAGCAAGGTGTCAATGCCAAAGGCTGTCTTCAGCTCAAGGCATGTCCAATGGAATAAGGGATTGCGCATAGTGTAGGGCACGGTTTCTGCCCATTTCTGAAACTTCTCCCAATCAGAAGCTTGCCCCGTAATGTAATATTCAGGCACACCATTGGCACGCATTGCCCTCCATTTATAATGGTCTCCACCCAGCCAGAGCTCGGTAATAGAGCGAAAGCGATAATCATCGGCCACCATGCGCGGGTCGAGGTGGCAATGGTAATCAATGATAGGCATCCGCTCGGCATGCCCGTGATACAACTCCCGTGCGGCGTCGGAGTGAAGCAAAAAGTTGTCGTCTAAAAATGTTTCCATCGCAATCAAGATATTCTGTTTTATTGTCTGATAAAAGGTTCTATAATATTTTCCCGGTTCATCTATCCACAGCGCATACCGTTATCGAACACGAACACATGCATAATAAAAAAGGAAGGCTTTCATCCCTCCGCTGCACGAAGTATGAAGGTGGTGGCACCAATGGTTATAATGGCTCCGTCTTCCAAGCAGACACGGTCTTTATCGCCCAGAATCTCATTGTTCAAGAAGGTGCCTGTCAAGCTGGGGGCATCGCGCAAAGTGTAAATGACTCTGCCCTGCTTGTTGCGGCGCACGTTGATGATGCAATGACGACGGTCCATGCTCATGTCCGATGTTTCGATAGGCACATCAACTTGCGTACCGGTAGAGTGCCTCCCAATGACGTTATCCCCCTCATGCAGGGGCAGTACCTGCTTGAAACCGAACACGTTTTCTATCACCGTAATGCTTCCCCACTCCCGGCGAAAAGCCTGCTCGTCTATCTTTTCTTCTTTGCGGGTAGCTTGCATTTTGGCCTTGACCAAGCGTATGGCAAACTGCTTGCCGCAATGTTCGCATTCAAACACCAGCGACTGGCCTTCTTCATATTTTGTTTCATCGAACGTCAGATAGTTCTCGCATTTGGGGCAACGGATACGTTTCATCGGTGAAGGAGGTGTACAAGTGAATAATTATCTCAATGCTTCAGCACCCACGCGTCTTTGTAAGTACCGGCCTCTCGCAAGGTTTCTATGTAGCGGTAAGCCTCGGCCTCGGTGGCACACGACTTGATGCACACACGCTTCTTTCCATCGGCTATGATGGCACTTGCATCGACATAGCCTTCGCTCACCAACCGGCTTGCCATCTGGCGGGCATCGGCCTCGGTGGACATGCTTGCCACAATGACATGGTAGCGTCTTTTGGCTGCTTGAGGTTTATGGCTCGCCTTAACCACAGGGGCGGGAACGGCATTGACCACTTTGTCTTGCCGCACCTGAGTGGAAATACTCACCTTGGCAGCTTCAGCCACCTTACCTTCCCTTGTCAATACTTTGAGGGTGTCTTTGCCAGGAGAAGGCTCAGCCTTTGAAAGAGATGGCTCTGTCATCCGTATGGGGGTAATGGCCAATGATTGCTGTTCAAATTGCTTGAAAATGTCTTCGGGAAGCAGGCGGGCATAGTTGCCCTTCACCACCTCGGTATTCTCAATGGGGGTAGGAAGGAAAAAGCACAAAGCCATCACAACCACTATGAGCAGGGCATTGAGCATGTGCACGGGCTTCACCTTGAGGCGCGCAGCCAATCTGCCCACCGAGCGCGGCGTGTGCACCCCGGTCTTAACAGGACACTCCGCTGAGGGCTTGCACGGCACAGGTTCGGGCAAAGCTTTCAACTCCAACATCTCAAAACTGCCCAAACCGTATAGGGCAGGAGCCTCCAGACGATTGTCGAAGGGAGTGAAACCATACACGCCCCGCAGAGAGCAACGCAACTCGCCTATGCTGCCTAACACCACCTTACCCGTGTCGTGCAAGGCAGCAAAAAGTTGCTCAACGTCGCGCTCCACCAACTTGAGTGCTTCGGCAAAGTCTACACCTTCCACCAGCATGTACGATTGCACCAGCAGGCCGTCGTTTATCTTCAGACGGGGATTGAAAGCAATGATACGCGTGGGGGGCACAAAGCGGTTTTCTGCCTCAATGCGCCGTGCCGGGGTATAGTGGGCAATAAACCCTCCCAAGCCGGGGACAATGACGCAGTCGTTCTCTCCCAACAACCATTCTATATGTCGAGCCAATTTTTCAATCATGTGGCAAAAGTAGCAGAAATATTCCTAATATGCCAACTTGCGGAGCATTTTTTTAATCGGCAGAGAGGGGGAAATACGAAAAAATCCCTGGACGCGGATTGTCCAAGGATTCTTACACTGACATTGAGAGGTACCTGGCGGATTCGAACCGCCGTACGCGGTTTTGCAGACCGCTGACTAAGCCACTCATCCAAGGTACCAGTCACCTCTTTTTCGGGTTGCGGGTGCAAAGGTAATGCTTTTTCTTGAACCTGCAACTATCCGCAGCAACTTTTCTTGTTTTTTTTCGCCAATGAAGCCGGTTTGCCACTCCTTTTTGCACCGGAAGGCCCCGATCCATGGCAACAACCACCCGGACAGGAGCCGCAAAGCGACTCTTTCCGCTTCATCTTGCGGATGGAAACATACAGCTTACTTCCTATCCACAGGACGCATAATACCAATATTAATAAGACAACCCAATTCTGCCAGCTGCTCATACAAACCATCCTCCTATCTGATAAACCATAAAAGACACCACCCAGGCCAATGCCGTCGTATAGAAAGCCGTAAACAAGGCCCATTTCCAGCTGCCCGTCTCACCCTTGATGGCCGCTATCGTGGCAATGCACGGGAAGTATATCAGAACAAAGACCAGATAGGTGAAAGCCACCAATGGAGTTATGGGAATCCGCTCGCCCAACGTCGTGGTGTCCGTATCGGCATCGCCGGCATAAAGCACGCCCAGCGTGCTCACCACCAGCTCCTTGGCACCTACGCCGGAAAGAATGCCCACACCCATCTTCCAGTCGAAGCCAAGCGGCTCGATGACAGGCTCAATGGCCTTGCCTATCTGCCCGATGTAGGAATTCTCCTGCTGGTCGTGCACATTGGTGTAGCTGTCGTGGTTGGGATAATAGCCCAATGCCCAGATGACGATAGATGCCACCATGATGATGCCGCCCATCTTCTTCAGGTATTGGGCACCCTTTTCCCACGTGTGGCGGAAAATAGTCTTTGAAGTAGGCAGGCGATACGGAGGAAGCTCCATGACAAAAGGTGTGTCGTCTCCCTTCACCAGGAAGCGGCAGAACAGGCGTGCCATAATCACTGCCAGCACAATGCCTATGGCATAGATAGACAGCAACACCAGGCTGGCACACTGCGGGAAGAAGGCTCCCGTCAGCAACAAGTAAAGAGGCAGGCGGGCGCTGCACGACATCAGTGGCGTAATGAGCATGGTGACCAGCCGGCTTTTCCGATTCTCGATAGTGCGCGAAGCCATGATGGCAGGCACATTACACCCAAAGCCCATAATGAGCGGAATGAACGACTTGCCGTGCAGCCCCATCTTGTGCATTATCTTATCCATGATGAACGCCGCACGCGCCATGTATCCGGAATCTTCCATCAAGGAAATGAAGAAGTATAAGATAAGGATGTTGGGCAAGAACACAATGACACCGCCCACGCCGCCGATGATGCCGTCTATCAGCATATCCTTCAGAGGGCCTTCGCCCATGTGGCTGTGGATAAAGTCACCCAAAGCAGCCACCCCCATCTCTATCCATTCCTGCGGGTAAGCCCCCACCGTAAAGGTCACCTCAAACATGATGTACATGAAAAGAAAAAAGATGGGATAGCCCCACAGGCGGTGCGTCACAATGGCATCGATGATGTGAGTGGTGCGCGAAACCTCCTGATGATTGTCGACAAACGTCTCGCGCAGCGCTCCGGCAATAAAGCCATACTTGGCATCGGTGATGGCTTGCTCTGACTCCTCGCCCAGCACCTGGCGTATCCGCCCTTCTTCCCTGTCGCGGGTGGCCAATATCTCCGCTCCATTGGGCAATTGCGAAGCCACCTCCTCCAGGTCCTTGTCATTCTCCAGCAGCTTGATGGCCAAGAAGCGGGTGGAGTACTTATGGCGTATGGCCTCGTTGCGGCTGATGACGGCCTTCACCGCATCGATGCTGCGCTCCAATTCAGCCCCATGGTTGATGTGGATATGGTGGAAATAGCGTTGCGGCTGATGGTCTTCGGCATCGGACCCAAACGGATGGTCGGGCACATACTCGCGGTGCCAGTCGCGCAGGTAGCCCTGCACATCCGCCTGAATGTTGCCCTTTGCATCCACAAAGTCGCCCCCCTCATAGAGATTGATGATGACGTGAAACAGGCGGTCGATGCCCTTGCCCGTGCGGCTCACCGTGGGCACCATGGGCACGCCAAGCAGCTGGCTTAGCGCCAGGTAGTCCAACGTATTGCCACTGGCTTCCAATTCGTCATACATGTTAAGGGCCACCACCATGCGCACGTTCATGTCTATGAGCTGCGTGGTGAGGTAAAGGTTGCGCTCCAGGTTGGACGAGTCGACCACATTGATAATGATGTCCGGCGTCTCGTCGATGATGTGCCTGCGCACGTACAATTCTTCGGGCGAATAGGCGGACAAGGAGTAAGTGCCCGGCAGGTCGACAAGCCGGAAGTGGTAGCCCTGGAAGTCGAAGAAGCCCTCCTTGGCATCCACCGTGACGCCGCTATAATTGCCCACATGCTCGTGCGAACCGCTGGCTATGTTGAACAGCGAGGTTTTTCCACAATTCGGGTTACCCACCAGGGCCACGTTGATGGTGCGCCGCTTTCCCAAGGCCATGCGCTTCAGCGTCTCGTCGTCCAAAGGGATGTTTTCATGCAAGCCCTGGGGCGTTTCCTCGCGCTGAAACAGCGTCTTCGCCTCTTCTTCGCTGATGATTTCTATCATCTCGGCCTCTTGCCGGCGGAGGGAAATCTCATATCCCATCACCTTATATTTTATAGGGTCTTTCAGCGGGGCGTTGAGCAGCACCTCCACCGTCTTCCCCTTGATGAAGCCCATCTCCACAATGCGCTTACGAAAGCCGCCATGTCCCAATACTTTGACAATGACGCCCTTCTGTCCTGTGCTAAGTTCGGATAATCGCATATTCTGTCTGTACTGTTTTTATTTTTTCAAATTCCGCACAAAGGTAACAGTTCTCCGGATAGGGTGCAAGCAATTTAGAATGTTTTTAAATAACTGCCTCTTTTCTGCCCCAATCGCCCTGTTTCCGGCCATGCTTTCCGGTCGGGTCTCAGTCGTACCCCATTCGGTACATGTTCGGTCCACGTTCGGTCGCTTAGGAGCGAACATGGAGCGAATCGCCTCCCAAGCAAGACTCTATTTTCACCGATTGCCTCCGACGCAAGGTTTTTTCAAAGATTTGTTGTATTTTTGTGACCTGTAAGGCCATGCATACGGCACCTGTGCCCCCGGCATGCCTTGCCTCACCTTATAAGAGCAAAGAGACTATGGGACTTTTTAGTTTTTTTTCCAAAGAGAAGAAAGAGACCTTGGACAAGGGCTTATCCAAGACCAAGGAGAATGTGTTCAACAAGATTGCCCGCGCCATAGCCGGGAAATCGAAGGTAGACGACGAAGTATTGGACAACCTGGAAGAGGTGCTGATAACTTCGGACGTGGGCGTGGAGACTACCCTGAAAATCATAGGCCGCATTGAGAAGCGCGCGGCAACGGACAAATACATGAATGCGCAGGAGCTGAACACCATTCTGCGCGACGAGATAGCCGCCTTGCTCACCGAAAACAACACGACGGACGTGGACGACTTTGAGGCACCCATTGCCCGCAAGCCCTACGTCATCATGGTGGTAGGCGTGAACGGCGTGGGCAAAACCACTACCATCGGAAAGCTGGCCTACCAGTACAAGAAGGCAGGCAAATCCGTCTACCTGGGAGCGGCCGACACCTTCCGCGCCGCCGCCGTAGAGCAACTGATGATATGGGGGGAGCGCGTAGGCGTGCCCGTCGTCAAGCAGAAAATGGGAGCCGACCCCGCATCGGTGGCCTTCGACACCTTGAGCTCGGCAGTGGCCAATGGGGCCGATGTGGTCATCATAGACACCGCCGGACGCCTGCACAACAAAGTGGGACTGATGAACGAGCTGACCAAGATAAAGAACGTGATGAAGAAAGTGGTGCCCGATGCCCCCAACGAGGTGTTGCTCGTATTGGACGGCTCCACGGGCCAAAACGCCTTTGAGCAGGCCAAACAGTTCACACTGGCCACCGAGGTTACGGCCATGGCCATCACCAAACTGGACGGCACCGCCAAGGGAGGCGTAGTCATCGGCATATCCGACCAGTTCAAAATACCCGTAAAATACATCGGGCTGGGCGAAGGCATGGAAGACCTGCAGATATTCCGCAAGAAAGAATTCGTAGACTCACTCTTTGGCGACAGCAAATGAAACGAAACACGCACACTGTAGACATCATTTCGCTGGGCTGCTCGAAAAACCTGGTAGACTCCGAGCAACTGATGCGCCAGCTGGAGGCGGAAGGCTTCCGGGTGACACACGACGCTGAACAGCCCGAAGGAGACATAGCAGTCATCAACACCTGCGGCTTCATAGGCGATGCCAAGGAAGAGTCCATCAACATGATACTGGAGTTTGCACAAGCCAAGGAAGAAGGACGGCTGCGGCAGCTCTACGTCATGGGCTGCCTTTCGGAACGCTACCTCAAGGAGCTGGCCATCGAAATTCCGCAGGTAGATAAATTCTATGGCAAGTTCAACTGGAAGGAGCTTTTGCACGACCTGGGCAAGGCTTATCATGACGAACTGCGCCTGGAACGCCACCTAACCACTCCCCCGCACTATGCCTACCTGAAGATTGCCGAGGGGTGCGACCGCCAATGCTCTTATTGCGCCATCCCCATCATCACGGGGCACCATGTATCGCGCCCTATGGAAAAGATTCTGGACGAAGTGAGGCACTTGGTGGGCAAGGGCGTGAAAGAGTTCCAAGTCATCGCGCAAGAGCTTACTTATTACGGCGTAGACCTGTACCACAAACAAATGCTGCCCCAGCTGGTGGAGCAGATGGCACAAATACCCGGCGTGGAGTGGATAAGGCTGCACTATGCCTACCCCGCCCGCTTCCCCATGGACTTGCTGAGGGTGATGCGCGAATATCCCAACGTTTGCCGCTACCTGGACATTGCCCTGCAGCACATCAGCGACAACATGCTCACCTTGATGCGCCGGCACGTCACCAAGGAAGAGACCTACCGCCTTATCGAATCCCTGTGCCGCGAAGTGCCGGGCATACACCTGCGCACCACCCTGATGGTAGGCCATCCCGGCGAAACGGAGGCCGACTTCGAGGAACTGAAAGCATTTGTCCGCCAGGCGCGCTTCGACCGCATGGGGGCTTTTGCCTACTCCGAGGAAGAAGGCACATACTCTGCCCAGCACTACACTGACGACATCCCCCAAGAAGTGAAGCAAGCCCGCCTGGACGAACTGATGGAAATTCAAGAAGAAATCTCTTCCGAAGTGAATGCCTCCAAAGTGGGAAGCAGAATGAAAGTCATTATCGACCGGCGCGAAGGCGACTACTACATAGGCCGCACCGAGTTCGACTCGCCCGAGGTTGACCCGGAGGTATTGATTACCCCGCCTGCGGGCAGCACCCTCCGCATAGGAGACTTTTATGAGGTGGACATCACCGGCGCTGAGACCTATGACCTCTACGGCAATATTGCGGCTGAGTGAGCAGGCAAGCCGTGCTTTTAGCCTGTTCCCGCTGTTTTTTACAGGTAAAATCTTACGATTTCCAATAATTATCTGTACATTTGGCGAACATAAAAACCTATAGCCCGCACAGCGGGCATACTGATGCTTATGAACATACCTGTAATATTCCGGTTCTTGAAAAGGCTGGCGGCCAACAACAATCGCGAATGGTTCAACGCCCATCGCGATGAATACGAAGAAGCACGCCAAGAGTTTGAAGCCCTGCTGGGTACCGTCATTGCGCGCATATCCCTGTTTGACGAAAGTATACGGGGCGTACAAGTAAAAGACTGCACTTACCGCATCTACCGCGACACCCGCTTCACCGAAGACAAGACTCCCTACAAAATACACTTTGGCGGCTACATCAATGCCCACGGAAAGAAATCGGACCATTGCGGCTATTACCTGCACCTGCAGCCGGACAATTGCCTGCTGGCCGGAGGGAGCTACTGCCCTCCCCCGCCCTTGCTCAAGGCCCTGAGGCAAGCCGTGTACGACAATATGGACGAATTCCGCAGCATCGTGGAAGACCCGGCTTTCAAGCAATACTTTCCCGTCATTGGGGAGAACTTTCTGAAAACCGCCCCCAAGGGATTTCCCAAAGATTACCCCTACTTGAAATACCTGCAATGCAAGGAGTACACCGTGTATTGCAATGTTCCGGATGACTTCTTCCTGGCTCCCGATTTCTTGGACCGTGCCGACGACATATTCAAGCAGATGAAACGCTTCGCAGACTTTGTGAACTACACGATAGACGATTTTGAAGCTTAATCATAGAAATACTCAAAAAAACATATCAACGTATGGAAACATTGAACTTGATTAAAAACGACCCGTGGCTGGAGCCTTATGCCGATGCCATCAACGGACGCCACCAACATGCCATGGACAAGGAAGCCGAATTGACCCAAAACGGGAAAGGCACTTTGTCCGATTTTGCCAGCGGCTACCTGTATTTCGGACTCCACAACACCGGCAAAGGTTGGGTGTTCCGCGAGTGGGCGCCCAATGCCACGCAAATGTTCCTGATAGGCGACTTCAACGGTTGGAAAGAACTGAAAAAGTATGCGCTGAAACCTAAAGCCAACGGCGTTTGGGAAATCAAGCTTCCGGCCGACACGTTGAAGCATGGCGACCTCTACAAGCTGAAAGTCTATTGGAAAGGCGGACAAGGCGAACGAATCCCGGCATGGGCCACCCGCGTGGTGCAAGACGAGCAGACCAAAATATTCAGCGCGCAGGTATGGGCTCCCGCCAAACCGTACAAAATGAAGAAGCGCACCTTCAAGCCCGCTACCGACCCCTTGCTCATCTACGAATGCCACATCGGCATGGCTCAGCAAGAAGAAAAGGTGGGCACCTACCGGGAGTTTCAAGAGAAAATCCTGCCACGCATCGCCAAAGACGGGTACAATTGCATCCAGATTATGGCCATCCAGGAGCACCCCTACTATGGCAGCTTCGGCTACCACGTATCCAGCTTCTTTGCTGCGTCCTCGCGTTTCGGCACGCCCGACGAGCTGAAAGAACTCATCGACACGGCCCACCAGATGGGGCTGGCGGTCATCATGGACATCGTGCACTCCCACGCCGTGAAGAATGAAGTGGAAGGGCTGGGCAACTTTGCCGGAGACCCCAATCAGTATTTCTATCCAGGCGACCGCCACGAGCATCCCGCATGGGACTCCCTGTGCTTCGACTACGGGAAAAACGAAGTGCTGCACTTCCTGCTCTCCAACTGCAAGTTCTGGCTGGAAGAATACCACTTCGATGGCTTCCGCTTCGACGGCGTGACCTCCATGCTGTACTACAGCCACGGCCTGGGCGAAGCCTTCTGCAACTACGGAGACTACTTCAACGGGCACGAAGACGACAATGCCATCTGCTACCTCACCTTGGCCAACCGCCTGATACACCAGATCAACCCCAGGGCCATCACCATTGCCGAAGAGGTGTCGGGCATGCCCGGCCTGGCCGCCAAGTATGAAGACGGGGGCTACGGCTTCGACTACCGCATGGCCATGAACATACCCGACTATTGGATTAAGACCATCAAGGAAAAGATTGACGAAGACTGGAAGCCCTCCAGCATGTTCTGGGAAGTGACCAACCGACGCAAGGACGAGAAGACCATTTCCTATTGCGAAAGCCACGACCAGGCATTGGTGGGCGACAAGACCATCATCTTCCGCCTGATAGACGCCGACATGTATTGGCACATGCAGAAAGGCGACGAGAACTACACCGTGAACCGGGGCATCGCCCTGCACAAGATGATTCGCCTGCTCACGGCATCCACCATCAACGGCGGATACTTGAACTTCATGGGCAACGAATTCGGCCATCCGGAGTGGATTGACTTCCCCCGCGAGGGCAACAACTGGTCGTACAAATACGCGCGCCGCCAGTGGGACCTGGTGGACAACAAGAAGCTGACCTACCACTACCTGAACGACTTCGACCAGGCCATGCTGTCCGTCATCAAGAGCATAAAGAACTTCCAGAACACCCCGGTGCAGGAAATATGGCACAACGATGGCGACCAGATTCTGGCCTACATGCGCAAAGACCTGGTCTTTGTATTCAACTTCAACCCCAAGCAGTCGTTCACCGACTACGGCTTCCTGGTGCCCGAAGGCTCCTACGAAGTGATACTCAACACCGACAACCCGGCCTATGGCGGCAACGGACTGACGGATGACACCGTGACCCACTTCACCCTGCCCGACCCCTTGTACCAGAAAGACAAGAAGGGCTGGATGAAACTCTACGTGCCGGCACGCACAGCCATGGTGCTCAGGCGGAAGAAATAAAACGAAGCAACCTATAAACCAAAACATAAGAATGATGAAAAGACCAAACCTGAAAATGGCCGCCACCCTCCTGACATGCGGCGCTTTCCTGTGCAGCTCGTGCATAGGCTCGTTCGGGCTGCACAGCCGGCTGCTGAGCTGGAACCAGAACATCGACGACAATAAGTTTGTAAACGAACTGGCCTTCTTTGCCCTGGCCGTGGTGCAAGCCTACACCGTGTCGTGGCTGGCAGACGCCATCATACTCAACTCGGTGGAATTCTGGACAGGCACCAACCCCATGGCCAGCATCGGCGAAGTGAAAAAAGTGCATGGCACCAACGGCAACTACCTGGTAGAGACGCTGGAAAACGGCTACTCCATCACCAAGGAAGGCGAAGACACAGCCATGCAACTCATTTACGACGAAGAGCTCAACACGTGGAACGTGGTGGCCGACGGCACCACGACCGAATTCCTCAAGCTGCACGGCGACGGCATGGCCACCCTGCCCCTGCCCAACGGCGATGACCTCACCGTCACCCTCGATGCCAACGGCGTAGCCACAGCCCGCCAGGCCACGATGGCCGCCACCTACTACGCCTTCCGATAAGGCACAAAGACGCAGGTCCTGCAGGCGGCAATACACAACAGCAGCGTTACACCCACACCCCGGGAGTAACGCTGCTATTTTTTCCTGTCGAAATAATTATGGCGAGAGACATCGACTGCAACCAGCCGTAAAGCAACGGAAAGCAGGAATCGCATGATTTTCCCTTCCCGTCGCACGATTTGCTGCAGGAATCATTGAATCTTGCTTCCCGTCGCACGATTTGCCGCAGGAATCGTTGAATCTTGCTTCCCGTAGCACGATTTGCTGCGGGAATCATTGAATCTTGCTTCCCGTCGCACGATTTGAACAAAAAAACGATGTTTCTTGGCATTTTTCTTCTGACAGCAAACCAAAAACTATTTCGACTTGTCAGAAAGGATAGCCCACGGCAAAGTGGAACACGAAGTCGCGCTTGAAGTCGGGATGGATGATGGGATAGCGCCCGCGCCCCGACTCGTAAACCGGATTGATGGCCTTCATGCCGCCATCGAAGCGGAGGACAAAGAAGTCCAAGTCCAGCCTGAGGCCAAGCCCGTAGGCCACGGCTATCTGCTTGTAGAAGGTGTCGAACTCAAATTTTCCGCCCGGCTGGTCGGGATAGTCGCGCAGCGTCCAGATGTTGCCGGCATCCACAAACACGGCTCCACGGAACTTCCAGAACAGGCGGGTGCGATACTCTATGCTGGCATCGAGCTTGATGTCGCCCGACTGGTTGAGGAAGTTGCCGTCGCCGGGGAAGGAGCCCGGCCCCAAGTCGCGCACCGACCAGCCCCGCACGCTGTTGGCTCCACCCGAGAAGTAGCGCTTCTCGAACGGCACCATCGTGGCATTGCCATAGGGCACCACAATGCCTGCGCCGAAGTGAAAGGCCAGCGAGTTGCGGTTGTCGATGACGATGTTCTTGGCAAAGTCGAAATCGGCCTTGACGTATTGGGCAAAGGGGATGTTGAGCAGCGTGTATTCTCCCTGCTCGTTCTGCTTCATGCCCGCCAGCTTGGCAATGCCGTAAAGCAGGTTTCCGGCCGACTCCAAGTTGACGCGGATGGCATAGGAGTTGCCCACCACGGTGTTGTTGACCAGTGCCTGCCCGGCGTTGTTGTAGGTGAAGCTGTAGCCCGTGCGCACGATGAAGCGATTCTCGTAGTTGTAGCGCAAGATGTAGTTGTCGCCCTCGTCCAGAAACTCATGCTTGAAGCCCTCCTCAATCCACGGCATGTAGAGGTAGTTGATGTCCAGCAAGTCTATGCGGTGCTGGGCACGGCGTTGCAGCTTGGTCCAGCGATAGCTCCAGTTGGCCGAGGCCACGATGCGCGTAAACTCGGGGCGCATCTGGTAGTTGTATTGCAGGCCGAACTCGGTGGAGGCATTGATGCGGCGCGTAAAGTCGCGCGACAGGAAGGGGAACAGGAAGCGGGGGAAATTCACCGTGGCCTCTGCCCCCAGCTCAATGTAGTTCTGGTTATATTGGCTGCCTTGAAGGCCCGACACCGCTTCGTAGGCCCCGCGCAAGCGCAACATGAGGGCCTCCGACCCTCGAAACAGGTTGCGGTGCTGGAAGGATACGGCCGCCGCCGCGCCCAAGTCGCCCGCCGAATTGGTGCCCTCCAGCTCGAACGACACCGACTTGTGCTTGCTCCTCGTCAGCAGCACATAGGCGTTGAGCGAGGTGCTGTCCGTCAGCGAGGGGAAGAAGCGCACGTTGGTGTAGCGCAACGCCTGCAGCCGGCCGAAGTTGGAGTAAGTGCGCTGCACCGCCTGCTCGTCATACAAGCTGCCGGGGCGGATGGCCAAGTTGGAGGCCAACACCTGCGGGCGCAGGTAGAGGTGGTCTTTATAGTAGATGGGCAAGCCGTGGTAATGGATGGAGTCGTTCACATCGATGCTCTCTTGAAGGGAGGCATGGAGCGCGTCGTAGTCGGCCACGAAGCCCACCTTGTCCACCGTGTATTGGCGGTGCACGTCGAAGCTGTCCGGCGCCACGCGGAAGGGCAACAGGCGCAGCGTCAGGTCTATGTCGCGGCTGCCCCGCACGGTGTCGGCCACATACTCCAGATACTCCTTATTGAAGCGGTAATAGCCGTTGCGCCGCAGGGTGGAGGTGATGCGCTGGCGCTCGGCATCGAGCACATTCACGTCGAAATACATGCCCGTGTGGAGCAGCGTGGCGGCCGAGTCGCGCCGTATGTAGGAGTGGATAAGGGTGTCGGGAATGTCATAGCTCACGGTGCGCACCAGGTAGGGCTCTCCGGCGCGTATTTCATACGTCAGCCGGGCCTTCTTCTTCCGCGTTTCGAGGCGGGGGGTCACGGTGGCGCCCATGTAGCCCATGTTGCGCACAGCCTTCGTCAGCTCGTCGGCCGTCTGCCGGGTTTCCCCCTCGTCGTAAATCACCGGGGCATCGCCCAGTCGGCGCAAGGTGCGGTTTATCCAGCGCGTGGTGTCGGGCCCCGACCAGTTGTAGACGTACAGCTGCGTCTTTATCAGACTGAACCACTTGGAGTTGGGCGTCTGCCTCAGGTAGGGGGAAAGCGACGAGCCGCGTATGTCGTCGTTGTCCGAGCGGATGCGCACCTCGTCCAGCAAGTACTCCCCGTCGGGGACATACTTGGTGGTGGAGCATGCGGCCAGCAAGGCCAATGTGCTTATAACCAATATGATGAGACGAAAACGATGCATGCCGATGCTTTTTCGGAATATAATGACACAAAAGTACTGCATTCCCGCCTAATATCCAAACCTTCACCGATATTCTCCTGCCATTGGCAAGCGGGCGTCTCGTCAATGGCAAGCGGGCGCATTGTCAATGGCAAGCATAGGCAAACGCGGCCACGGCATTTTTCGGCCCTGCCGGAAACAGGATAACGAATTTATCCGTACATTTGCACCCGGTCGAACCCAATGTCACTGTCCCATGTCACTGAGCAAAGCGAAACTGAAATACATACGCTCACTCGAGCAGAAGAAAATGCGCAAAGCCGAAGGCGTCTTCCTGGCCGAAGGGCCCAAGCTGGTGGGCGACTTGCTGGGGCACTTCCCCTGCACGCTGCTGGCCGCCACCACGGATTGGCTGCAAGCCCACCCCCAAGTGCGGGCCGACGAGGTGATTGGCCTGAGCACCGACGAGCTGACCCGGGCCAGCCTGCTGCGCACGCCTCAACAAGTGCTGGCCGTGTTCCGCCAGCCACGCGAGGAGGCGGATGTGGAAGAGCTTGCGGCCCGCTCACTGTGCCTGGCGCTGGACGACGTGCAAGACCCCGGCAACCTGGGCACCATCGTGCGACTGGCAGATTGGTTTGGCATCGAACACCTGTTCTGCTCTCAAAATACTGTCGACGTTTACAGCCCCAAGGCCATACAGGCCACGATGGGAGGCATAGCCCGCGTGCGGGTGCACTACGTCGACTTGCCGGCCCTCATAGGCAAGCTGAAGGCGAAGGGATGCCCCGTGTATGGCACGTTTCTGGACGGAAAACCCCTCTACGAAGTGCCGCTCACGCCGAACGGCATCGTCGTCATGGGCAACGAAGGGAAGGGCATCGGCGCGGAGATAGAGAGGCTGGTGACGGACAAGCTCTACATCCCCAGCTATCCGCCCCTGCGGGAGACGTCGGAGTCGCTCAACGTAGCCATCGCTACGGCAATAGTCTGCGCCGAGTTCCGGCGACGGGCTTTAACGAAATGAGGTCGAAGGGAGCCAGGCTGTAGGCTTGCCACGATGCCGATGCATCCGGCTGCCAACCCGTTGGAAGAGACGGGATTACGGCAGCAGAAGCCCCGGCGGCAAGCTCCGTGCGCCAATCGGCCACCGCGGCGGAAGGCCATAGGGCAATGATGCCGTCCGGAATCCACACCGTATGCTCCACCTCCCCGGCCAAGGGGCAGATGCTCAGCACCCTACCCTCGCCCACCTCCACCACCTGGCGGCGGATGAAGCCCCAGCCTGCCACGTAGACGAAGTGTGCCGCATAGCGCCTCGCCATAACCTTATCACAACGGTTGCACATTCTGTTTCAGCAACTTGACTGGGCTACGGGCCTCCTGCTGCACGGGAACGACTTGGGCCGAGTCTTCCTCGGCGACGGGGAATGACAGACTGTCCGTGGCATGGTAGCGCATCAGCATGAGGCGGTCCACGGTGAGCGTGCGGGGCGATGCCTGCGGCGGATAGTAGATGAAGCCGGAAACCTCCCTGATGGCCCCGAAGGTGTCGGCCGAAAGCGTGAGTTCGTATAGGCCCGGCTGACGGATGCTGTGCAGGGCGCTGAGGGTGGTGTCTTTCTCATACCTCACCTGGAGGGCCATGACGGGCACCTGCACCGTGTCCACCACGGCATCGGCCATGTAGTGGAAGCGAGCCTTCCAGCGCAGGGTGTCGCGGTCGTGGTAGTTCGTATCGGCAGCCAGGGTGAAGACGAGCTTGTTGTTGAACGGGGTGCCGGTCAGCTGATAGTGGGGCAGCTCAATCCACACGTTCACGCTATCGCCCGGGGGCGACATTTTGGGGCGGTTGTCGCGTATGGCGATGAGGTTGTTGTAGCGGTCGCGCTGAGCCCTCAAGCGCTTGTTCACCCGCTCGTAGATGTCGGCAATGACCGTGGGATTGCGTGCGAACCACACCATCGACGTGTCGAACTGCGCCTCGGTGATGCCATGCTTGCGGAAGACGGCATCCACGTAGAGCACGCGCTTGTAGCTGTCGTTGTGAGGAATCTCCTCGCCCATGGCGCGGGCTATGTGGTAGTCGTAGAGGATGTCTTCCATCTGCTCATCGGTCAGCACCGTGTCGGGGCGCTCCACCTTGCATGCGCCCATGGCGAGCATCAGCATGGCGGCACACAGGCCTGCACGTATCCACCTCTTTGCCTTGCTCATGGCTTCTTGCTGATAATGCGGTGATAGGCTTCGCCAAACGTCTTGCTGTAGAACAGCAGCACGGCGATGGTGCCGCAGCTGATGGCTGCATCGGCGAAGTTGAATATGGGGCTGAAGAACACGAAGTGCTCGCCGCCTACGAAGGGCATCCACTGCGGCCACGTGGTGTCGATGATGGGGAAGTAGAACATGTCCACCACCTTGCCGTAGAAAAGTGGTGCATAGCCGCCGCCTTCGGGAAGGAAAGTGGCCGGCACCTCCGTGCTTTCGCCGAAGAGCACGCCATAGAAGACGCTGTCGAATATGTTGCCCATGGCGCCTGCCAGGATGAGGGCGAGGCACACCACGAAGCCCGTCTTCATGCCCAGCTTCACCACGCGCCACAGAAACCAGCCTATGAAACACACGGCCACGATGCGGAAGCTGGTGAGAAACAGTTTGCCCACCAGCTCCATGCCGAAGGCCATGCCGTTGTTTTCGGTGAAGAGGATGTAGAACCACGTGGGCGGCGGGGCGTCGATGCCCAGCTTGTCGTACACCCAGCCCCAGGCATTGATGCACTCGTGCCAATACATCTGCGTCTTGACGCTTACCTTGATGAGCTGGTCTATGACCAGGGCTGCGATGATGATGAGCCACGCCAGCCGCCCCTTCGTGAAGAACTTGCCCATGCTGCTGCTACTTCTTACCGTTGTTTTTAGCTTCGATGCTCAGCGTGGCGTGGGGCACGGCGCGGAGGCGTTCGGCGGGGATGAGCTTGCCCGTCTCGCGGCAGATGCCATACGTCTTGTTCTCGATGCGCACCAAGGCGGCCTGCAGTCCTTGTATGAACTTCAGCTGGCGTTGTGCCAGGCGGGTGGTTTCCTCCTTGGAGAGGGTGTTGGCACCCTCTTCGAGCACCTTGTAGGTGGGCGAGGTGTCGTCGGTGTCGTTGCCGTCGGCTCCGGTGAGGCTTGCTTTCAGCAGGTCGTAGTCGCGTTGTGCCAGCTCTAGCTTTTCCATGATGATGGCGCGGAATTCTTCCAGTTCGGCGTCCGAGTATCTTGTTTTTTCTGCCATAATTGTATGTTTTTAGTGGTTGGTAATGTTTATCGGGCTGTGTGTGTGTAGTTTAATGTGTCATCAGCGTCATCTGCGGCTGAAAAATTGAACCACACAGTCTCATAATATACTTATCTTTTTTCAGTTCTTCACTACGCTCACGGTGAGGGTAAAGTCGTCGAAGTTCAGCTCGGTGCCCTCGACGTTGTCGGCCAGGGTGAGCGAGGTGGCGAGAACTTGGTTGCAAATATAGTCTTTATATTCGTTGACGGCATCATCCGTTTGCAGGTTTTTAGATAACACAATCTTTATTTTGTCGGTTATCTCGAAGCCGCTGCTCTTGCGGATGTTCTGTATGCGGTTTACCAGCTCGCGGGCGATGCCTTCGCGGCGCAGGGCTTCGGTGATTTCCACTTCGAGGGCCACGGTGAGGCGGCCTTCGTTGGCCACGAGCCAGCCGGGGATGTCTTCGCTGAATATCTCCACGTCATCGCTGTTGATGTTCACGTTCACACCGTCGGGGAGGGTGAGGGCGTAGGTGCCTTCGCGCTCCAGCGTGGCTATGGCTTCTTGCGAGAGGGTGGAGACGGCGGCTGCCACGGCTTTCATCTGCTTGCCGAACTTGGGGCCCAGCTTTTTGAAGTCGCACTTCACCTTCTTCACCAGCACGCCGGCGGCGCCGTCTACGAACTTCACTTCCTTGACGTTCACTTCCGTCATGATGAGTTGCTTCACGGCCTCGATGTGGGCGCGCTGCTCTTCGTCGGCCACGGGAATCATGATGCACTGCAGCGGTTGGCGCACCTTGATGTTGACCTTGCGGCGCAGGGCCAGCACCATGGAGGTGACGTCTTGCGCCATCTGCATGCGGGCTTCGAGCTCGGGGTCTATCACGGCTTCATGGCACGTGGGGAAGTGGGCGAGGTGGACGGAGACATGTTTTCCGGTGTCATCGCTGTCACCTGTCACGCTGACGAGGTCGCGGTAGAGCTTGTCGGCATAGAAGGGGGCGATGGGTGCCATGAGCTGGGCCACGGTCTTGAGGCAGGTGTAGAGTGTCTGGTAGGCGGAGAGCTTGTCCGTCGTCATGCCGCCGCCCCAGAAGCGCTTGCGGTTGAGGCGCACGTACCAGTTGGAGAGGTTGTCGCTGACGAAGTCGGAGATGAGGCGCCCGGCGCGTGTGGGCTCGTAGTCGGCATAGCAGGCGTCTACGGCCTTGACGAGGGAGTTGAGCAGGGAGAGTATCCAGCGGTCTATCTCGGGGCGCTCACTGAGGGGCACGTCGGCCTCGGCGTAGGTGAAGCCATCGACATTGGCATAGAGGGCGAAGAAGGAGTAGGTGTTGTAGAGGGTGCCGAAGAACTTGCGGCGCACTTCTTCCACGCCTTCGGTGTCGAACTTGAGGTTGTCCCAGGGCGATGAGTTGGTTATCATGTACCAGCGCAGGGGGTCGGAGCCATACTTCTCGATGGTGGCGAAGGGGTCTACGGCGTTGCCCAGGCGCTTGGACATCTTGTTGCCGTTCTTGTCCAGCACCAGTCCGTTGGAGATGACGGCCTTGTAGGCCACCGAGTCGAACACCATGGTGGCTATGGCGTGGAGGGTGAAGAACCATCCGCGCGTCTGGTCCACGCCCTCGGCAATGAAGTCGGCGGGGAAGACTTGACGGCTGTCCACCAGCTCCTTGTTCTCGAAGGGGTAGTGCATCTGGGCGTAGGGCATGGAGCCGGAGTCGAACCACACGTCTATCAAGTCGGCTTCGCGCTTCATGGGCTTGCCGTCTTTCGATGCCAGGATGATGTCGTCTACATACGGGCGGTGCAGGTCTATCTTGTCGTAGTTGTCTTTGGTGTAGAGGCCGGGGATGAAGCCGCGGTCCTTGTAGGGGTTGGAGGGCATCAGTCCGGCGGCTACGGAGCTTTCTATTTCGTTGTAGAGCTCTTCTACGGACTCTATGCACTTCTCCTCACTGCCATCCTCCGTGCGCCAGATGGGCAGGGGGGTGCCCCAGTAGCGCGAGCGGCTCAAGTTCCAGTCGTTGAGGTTTTCGAGCCACTTGCCAAAGCGGCCTGTGCCGGTGCTCTCGGGCTTCCAGTTGATGGTGCGGTTGAGCTCCATCATGCGCTCCTTGCAGGCGGTGCTGCGTATGAACCAGCTGTCCAGCGGGTAGTAGAGCACGGGCTTGTCGGTGCGCCAGCAGTGGGGGTAGTTGTGCACGTGCTTCTCCATCTTGAAGGCTTGATGGGCGGCTTTCATCTTCATGCAGATGTAGAGGTCGAGCGACTCGGCGGCTTGTGCGGCCTGTTCGTCGTACTTGCCGTCGACGATGAAGCGGGGGTCGTAGGCGTTCTTCACCCATCGGCCTTGATATTCGCTGTAGCTGTTCACGTCGACGCACTCCTGGACGAAGCGGGGGTCGAGCTCATCGAGCAGGTAGAACTTGCCGGTGAGGTCTACCATGGGGCGCGTTTCGCCCTTGCGGTTTATCATGAACAGGGCGGGGATGCCCGATTGGCGGGCCACCTGGGCGTCGTCGGCTCCGAAGGTGGGGGCTATGTGGACGATGCCGGTACCGTCGTCGGTGGTGACATAGTCGCCGGGGATGACGCGGAAGGCGCGGTCCGAGGCGTCGTGCCATTGGCCGTCTTGGTCCACCTCCACGGGCTTCACCCAGGGCATCAGCTGGCGGTAGTGCATGCCCACGAGGTCCGTTCCTTTATATTCGCCCACCACGCGGAAGGGGATGAGCTTGTCGCCGGGCTTGTAGTCGTCCAAGGGCATGCCTTCGGCCTTCTTGTTGAAGTGGGCGTAGAGCAGGGGTTTGGCCAGGATGGCGGTCATCTTGTCGCCCGTATAGGCGTTGTAGGTCTGCACGGCCACGTAGTCTATCTTGGGGCCCACGCAGAGGGCGGTGTTCGAGGGCAGCGTCCAGGGCGTGGTGGTCCAGGCCAGGAAGACGGGTGTGCCCCACGCGGCCATTTCGGGCTTGGGGTCGGTCACCTGGAACTGGGCCACTACGGTGAGGTCCTTCACGTCGCGGTAGCAGCCGGGCTGGTTGAGCTCGTGGCTGCTGAGGCCGGTGCCTGCTGCGGGCGAGTAGGGCTGTATGGTGTAGCCTTTGTAGAGGAGGCCTTTCTTGTAAAGTTGCTTGAGCAGCCACCACAGGGTTTCGATGTAGCGGTTGTCGTAGGTGATGTAGGGGTCCGTCATGTCCACCCAGTAGCCCATGCGGTGGGTGAGGTCTTCCCACTCGCGGGTGAACTTCATCACGTCGCGGCGGCAGCGGGCGTTGTACTGGGCCACGGAGATGGTTTTGCCAATGTCTTCCTTGGTGATGCCCAGCGCCTTCTCCACGCCCAGCTCCACGGGCAGCCCGTGGGTGTCCCATCCGGCCTTGCGCTTCACCAGGTAGCCCTTCATGGTCTTGTAGCGGCAGAAGATGTCTTTTATGGTGCGCGCCATGACGTGGTGTATGCCGGGCATGCCGTTGGCCGAGGGCGGGCCTTCGTAGAACACGAACGAGGGGCAGCCCTCGCGCTCCTTCACACTGCGGGCGAAAACGCCGTCTTTGTCCCACTGCTCCAACACTTCCTTGTTGATGTCCGAAAGGTTGAAGGACTGATATTCTGCAAAGTTTTTAGCCATCTTATCGTTAGGTTTTTAGTCGTTTCTTGTTTGAGGGTGCAAATGTACGAATTTTAATGAAGAATGAAGAACGAAGAATGAAGAATTTCGCGATGGCACGCAGATGACGCAGACGGGCGCGGATTGACGCGGATTCTTAATGGGGCTTCGCCCACGTGCTTGTTTTGCCTGTCATGCTGTCATGCTGTCATGCTGAACGAAGTGAAGCATCTCACATATAGTAGGGAGATTCTTCGCTTGCGCTCAGACTATACCTTAATGAAATAATCGAAAAGAGGTTTTGAGCGTAGCTAATGACAGAAGTAATTAATGAAGAATGAAGAATTAAAAATGAAGAATTGTGGCGCAGCCTACGTACTAACGGAAATTCTTCATTCTTCGTTCTTCATTCTTCATTTACTAAGATTCTTCATTATTAGTTCTTCATTAAGCCATGCAGCTCGTCACGCCCAGCGTGGTGCCTATGGTGGTGAGGATGCTTATCAAGGTCTGGATAACCAGACGCCAAACGTTTTTCTTGTCCATTTGTTAAATTGAGAATTGAGAATTAAAAATTAAAAAATATTGGAAATTGAGAATCTTGTTAAATTGAGAATTAAAAATTGAGAATTAAGAAATCTGCGAATTGAAAACGGCTGATTCGCACGTATTTCTCATTTTTTAATTCTCAATTTTTAATTTATCCCAGCTGGTGGTCGCCATCGTCCTCCTCGCCGGTGCCGCCGCCGGAGGTGCCGCCCTGGTTTTCAGCCTCCTGCAGGGCCTTGTCGTAGGGAATCCACTCCAGCCCCACCGGGACGAGGCCGCGGGTGGCGGTGCCGCCCTTGGTGGCCGGTCCCTCGCGCTGGGGGATGAACTGCACGCGGATGGCTTTCACCTGTTTCTGGAAGTCGAAGTCGTCTTCCACAGTCACGCCACGGGTGTCGAGGGTGTAGCGGAAGGTGCCCAGTCCGTCCAGGCGGACGCTCTTGCCCTGGGCCATGAAGTCGGCCATCACGCCGGGCAGGTTGCCCAGCACGGCCATCACGTCGGCATAGGTGGCGGTGCACATGGCGCTGAGGCGCTGTGCCACTTGCTTCACGGGCACGGGCTGGCCCATGGTCATGGCGGCGGGATACCACACGCCGAATTTCTTGTTGTAAGTTTTCTGATAAAAGGCCATAGTAAATTGAGAATTAAGAATTAAGAATTAAGAATTAAGAATTTATAGCTTGTCCGTTTTTTTCTGTCATTCTGAGCGAAAGCGAAGAATATCTCTTTTGGGCGCCTGTCAGGGGAGATGCTTCACTGGCGTTCAGCATGACGTTTGCAAACAGAATAGCTGCGAATACGCGTACTTCACATTGCAAAGTTACCAATTCGTAACGGGCGAGACAAAAACGGGGCGGGGCGAAGGTGTGAAAATGTGTTAACAAATAGAGGGAAGTGAAGGGGCCAAACGGATGGAGGCGGATGATGACAATGACAGCTATGACAGCGAAATACATGGCCTCACTATCTGTCATTCTGTATCTGTCATTCTGTATCTGTCATTCTGAGCGCAAGCGAAGAATCTCCCATTTGCTCCTGCTTTTAGGAGATGCTTCACTAACGTTCAGCATGACGGGCAAACAAGTACGTGGGCGAAGCCCTTTTGGAATCCGTGTCATCTGCGTTATCTGCGGATGAAAAATAATTAGCTACTTATATATATTATATTATTATATATATTTATATTATTATATATATATTTATATATTATTATATCTTCTTCTCCCTACCCTGCGGCGGCGGGCGGAAGTGTGGCATGCGTTTTGCTGTCATAACTGTCATTGTCACGGCACTGTCATCGTTTTGTGTTTTTGGCGGCGGGCTGTACTGTAGATATAATGGTACGCGCGCGAAACATTATAGTGATAATAGTGGCCGATTCATTTCCTGCTCTGCGGCATTTTTGCTACCTTTGCAGGCGAAAAACATTAAAAAACACACACACACGAAAAAACTATGAACACGATGAATGATGCTGACATGCTGCAACAATCCGTGCAGCAAGTTTGCCCCGACCTGCCTGAATGGCTGGTGTGGAAAGACCCCGGGGCGCCGACGCTGGAAGCGATACTGAACGGGGGCGCGCCCGAGGTGTGGGCACGTCTGTACCGCGAATTGGTGGAGCCGCACCAAAGCAACGACCGTTATTTCAGCCCCCTTAAGGGCCTCGACCCCGCAAGGCTGCTGCACCGGGCTCACCACATGCTGCTGTTGACGATGCTCAAACTGACGGCCGACTCGGGCACTTACTCGGAACGGTACAGGCAATACATCACGCTCGAAGCCCTCGCCCTTCCCAAGGAAGGCATCAGCATGTTTTCCCTGCTCTACGCACCTGCCTGCTCCTGCCTTGAAGGCGAGCGCATAGACCGCCGCAACGATGCCCAGCGCGAAGATTGGGCTGCCGCCTGGCTGGCCTATGCCCTGGCCTACGGGCAACCCCACCCCGCCTTGCAACTCTTTTCCACCCAAGCCTACGACTGGCTGGAGGCCACGCGCCCGCGCATGGTAGACCACGAGCTGCTCTGGGTGGCCAAGGGCTGGGGCAAAACCGCACCTGCCGAGCAGACTGCCCAGTCCGAGCAACCGGAAGCCGAGCCTGAACTTTCCGTCTGCCCTTACCGCATAAGGCCGCAAAAGGTGACGGACTTCTTCAAGGTGATACATGCCATGCTGAAAGCAGACATCTTCATAGACCCTGCCACAAACAAAAACCCCAATATAGAGAAATTGATGCTGGCCCTTGGTGACTTCTTTTGCGTGAAAACGAAATCAACCCCGTACAAATTGATTTCCGCCGCAAAAAGCAATTCTGATAACTACCTGCAAATATTTGACACACTGAGAGATAAGGCGCAAGAATATTACCAGGAAGGATTAGACAAGAACAAGAAAGCCTAAGACTGGAGTAGCGGACTGGAGTCCATTCTAAAGATTTTTTTTATTCCCGAACTTTGCCCCCGCAATCATCGGAAAAGCAGTTTCCCCGATGGTTGCGGGGCTTTTTTTTTGCACACGCCAAAAGAACCCCGTGAGAGGGAAGCTGCACCTGCCGCGTCGTTCTGAGCGTAAGCGAAGAATCTCCCCCGGGGACCATACGTGAGATGCTTCACCGGCGTTCAGCATGACAAGGCAAAAAAGTATAACATTTTTATTATAGCAGTATGATAAAAACCTATAGAGTAGTCAAGCAATTAGCTTTGAAAGCCCACACCTACACGGGCAAAGATGGTCTGCCTCAAACCTTCTACACCATGGGGTTTGAACTGACGGACGGAGTGAACACCCTTTATGCCGAGCTGCAGGGAGCCAGTGCCGCTGCCTGCCCCCAGCTGGACACCTCGCGCCTGTACACCGTGCAAGCCGTGATGACGTGCAGCTCGTATCTGGACAAGAACGGGGAAACCCGCTATGAGAACAAAGTTAAAATCGTTAAAATAGCAGCATTATGAAACAGTACCCTATGACTATGAGTGACGACGCATCGCGCCGCATGAGAAAAGGCTACCGCGTGCCCGGGTCAGTAGGCTTCAACCCCATTACGGGTGAAGCGGAATTTCATGCCTACAACCAAGGCAGCCGCCAGCCCAAGGGCCACAAGTCCGTCATGCGCCTGCCCCACGGCACGGCCACGGTGAACGACATGGAAGCCACCCTGCGCCTGCGTGTGCCCGCCACCTGCTTCGACGACCCGGAACAGGTGCTGCGCCGCGAAAGCCAGCTGGCAGCCGAGTTTGTGAAGCATGTGAACAAGCTGTAGAGAAAAGCCACTATTCAAGCATCTTTCAGCCGCAGATGACGCAGACGGGCGCGGATGACCGCAGATTCTTAAGGGCTGCGCCATGTATCTGTCATTCTGTTTTCTATGACTTGCGCAAGTATTTTATATTTTTTATCCACCGTCATGCGGCG
>CASELH010000001.1 GCA_949288715.1 uncultured Bacteroides sp. | reverse complement strand
TCTCCACTACCGGCGGCAAGACCTACATCTACCGGATGCAAAAGGATGCCAAATGGACGGCAGGCTCGGAGTACGAGTACGCGATAACGATTGAGTAGAGAAAAAAGCCTGAATATGGTTGTACTATTGTACAACTTTTCATACCTTTGCCCCATGAGAAAAATAATCGCATACAAGAACTATTTCAGTGATTTTTTAAAAAAACTTCCGGTTCAAGAAAAGGCAAAGTTGCTGCGCTCATTGGACTTGCTTACAACGGAAGATAAAATTCCACACCATTACGTTAAGTTTATCCGTGATGGCATATACGAATTTCGTTCAAATTACGGTAATACGGAATTTAGAGTATTCTTTATTAATGATGGAAATAGAATTGTGGTTTTATTCAATGCGTTCAAGAAAAAGACACAAAAGACACCTGAAAGTGAAATAAAGAAAGCAATAAAATTAAAGGAGGAATATTATGCAACTAAAGGAAATCAGCAAGGACATTTATGATGTCAGCGCAATGCTTGACGAAGTTTTGGGAGCGGAAGGAACTCCTGAACGTGAGAAAAACCGTGAGAAGGCATGGGAGGAATACAATGCCCAAATATTATTGGAAGCACGCAAAAACGCGCATCTTACGCAAGCGGAACTCGCCAAGCGTATCGGTGCGGACAAGGGGTACATATCAAGGATTGAACGTGGATTGACCGTGCCTACTGTAGCCACACTTTATAAAATAGCCTCTGCAATGGGATTGACAGTAGAATTGCGTCCAATCTAAGCAATATGCTCCTCGTTCCTGTGGCACGATATTTGCTAAGAAACATCGGGGATGTGCATGACTGAATATTGGAATATTTGCATTATCTTTGCCCCGCAATAAAGTTTCAAGACAGCAATATAGTATAAGGAGAAAGAAGAAACATGGATAGCCAGTTTTCACAACGAGTATCAGACATTATCAGCTACAGCCGAGAAGAAGCTACCCGCTTACGCAACCGCTACATAGGCCCCGAGCACCTGCTGCTGGGCATGCTGCGCGACGGCGGCGGGAAGGCCATAGAAATATTGCACCGCCTGGGCATAGACCTGGCCAACGTAAAAAAACGCCTGGAAAACTGCCTCCACGACAGGACAACAGGCACGGAGCAAGGCAGCAACAGCCCGACACAGGCAGCCGATGCCGAAGTGAGCCTTTCGCCCCTTGCCGCCCGCATACTGAAGATGTGCATCCTTGAAGCACGCCTGCTGAAAAGCCCCAAGGCCGATGCCGAGCACATGCTGCTGGCCATACTGAAGGACGGCGACAACCTGGCTGCTACCGTGCTCGAGGAAAACCGGGTGGACTACCAGTCGGTCTACGAGCAGCTCTCCATGAAGCTGCCCAACACGCATGCCGGCATGGGCTTCACCGAAGACGACGAGGAGGAGGAAGAAGACATGATGGGGCCGTCCCACTCCGCAGCCCAAGGGGCAGGTGCACCCACATCTCCGCAGACCGCCTCACGGAAGCCTACCAACGATACCCCTGTGCTCGACAACTTCGGCATCGACATGACCCGTGCCGCCGCCGAGGGCAAGCTGGACCCCGTGGTGGGGCGTGAACGCGAGATAGAACGCCTGGCACAGATATTGAGCCGCCGCAAGAAGAACAACCCCGTGCTGATAGGCGAACCCGGCGTGGGCAAGTCGGCCATCGTAGAGGGGCTAGCCTTGCGCATCGTTGAGAAGAAGGTGTCGCGCGTGCTGTTCGACAAGCGGGTTATTATGCTCGACATGGCCGGTGTAGTGGCCGGTACAAAGTATCGTGGCCAGTTTGAAGAGCGCATCCGCTCCATCATCAACGAGCTTCAGAAGAATCCCAACGTCATCCTGTTCATCGACGAGATACACACCATTGTAGGCGCCGGGGCAGCCGCAGGCACCATGGATGCCGCCAACATGCTGAAACCGGCCTTGGCCCGCGGCGAGATACAGTGCATAGGCGCCACCACCCTCGACGAATACCGCAAGAGCATAGAGAAAGACGGAGCCTTGGAGCGCCGCTTCCAAAAAGTGCTGGTTGAGCCTACCACTGCCGAAGAGACGTTGCAAATATTGCGCAACATCAAAGACAAGTATGAAGACCACCACAACGTCTTGTATACAGACGAGGCATTGGAGGCTTGTGTCAAATTGACAGGGCGCTACATCAGCGACCGGAACTTTCCGGACAAGGCTATCGACGCCCTCGACGAAGCAGGCTCGCGGGCGCACTTGGCCAACATCAGCGTGCCTAAAGCCATAGAAGAGCAGGAGAAACTGATAGAAGACACCCGCAACCGCAAGACGGAAGCCGTGAAGGCACAGAACTATGAACTTGCCGCAGGTTTCCGCGACCGCGAGAAGGAACTGGCCACCCGGCTGGAAGAAATGAAGACCGAATGGGAATCGCAACTCAAAGACCATCGGCAGGTGGTAGGCGAGGAAGACATTGCCAACGTGGTCTCCATGATGTCCGGCGTGCCCGTGCAGCGTATGGCGCAAGCCGAAAGCCTGAAGCTGGCCGGCATGAAGGAAGCCCTGCAAGCACAGGTGGTGGCGCAGGATGCCGCCATAGAGAAGCTGGTGAAAGCCATACTGCGCAGTCGCGTGGGGCTGAAAGACCCCAATCGCCCTATCGGCACCTTCATGTTCTTGGGGCCTACGGGCGTGGGCAAGACACACCTGGCCAAACAGCTGGCTCGCTATATGTTCGGCTCAGATGATGCCCTTATCCGCATAGACATGAGCGAATACATGGAGAAATACACCGTGTCGCGCATGATTGGAGCGGCTCCGGGCTACGTGGGATATGAAGAGGGTGGTCAGCTCACGGAAAAAGTGCGCCGCAAGCCCTACTCCATCGTACTGCTCGACGAGATAGAGAAAGCACATCCCGACGTGTTCAACATCTTGCTGCAAGTGCTCGACGAAGGCCGCCTGACCGACAACAACGGGCGAACGGTAGACTTTAAGAACACCGTCATCATCATGACTTCAAACATTGGCACCCGGCAGCTTAAAGAGTTTGGACGAGGCATCGGCTTTGCAACACAAAGCCGTGCTGATGACAAGGAGTACTCGCGCGGCGTGATACAGAAAGCGCTGAACAAGACGTTTGCCCCGGAATTCCTGAACCGACTGGACGAAATCATCACCTTCGACCAGTTGTCGTTGGACGCCATCACCAGCATAGTGGACATAGAACTGGGAGCTTTGGCCAAGCGGGTGGAACAGATAGGCTACAAGCTTGAAGTGGATGAAAGTGCCAAACGCTTCCTGGCCGCCAAAGGCTATGACGTGCAGTTTGGCGCACGCCCCTTGAAGCGTGCCATCCAGAACTATCTGGAAGACGGGCTTTCCACGCTTATTGTCAGCGACGGGGTTGAAGCCGGCGATACCATCAGCGTGACCGCTAAAGAAGGTGCTGCCGAGCTCGACATCCTTAAGAAATAAGCAAACCTATATAACGTAGGAAACAGACAAAATGTCAGCCACTGGATGGCTGGCATTTTTTTTGCTTCCTGCTTTGTGTTTCTTAATAAAAGGATAATCAATAAATAAATAAATAAATCTACAGATTATGCAAAAAGGCAATATTGGGGTAACTACTGAAAACATTTTCCCCGTCATCAAGAAATTCTTATATAGCGACCACGAGATATTCCTCCGTGAGTTGGTTTCGAATGCCGTCGATGCCACCCAAAAGCTGAAGACGCTTGCCTCAATGGGCGACTTCAAAGGCGAGCTGGGCGACCTTACCATCCATGTATCGTTGGATAAGGATACAATAACAGTGTCCGACCGTGGCTTAGGCCTTACGGCAGAAGAGATAGACAAATACATCAACCAGATAGCCTTCTCGGGAGCCAACGACTTCTTGGAGAAGTATAAGAATGACGCCAATGCCATCATCGGCCATTTTGGACTGGGTTTTTACTCGGCCTTCATGGTGGCAAAGAAGGTGGAAATCATCACCAAATCCTATCAAGAAGGCGCGCAGGCCGTGAAATGGACATGCGACGGAAGTCCTGAGTTCACCATTGAAGACGTTGACAAAGCCGACCGAGGCACAGATATCGTGCTTTATGTAGACGACGATTGCAAGGAATTCCTTGAAGAATCGCGCATATCGGCCCTCTTGAAGAAATACTGCCGCTTCCTGCCCGTGCCTATAGCATTCGGCAAGAAGAAAGAATGGAAAGACGGCAAACAGGTAGAAACCGCAGAGGACAACGTGATAAACGACACTACCCCCTTGTGGACCCGCAAGCCAAACGAGCTGAAAGATGAGGACTATAAGAAGTTTTATAGCGAACTTTATCCCATGGCGGATGAACCTTTGTTCTGGATTCACCTGAATGTAGATTATCCGTTCCACTTGACGGGTATCCTTTACTTCCCGAAGGTGAAGAGCAATATTGAACTGAACAAGAATAAAATACAGCTGTACTGCAATCAGGTATATGTGACAGACTCAGTGGAAGGCATTGTGCCCGACTTCCTGACGCTGTTGCACGGTGTGCTCGATTCGCCGGATATTCCGCTGAATGTATCGCGTTCGTACTTGCAGAGCGATAGCAATGTAAAGAAGATATCCACTTACATTACCAAGAAGGTTTCCGACCGCTTGCAATCAATCTTTAAAAATGACCGCAAGCAATTTGAGGAGAAGTGGAACGACTTGAAAATCTTCATCGACTATGGCATGCTGACGCAAGAAGACTTCTACGAGCGCGCCAAAGACTTTGCCTTGCTTACCGACACTGACGGCAAGTGCTACACCTTTGACGAGTACAAGACTCTTATAAAAGACAACCAGACGGACAAGGACGGCACATTGATATACCTTTATGCCAACAATAAGGAAGAGCAATACAGCTATATAGATGCTGCTAAAAACAAAGGATACAACGTGCTGCTGATGGATGGTCAGCTGGACATTGCCGTAGTAAGCATGCTGGAGCAGAAATTTGAGAAAACCCGCTTTACGCGTGTGGACAGCGATGTGGTGGATAACCTTATCGTAAAGGAAGAATCCAAAGGCGAAACATTGGACGCTTCGCATCAGGAAGTGCTTTCCACCTTATTCAAGAGCCAGTTGCCCCATATGGAAAAGACGGAGTTTCACGTCTCTGCCCAGCCTCTGGGCGAAGGAGCAGCGCCGGTGCTTATAACACAAAGCGAATATATGCGCCGTATGAAGGAAATGGCCACCATACAAGCCGGAATGAGCTTCTATGGTGAAATGCCCGATATGTATAGCTTGATACTCAATGCAGACCATAAGCTGATAAAAGGTGTGCTGGCAGACGAAGATGCGGCATGCGCTTCATCGCTCACCCCCATACAAACGGAAATGGACGAGGTAGACAAACAACGCAAAGAACTGAGGAAACAGCATGAGGGTAAAAAGGCAGAGGAAATACCTGCCGCTGAGAAGGATGAACTGGAAACATTGGACAAGAAATGGAACGACTTGGCACAGCAAAAGGAGAACATTCTGTCGGGTTATGCTGCCCAAAACAAGGTTGTGCGCCAGCTCATAGATTTGGCTCTGCTTCAAAACGGCATGCTGAAGGGTGAAGCGTTGAACAACTTCGTCAAGAGAAGCTTGGAATTGATAAAGTAAGCTTTCCCAGTAAAGAACATAGATTGCTAAAGACGAGGGTAACTGTGAGGACGGGATTACCCTCGTCTTTTTGTAGCCACAAATAGCGTGAAAAACACTTATTAGCCCGACGCACAATTTGCTTCTTTAAGAAATAAATGCGTATATTTGAAGCAGAAATACAAAGTAAAGCTCGTAAAAAGTAATTTCTTTAACCATGAAGAGAGTTTCTCCTATTATAGTGTTGTGCCTTCTCACTGTTTTTTTGCTTCCGGCAAAGGCGCAAAAGGTTGGTCTTGTGCTAAGTGGAGGGGGTGCCAAGGGAATGACACACATAGGTGTCATACGAGCTTTGGAAGAGAATGGGATTCCGATAGACTATGTGGCAGGAACCTCCATGGGAGCCATTGTCGGCGCCTTGTATGCCATGGGATATTCGCCGGACGATATGGAGGCATTGTTGCGCTCACCCGATTTCAAACGTTGGTATACCGGTGTTGTAGAAACAAAATACAGCTACTATTTTAAGGAAAACCGTCCTACACCCGAATTCTTTACCATTCACTTTGGCTTGAAGGACTCAACGCGTACCAAGCCGCAGATATTGCCCACGAGTATGGTGAACCCCATACAAATGAACCTGGCTTTTGTGGAGCTTTTTGCACGCGCAACAGCGTCATGCAATGGGGATTTCAACAAATTGTTCATACCTTTCCGTTGTGTAGCTTCTGACGTATATAACAAAAAGCCGTTAGTAATGAAGAATGGGGACCTGGGAGATGCTGTGCGTGCTTCCATGAGCTTCCCTTTTGTCTTCAAACCCATAGAGATTGATAGCATATTGGCCTATGACGGAGGTATTTACAATAATTTCCCCACAGACGTGATGCGCAGCGATTTTCATCCAGACATCATCATTGGAAGTGCGGTGGCCGCCAACCCGGGAAAACCTAAAGAAGGGAATATCATGAGCCAATTGGAAAACATGATTATGCAAAAGACAGACTACTCTATTCCTGATTCTGTAGGCATATTGTTAACCTTCAAATACAATGATGTCAACTTGTTGGATTTCGACCGCTTGGACGAATTGCATGATATCGGCTACAACCGTACCATCAGCATGATGGACTCCATTAAACAACGTATAATAACACGAAGGGTAAGCATGGATCATGTGCGCCAACGCAGAATGGTATTTAAGAATAGCCTTCCTCCATTGCAATTCCGCAACATCTATATTGAAGGTGCCAACCCGCAGCAACAAGCTTATATCAAAAAAGAATTTCACGGAGGGGAGGATGAAGTGTTCACGTATGAAGACTTGAAACGAGGCTATTTCAGATTGCTTTCGGATGACATGATTTCGGAAATCATCCCTCATGCCGTGTACGACCCTATGAGCAACTTGTATGAGTTACACCTGAAGGTTAAAGTGGAAGATAACTTTTCGATACGCATCGGAGGAAGTGTGTCTACGACAAGTTCCAATCAGATTTACATGGGGATTGGTTACCAGAACTTGAATTATTATGCCAAAGGCATCTATGCGGACGGGCAGATAGGGAAAATTTATAATAATGCACAGTTAATGGCACGTTTTGATTTGCCTACGGGCATCCCTACATCATATCGCTTTATCGCGTCGTTCAGTACGTTTGACTATTTCAAAAAAGACAAGCTTTTCTCGCGCAACGACCGCCCTTCATTCAACTCGAAAGACGAGCGTTTTGTAAAACTCATGGTGTCATTGCCTTTCTTAAGCAATCGGCGGGCTGAATTCGGTTTTGGCTATGGGGTATTGAAAGATAATTATTTCCAATCCAATATTATAGATTTTGATAACGATCATTCTGACCGAAGTTCTTATAAACTATGGGGAGGTTCTATCGGCTTTTATGGGAATACGCTCAACACCAGACAATATGCCACACGCGGCTATTGGGAAAAGCTCGTAGCACAGATATACACCGGACATGAAGAGTTTGTGCCAGGCAACCCTAATCCTGCTACAATTTATACTTCTGAAAAACGCGATGTGGCTTGGCTTCAGATTTCTTATTTAAAGGAGTCCTATCACACCATGTCACCACACTTTGTATTAGGCTGGATGACTGAGGCCTTATATTCGTCAAAGAACTTTTCACAGAACTATACAGCCACTATGATGCAGGCAGGTGATTTTTCACCCACTCCGCATAGTAAATTGATGTATAATGAAGCTTTCCGGGCCAATCAGTTTGTAGCAGCCGGAATAAAACCCATTTACGTGATAAACGACATGTTCCACCTGCGCTCAGAGTTCTATGGCTTTTTGCCGATATTCCCAATCAGAAAGAACATGCAAGGAGAAGCCTACTATGGCAAAGCTTTCTCACGTGCGGAATATATGGGTGAACTGTCTGTAATTTGCCAGTTGCCTTTTGGGAGCATATCGGCATACGTAAATCATTATAGTTCACCGAAAAGGGAATGGAATGTTGGGTTAACCATAGGGTGGCAGTTATTCAATTATCGTTTTATTGAATAATTATTTTGCAAAAAAACTCAGAAATAGTTTGCAGATTCAGAAAAAGGGTGTATCTTTGCACCCGGTTAAACGAAAGGCTCCTTAGCTCAACTGAATAGAGCATTTGACTACGGATCAAAAGGTTACAGGTTTGAATCCTGTAGGAGTCACTAAAAAAGGGTCGCGTAGCTCAACTGAATAGAGTAGCTGACTACGGATCAGCCGGTTACAGGTTTGAATCCTGTCGCGATCACATTAAAAAAGCCTCTCATTTCGAGAGGCTTTTTTATTTGTCAGCATTTGATGTTCAATTCCTGCAATATCTGGCGCATGGCTTCGAAAGTGGTAATACGTGTGGGTACCAATGGAAGCCGCAACTTGTTTTCTATCATGCCCATGGCATGAAGCATAGCCTTCACTCCTGCGGGATTGCCATCGACGAACAAGAGTTTGAACAGCTCGGCAAATTTATGGTGAATATCGAGCGCATGCACATAGTCTCCTTCAAGCGCAAGACGCACCATGCGGCTAAATTCGCGGGGAAATGCATTGCCGATGACAGAGATAACACCTACCGCTCCTAATGCCATAAGAGGGAAAGTAATGCCATCGTCACCCGAAATGACATTGAAGCCGTCAGGTTTGTTTTTGATAATATCATCCATCTGAGTGATATCGCCCGATGCCTCCTTTACAGCTATCACGTTTTTGAAATCACGGGCAATCCGCAAAGTTGTTTCCGCCTTCATGTTTACCCCCGTACGTCCTGGCACATTATAAAGCACCAAGGGTAAATCTGTAGCTTCGGCCAACGCTTTATAGTGCTGGTAAATGCCTTCTTGTGAAGGCTTATTATAATAGGGCACCACCGAAAGAATGGCATCTACTCCTGTGAAATCGTTTGTTTTAAGTGTTTCAACCAAGGCGCGGGTGTTGTTTCCACCTACTCCCAACAAGATTGGTATGCGTCCGTTAACACGTTCAATGACCATTGACTTAATTTTTTGCTTTTCATACTCCGTAAGCGTCGGAGTTTCGGCGGTTGTGCCTAATACGCACAAAAAATCAGTATTATTTTGCAATTGATAGTCCACCAAGCGCATCAATGCATTGTAATCTACACTTTCGTCTGCCTTGAACGGAGTAATCAGTGCTACCCCCATTCCTTTCAATTTAGTCGGTATCATGAGTATCTGTTAGTAATCTGTTAGCAAATAGCATGCAAAAGTACTACTTTTTTCTATTTAAGCCTTAAAATGGATGCAAAAAGTTACACATTAAGACAACATGGACAAGAATTCGTCCTCATTCACAATGCGTATGCCCAACTTGTGCGCTTTTTCCAACTTGGCCGGTCCCATATTGTCGCCCGCCAAGATAAAACTGGTTTTCCCGGATATGCTGCCAGAACTTTTACCTCCATTCTTTTCTATCAGCGTTTTATACTCGTCTCTTGAATGATGGATAAAAACTCCGCTTATTACGATGGCTTGACCGGCAAGCTTATCGGTGTATCCGGACAAGTCTTCTTCACCGCGCTGAAATTGGAGGCCAGCAGCTTTGAGCCTTTCTATCAAGTGTTGATTCACCGGATTTGCGAAGTATGAAACAATGCTTTGTGCTATTCTGTCGCCTATTTCGTCAATGCTGGTCAAAGTCTCTACATCGGCATGCGCCAGCTCATCTATGTTGCGGAATGATTTGGCTATCTTCTTGGCCACGGTTTCACCTACAAAACGGATGCCTAAAGCAAACAATACCCGCTCGAAAGGCACCTGCTTGCTTGCCTCAATACTTCTGATGATGTTGTCGGCTGTTTTTTGCCCCATGCGTTCGAGGCCGATGAGGTCGTTGGCGCGCAGCTGGTAAAGGTCGGCGGTGTCTTTTATCAGCCCCTGCCGGTAGAACATATCTACGGTTTCAGGCCCCAGCCCATCAATGTTCATGGCTTTCCGACTGATGAAATGTTCTATTTTCCCTTTGATTTGTGGCGGACAGGCGGTTTCGTTGGGGCAATAATGGGCGGCTTCGCCTTCATATCGTATGAGTTTGCTTCCGCACTCCGGGCAGTGGGTGATGAATTTCACTTTTTCGCCCACCAGTATGCGTGCTTCTTTGTCCACTCCAGTTATTTTGGGAATGATTTCACCTCCTTTTTCCACATATACCATGTCGCCAATGTGCAAGTCAAGCCCCTCGATGATGTCTGCATTGTGAAGGGAAGCTCGCTTGACAATGGTTCCGGACAATTGCACCGGGTCTAAATTGGCCACAGGAGTTACAGCGCCGGTGCGGCCTACTTGGTAGGTGACTTGGTTTAAACGGGTCAGTGCGCGTTCAGCCTGAAATTTGTAGGCAATGGCCCATCGGGGAGATTTAGCAGTATAACCCAGATTGCGCTGCTGGCGAAGGCTATTGACTTTCAATACGATGCCATCGGTGGCTACAGGAAGATTCTTGCGCTCTACGTCCCAATAGTTGATATAGTCGAATATTTCCTCCAGGCTATGCGCCTTTTTCATGTGTTCCGAAATTTTGAATCCCCATTGAGAAGCCGCCATCAAGTTCTCGTAATGACCGTCGCTTGGTAATGCATCGCCCAACAAGTAGTACAGGTAAGCATCCAGCCTGCGGGAGGCTACGATAGCTGAATTCTGCAGCTTTAAGGTCCCCGAAGCGGCGTTACGAGGATTAGCAAACAAGGGTTCCTCGCGTGCCTCCCTTTCACGATTCAGCTCTTCAAACACACTCCAGGGCATAAGGATTTCTCCTCTGATTTCGAAAGATGGCGGGTAATCGCCATGCAATACGAGCGGAATGGTGCGGATGGTTTTCACATTGTCCGTAACGTCGTCTCCTTTTTCCCCGTCTCCACGCGTCACGGCACGGATCAGTTTCCCGTCTTCATAAGTAAGCGAAATGGAAGTTCCATCGTATTTCAGTTCACAGCAAATCTCAAAATCTTCATTCAGTGCCTTTTTCACGCGCTCATAAAACTCCGATACCTCGCTCTCCGAGTAAGTGTTTCCCAACGACAGCATGGGGTATTTATGATATACCTGCGTGAAGTCTTTATTGATGTCGCTTCCTACACGCATGGTAGGCGAGTTGGCATCCATGTATTCAGGATGTGCTTTTTCCAAGTCTTGAAGCTGCCGCATCATGTCGTCAAACTCTTTATCGGAAATGGTTGGTGCATTCAGCACATAGTAATTGTAATTATGCTGGTGGAGTTCGGCACGCAACAAGTCTATTTGTTCTTTGATGGTCATATGGTGAATTCCTCTTTGATTGGAATACAAAATTACGGGTTTTCCTTGAATATTTGTATTTTTGCAAAAAAATAACACACTATGCGCATCGATATAATTACCGTTTTGCCGGAAATGATTGAAGGATTCTTCAACTGCTCCATTATGAAACGTGCTCAAAACAAAGGGCTTGCAGAGATTCACATACACAATTTACGCGATTATACTTTGGACAAATATCGCAGGGTAGACGATTATCCTTTCGGCGGATTTGCCGGGATGGTAATGAAGATAGAGCCTATTGAGCGATGTATCAACGCGCTGAAGGCAGAACGGACCTATGACGAGGTGATTTTTACAACCCCGGACGGGGAGCAATTCAATCAGCCCATGGCCAATACTTTATCTCTGGCGGAAAACCTTATCATCTTATGTGGCCATTTCAAGGGGATAGATTACCGCATACGGGAACATCTCATTACGAAAGAAGTCAGCATCGGCGACTATGTACTGACCGGAGGAGAACTTGCTGCCGCAGTGATGACGGATGCTATCGTACGCATCATCCCGGGAGTTATCTCCGACGAGCAATCGGCACTTTCCGATTCTTTCCAAGACAATCTGCTGGCAGCTCCTGTATATACTCGCCCGGCAGATTACAAGGGTTGGAAAGTTCCTGATATTTTACTCTCCGGACACGAAGCTAAAATTAAAGAATGGGAGTTGCAACAATCCTTGGAGCGAACACGGCGATTGCGTCCGGACTTGTTGAAAGAGTAAAGGTTGACATGTAAGAAAAAAGAAAAAGGGCACTCCGAAGAAGTGTCCTTTTTTATGAAATTGATTAGCGAATGGCATCTGTCTGTAAGGTATCATACCTCAAGCGCACCTATAATCTCGCTAACGGACTTGTGCCCATGTCTTTCTAAATAGTCATTGATGCCATCTATTACTTTCAGTGTAACGCATGGGTCAATAAAGTTGGCTGTACCTATCTGGATGGCTGAGGCTCCAGCCAGCATAAATTCCACCGCATCTTTCCAGTTCATAATACCTCCAAGCCCTATGACCGGAATTTTTACGGCACGGGCTACTTGCCACACCATGCGTAAGGCTATGGGCTTTACAGCAGCTCCGGACATTCCCCCGGTGATGGTTGACAGCACAGGACGCTTGCGCTCAGCATCAATCGCCATCCCAAGCAGCGTGTTGATGAGGGATACACTATCGGCGCCGGCACCTTCCACGGCGCGGGCTATTTCGGTGACATCCGTCACATTGGGAGAGAGCTTTACGATAAGTGTTTTCTTATAGACCGATCGCACGGCTTTCACGACCTCTTCGGCTCCCTGGGGCGTAATGCCAAAAGCCATTCCACCTTGCTTTACATTAGGGCATGAGATGTTCAATTCTATTGCAGGAATATTTACAAGTTCATTGATTATTTCAGCCGTTTTCATGTAATCGTCGATGGTAGAACCTGAGACATTCACCATCATGCAAGTCTGTATATCTTTGATGCGGGGATATATATGCTCTACAAAGTAATGAACGCCTTTATTTTGCAGTCCTACAGCATTTAACATTCCTGAAGGCGTTTCCGCCATACGCGGATATGGATTCCCTTCACGTTTGTGAAGAGTAGTGCCTTTTACAATAATACCGCCTATTCGCGATATATCCATAAAGTCTGCATACTCTTCGCCATACCCAAATGTGCCGGATGCGGTCATCACAGGGTTTTTCATATGTAATTCACCGATATTTACACTTAAATCTGCCATAACAACTTATTTATATTAAAAACAGGACCTTCTTTACATACGCAAACATGCCCGTCAGCGGTGTTTTCCACACAACATAGGCAGGCGCCTACTCCGCATGCCATGGTATTCTCCAATGACACTTCGCAATCGATTCCTCTGCTTTTGGCATATCGGGCCACAGCTATCATCATGGGCTTGGGGCCACATACATATATTTTCTTGAAATCCATCTTATCCAACAAGGTGTGTTGCGTGACGTAACCTTGTTCCCCCATGCTGCCGTCTTCTGTAGTAGTATAGACCTCTCCATATAAAGCAAATTGCTCTAATTGCAATAAATCATTCCGGCTTCTTGCGCCCAATAAAAAGGTGGGCTTGCTTCCCTGCTTGGCCAATTGCTCGCCAAGATACAGCAAAGGAGCTGTGCCGACGCCTCCACCTACCAGCAACAAGCGGTCTGAGGCCTTCTCCGGAATGGTGAAGCCGTTTCCCAAGGGTAATATCACATTTATTATATCACCTTCCTGGGCTTCCCCCAGCTTCCTAGTTCCGTCTCCAACCAGCTGGATAAGAAACCATACCTCGTTTTTTACACGGTCTACATAATTGATTGAAATGGGACGTCGCAAAAATGTAGTAGGAGAACCATCTACACGTATCTCGGCAAATTGCCCCGGCAACATTTCCGGAAGCGTTTCAGAGCACCCCAACTTCAGCAACGCATAATGCGCATGCAGGCGGATGTTCTCTTTTACCACTAAATCTAAGACACATTTTTTCATATTCGTATGAAGCGTTATTTTTTTAGATGGCCAAAGATATAACAAAAAAGTGACATTATATGCAATACGCCTCAGCTATCCTCATATTTGCCTTACGGGAGGAGGCAAAGTATTACCAAGGCGAGGACAAGGTATTGCAAAGCCGGAAGCAAGGTATTACTTTGTCATATGCTCCGGCTTAAAAGTCTCATAGGTGTTATCATCGAAAAAGATTCTTATTTCCGTGATTTTCCGCGGAGGTCTTTCTTTATAGATAATTTCCTGTTTCACAATCTCTTTAACGGGCGTTTGAGGCAGTTCTAAGCTCATTTCCTTGCGATTTTTATCAAAGCCTGCATCATCGGCCGGATTTTTTGCATTCTCAGCAAATAAAGGATAGTCCGAAATGGGATTTTCATCTTTATCTTCATTCTCATTCGGGTCGGCAGTCATGCTGCCTTCACCTGTAAGCAACCATCCCAAGTTAATATCATTGTAACGCTGATGCAATTTCAGAATCACGTCCGTGCTTGGATACTTGTTGCGTGAGCCTAAGATGTGTGAGATGGTGGCTTGAGCCACGCCTATGCTTTCAGCAAATGCTCCAGCTGTCAGCTTTTCACGCTCCATAATCATCTTAAAACGATCTTTGATTTCCATAATATATAGAGATTACAATTGTATTCGCTCTTTTTTCAGATGACAAAGGTAATAAATAAAATAACAAAAGCAAATATGATACTCTTATATTTGTATAATTACATTTGTATATACCTCCAATCTACAGATAATAGATGTAATTATCATTTTTGTAATTTGTAGGTACTATACAGAATATATCAGTTAAACAAATCGGCATAATATAATGATTATTTGCTTATTACGCATTCACTTATAGCTGAATTAGTATAATTTACAAGAATATTTCCGCCAATTGGCTATATAAATGAATCCACTATTTAATAACCGATTATAAGTTATTGAATATATATGAGATACATATATCTGATGGCAGTGCAAATAGCATTATTATACATCCGTATACTCAAAAGGATTACATTCATATTTATAACATAACAATCTTAACCAGACTTAGCAATGTACAATAATACTTTTGCTTGCATACAACCATACAATATTACTTTCATAAAGATTACTCTTATAAACGCTAATAACTTATAACGTGAATGCAAGGAAGCCAGAAACGCCCCTATGATTTTGTATATACTACAGAATAGAAAAAGTGAGACAAGTAAAAATGGATTTGAAAAGCGAAGCTGAATAAAAAAGATGGTGAATCCTTAAATCCTGCCCTTATTTCCGGATAAATTGGGCACGACATGATATTTATGCGATTCTAAAAGGCTTTATTTCATCATATCTTATTGATTCTAAGCGAGTTTATGCTCATTTTCAGGTGCGAGATTCCTCTTTAATTAGAGAAAATAGAAGGATTGGGCAGGAATTAGCCTCAATGCAGGATTTTAAAAATCAATTCTTTCAAGATTTCCGCGTTGCTTAATGACGAATTGCCCACTCCCTTAGACATGGCATCAGCATACCTGATTTCACCTATAATCTCCATAGTCTTTACTCCGCTATAACGGCGCATGGCAATCATGTATTCGCGGGATTGCCAAGGAGACTTGAGGCCAAGGAACGCGGCAATGCCTTGCTCTGTTTTTTCGGGAGCATAATATGCTAGCATGAGGTTGGAGAAGAAACCGAAAAGTAAAGATAAAGTCATCTGTATGGGATTCGTTTTCGGATTTTCTTCAAAATATTTTATTATCTTATTGGCCTTTAAGACGTCTTTCTCGACAAGAGCGCTACGAAGTTCGAAGTTGTTATAATCTTTGCTGATTCCGATGTTATGCTCTATCAATTCGGGGGTGACACGTGTCTGATTTTTTGGAAGAATTAAAGTCAACTTGTCCAACTCTCCACTCAAGCGGCTGAGGTCTGTGCCTACAAAATCGGCCAGCATAGCGGTTGCTTTAGGCTCCATGTCTATGCCCTTCCGCTTCATATAGGTGCCGATAAAGGCAGGAAGCTGGCTTTCTTTCACTTTTTTGGATTCGAAAAGAATGCCTTTCTTTTCAATCTCTGTGGCAAGCTTTTTCCGCCGGTCGATGACGCCGTGCTTATGGCAGATTACCAATATGGTTGAGGGTTGCGGCTTTTGCAGGTAGTAGAAAAGCTCGTCCATGTTGCGGATGTTTTGCGCCTCTTTGACTATGATGACTTGATGCTCGGCCATCATGGGGTAGCGCTTGGCCGCATTGATGATGGAGACGATGTCTGTGTCTGCCCCATATACGACGGTCAGGTTGAACTCTTTTTCCGAATCGGACAATATATGGTCGGCCATATAGTCGGCTATCACGTCTATGTAATAGGATTCTTCCCCCATGAGGTAATAGATGGGGCGATATTGCTTGGCACGCAATTCTTTCAATATGTCGTCACAAGTCATTTCTTGCCTGGCCATGATATCTATAATCTGCTGCTTGTTTTTTGTATGCCTCTTTCTATGCAGATGGCTTATGCATTAAAAAGAGGGCCGATTTGCAACGGCCTTACCCTGCTTTCTCATAAGAAATGCGTAATTTTGCCTCCCGTTGATAGAAAGAGTGGTGTGAACCGTTGTTTAATCTACAAATGTAGCAATGTTATCGTTAAACTTACCCGCATTTGATGCAAAAATTACGGAAAGGGGTGGAAAAAACTTCATTTTCGATGTCTTGCGGCGTCGTTATGTGGCCTTGACGCCCGAAGAATGGGTGCGCCAGCATTTTGTACACTTCCTTATAGACTATAAGAGGTATCCGTCTGCGCTTATGGCCAATGAGGTGCAGATACGCCTGAATGGCACTTTGAAGCGTTGCGACACCGTGCTGTACGGGCGCGACTTGTCGGCGCGGATGATTATGGAGTATAAAGCTCCCCATGTGCCTGTCAATCAGGCTGTGTTCGACCAGATAACGCGCTATAACATGGTGATGAAGGTGGACTACCTCATCGTGAGCAACGGGATGCAGCACTATTGCTGCAAAATGGATTATGAACGGGGCCGCTATCTGTTTCTTACCGACATCCCGGAGTATAGTTCATTACAAAAATAAAAGGCGGAGTGCCCGTCGGTGTGCACTCTCGCCTTTCGTATGATGAGGAGGAACATCAAGTTCAATCCATCTCGGTCAGTTTCCTGCGTGTTCTTGCAGGCTTTTCTTTGGGGGCTGCGGCCTTGGGCTCGGGAGCTACTCCGGCCAATTCGGGGTCTATCATGATGCGCCCGCAATATTCGCATACGATGACTTTCTTGCGCGAGCGGATGTCCAGCTGGCGTTGGGGCGGAATTTTGTTGAAGCAGCCGCCGCATGCATCGCGTTGCACGTAGACGATGCCCAGCCCGTTGCGCGAGTTCTTGCGGATGCGTTTGAACGACTGGAGCAGGCGCGGCTCTATTTTGGTTTCGAGGTCTTTGGCCTTGTCCCTCAGCTTTTCTTCTTCCTGCTTGGTTTCCGAGATGATTTCGTCCAGCTCGTTCTTCTTCACTTCGAGGTCTTTCTGGCGTTCTTCCAGCAGGGCGCTGCTCTTTTCCAACTCTTTTGTCTTTTCGTCTTGCTGCTCGGTAAACTCACGGATGCGCTTTTCGCACAACTCTATCTCCAGCGTCTGGAACTCTATTTCCTTGCTCAGGAAGTCGTATTCGCGGTTGTTGCGCACGTTGTCTTGCTGTTCTTTGTATTTTGCCACGGACGCTTTGGCGGTTTCTATTTCCACCTTCTTGCCCGCAATGGAGGTTTTGAGTTCGGCAATTTCGCTCTTGATGCGTTCAATGCGCGTGGTCAGGCCTGCTATTTCATCTTCCAGGTCTTGCACTTCCAGGGGCAGCTCGCCTCGCAAGGTCTTGATTTCATCAATCTTGGAAAGCATGGTTTGCAGCTGGTACAAGGTCTTCAACTTCTGCTCTACGGTCAGTTCTTGTGGATTTTTCTTTGCTTCTTTAGCCATATTCTTTACAGATAGTTTATGGGGTTGGTGTTCACCCGGGTCTGCTCGACGGCAAGGCCGGGAAACGATTCCCTGATTAGTTGATAAAATATTTCTTTCGTATATTGCTCGCTCTCATAGTGTCCTATCTCGGCCAGCAGGATTTGCGAGTCGTAATTGAAGTAGTCGTGATATTTTATTTCTCCGGTAATGAACACGTCGGCCTTCTGCCGGATGGCGCTTGGTATGAGAAAGGCGCCCGCTCCTCCACACAAAGCCACGGTCTTTATCTGGCGTTGGCAGCCACGGTTATGGCGCAGGCAGCCCACGCCGAAGGTGTGCTTTATGCGCTTCAAGAAGGCTTCTTCATCTTCCGCGCACGCCAGCCGGCCGATGGCGCCCGAGCCTGCTTGCGGGCAGTCGTCCTTGGGCTCGAGGATGCGGACATCCGTAAGGCCTATCTTCTCGGCCATCTTGTAGTTTACCCCGCCTTGCACGTTGTCCAAATTGGTGTGGGCGGAGTAGATGGCGATGCCGTTTCTGATAGCTTTCAGGATGCATCGCTCCACGTAGTCCTTGCCGGTGATGGACTTGCAGCCTTTGAACATGAGCGGATGGTGGGATATTACCAAGTTATATCCAAGGGCAATGGCTTCGTCGAGCACGGCCTCGGTAACGTCAAGACACAACAAAGCCCCTGTAACTTCCGCATCTGTCAGTCCTACTTGCAGGCCGGCATTGTCAAATCCGTCTTGCAAGGGCAGAGGCGCGAACTGTTCAAGGGCGTCCACAATCTCCTTAAGTTTCATTATGTCGGGGAAATTTTGTGCAAAGATAACGCAAAAAAGGGAGCCATCGGGCAAGAAAAGCAACCGACCGGTTGGTTTTTTCATTATTTTAAGAATTGACACATATATAATACGCTGCAATCATTCTATCTTCGCAATCAATTTATAAATAAGCGACATGGAATATACAATAGCCTTTCCCTCATGCTCCCCCCATTTGCCTGCCGAGTGGGCCTTGCAAAGCGGGGTGCAACTCACCTGGCCCCATGCCCAAACAGACTGGGCCTATCTGCTGGACGAAGTAGAGCATTGCTTTGCCAACATCGCACGCGAAATTGCCGCCCGCGAGAAGCTGCTCATCGTCACCCCCGAGCCGGAGAGTGTAAAGAAACAAATCGCCGCGACGGTCAATATGGAAAACGTCCGCTTTGCCACGTGCCCCACCAACGACACCTGGGCGCGCGATCACGGGGCCATCACCCTGCTCGATGCGGACGGGCCTACCCTGCTCGACTTCACCTTCAACGGCTGGGGACTGAAGTTTGCCGCCGATAAAGATAACCAAATCACCCGCCACCTGGCAGAAACAGGCGCCTTGCATGGGCGGTATGCCAACCGCTTGGGATTTGTATTGGAAGGGGGCAGCATTGAAAGCGACGGCATGGGCACGCTGCTCACCACTTCGGAGTGCCTCCTATCGCCCAACCGGAACGGGCAAATGAACAAGGCGGGCATTGAAGAGTACTTGCGTTCGGCCTTCCACCTGCAGCGCGTGCTGTGGCTCGACCACGGATACCTGGCCGGAGACGACACCGACAGCCACATCGACACGCTGGCCCGCTTCTGCTCGGCGGACACCATTGCCTACGTGCAATGCACCGACACTCGCGACGAACACTACCCCGCCCTGCAACTGATGGAGGAGCAGCTGAAGACCTTCCGCACGGCGGAGGGCGCCCCCTACCGCCTACTCCCCTTGCCTATGCCCGATGCCATTGTGGCGGATGGCGAACGATTGCCTGCCACATACGCCAACTTCCTGATAATGAACGAGGCAGTGCTCTACCCCACCTACGGGCAGCCGGAGAACGATGCCCGTGCCCGCGAAGTGCTCCGGGAGGCATTCCCCAAGCATGAAGTCATAGGGATTGATTGCCAAGTACTTATCCGCCAGCACGGCTCACTGCATTGCGTCACGATGCAATACCCGGCAGGGGTACTTGCATAGCGGCTATTCGCGCCATAGAGCACGGGCTTAGTGGGGTTGAAACGCCATGCCGCTGGCGTAGGAACGCTACCATGCGGGCGTTGAAACGGTAGATTTCGCTGCAAACTATCGGCCGATTCCACCCTTTTTAATACATTTGCAGAACTAACAATGAACAAATTCAGAAATAGCTTATGAGAAAAATAAAAGTAGGCATCATTCAGCAAGCCAATACATCCGACCTCCGGACCAACCTGATGAACCTGGCCCAAAGCATCGAAGCATGCGCCAAGCACGGGGCGCAACTCATTGTGCTGCAAGAGCTGCACAACACGCTCTACTTCTGCCAGACGGAAGACACGCAGGCATTCGACCTGGCCGAGCCCATCCCCGGCCCCTCCACCGGCTTCTTTGCAGAGCTGGCGGCTGCCCACAAGGTGGTGCTGGTGGCATCATTATTCGAAAAAAGAGCCACGGGGCTTTACCACAACACGGCGGTAGTGTTCGACCGCGAAGGCAGCATGGCCGGCAAATACCGCAAGATGCACATCCCCGACGACCCGGGCTTCTATGAAAAATTCTACTTCACGCCGGGCGACCTGGGGTTTGAGCCCGTGCAGACCTCCCTGGGCAAGCTCGGAGTGCTGGTGTGCTGGGACCAGTGGTATCCCGAAGCAGCCCGACTGATGGCCTTGAAGGGGGCGGAAATGCTGATTTACCCCACAGCTATCGGATGGTCGCTGAACGACACCAAAGACGAGCAGATGCGTCAACTCGGCGCATGGGTCACCGTGCAGCGCGCGCATGCCGTGGCCAACGGGCTTCCGGTGGTGGCCGTCAACCGCGTGGGGCACGAGCCCGACCCTTCGGGGCAGACCGAAGGCATCTTGTTCTGGGGGAACAGCTTCGTGGCAGGCCCGCAAGGCGAACTGCTGGCACAGGCCGGAAACGATGCGCCGGAAAACATGGTGGTGGAGGTTGACATGGAGAGGAGTGAGAACGTGCGCCGCTGGTGGCCCTTCTTGCGCGACCGCCGGATTGATGCCTACGACGGGCTGACAAGGCGCTACCTTGACGACTGAAAGCCCAGGACGAGGCGGGCACAAGGCATTGCAAAGCGGCACCGGCGGCTTGCGTCACTTGAAGGTGACCCGCCTGTTCATCACAAAGTTGACGCCCCCGTAGATGAAGAGGCCCAGGAACTGGGCAAGGTATTCGTTCAGTCCCACACCCTCGACCATGGCGATAAGAAACAGGAATTGGGCGCCATAAGCCATGCCGAAAGCAATGGAAAAGAGCAGCACTTGCCGCCAAGTGTTGCTCTTTCTGTCTCCGGTGGGAAACACCCAGTATTTGCACCACAGGAAGTTGTGTATCTGCGCCACGACGTAGGCCACGACGTTGGACAGCAGATAGTTGACGTCCAGCACATCCATCATCACCCACACGGTAAGGGCCATGATGATGGCGTTGAGCGTACCGATGAGGGCAAAACGGAAGATGCGGACGGATTCTTTCACGCTGCCCTACTCTTTGATGTCCACCACGAGGTTAAGTTCGTCCAGCTGCTTCTGGTCGAGGTAGCCGGGGGCATCGAGCATGACGTCGCGCCCGCTGTTGTTCTTGGGGAAGGCGATGCAGTCGCGTATGCTGTCGAGCCCGGCAAAGATGCTGACCCAGCGGTCGAGCCCGTAGGCCAGTCCGCCATGAGGGGGAGCGCCATACTTGAAGGCGTTCATCAGGAAGCCGAACTGCTCTTGCGCCTTTTCGGGGGTGAAGCCGAGGATTTCGAACATCTTGGCCTGCAGCTGCGCGTCGTGTATACGGATGGAGCCGCCGCCCACCTCGATGCCGTTGCACACCATGTCGTAGGCATCGGCGCGCACAGCGGCGGGGTCGGTGTCCAGCAGGGGGATGTCTTCTTCCTTGGGGTGGGTGAAGGGATGGTGCATGGCCATGAGGCGGCCTTCTTCTTCGCTCCACTCAAACATGGGGAAGTCCACCACCCAAAGCAGGGCAAACTTGTCCTTGTCCCTCAGTCCCAGCTGGTTGCCCATCTCCAGGCGGAGCTCGCTGAGCTGCTTGCGCGTCTTCATGGCGTCGTCGCCGCTAAGGATGAGGATGAGGTCGCCCGGCTGTGCCTGGAAGGCGGCTTTCATCTGCTGCAGCACTTCCTGCGTGTAGAACTTGTCTACGCTGGACTTGACGTTGCCATCGGCCTCCACGCGGGCATAGACCAGGCCTTTGGCGCCTATCTGCGGGCGTTTCACGAAGTCGGTCAAGGCATCAAGCTGCTTGCGCGTGTAGTGGGCGGCACCCGTGGCACAGATGCCGCCAATGTAGGCGGCGTTGTCGAACACCGAGAAGCCGTGGCCCTGCATGATGTCCATCAGCTCCACGAACTTCATGCCGAAGCGCAAGTCGGGCTTGTCGCTGCCATAATACTTCATGGCGTCGGCCCAGGGCATGCGCATGAAGGGCTCCGTCAGCTCCACGCCGCGCAGTTCCTTGAACAGGTATTTGGCCATGCCTTCGAAGAGCTCGATGACGTCGTCTTGCTTTACGAAAGACATTTCGCAGTCTATCTGCGTGAACTCAGGCTGGCGGTCGGCGCGGAGGTCTTCGTCGCGGAAGCACTTGGCTATCTGGAAGTAGCGGTCGAAGCCGGACACCATAAGCAGCTGTTTCAGCGTCTGCGGGCTTTGGGGCAGGGCGTAGAATTGGCCGGGGTTCATGCGCGAGGGCACCACGAAGTCGCGTGCGCCTTCGGGCGTGGAGCCTATGAGCAAGGGGGTTTCCACTTCGATGAAGCCCTTGCTGTCGAGGTATTTGCGCACTTCGATGGTCATCTTGTGGCGCAGCTCCAGGTTGCGGCGCACGGCGTTGCGGCGCAGGTCTAGGTAGCGGAACTTCATGCGGATGTCGTCGCCGCCATCGGTGTTGTCTTCAATGGTGAAGGGTGGCGTAAGGGCGGCGTTGAGCACGTTGAGTTCGTTCACGATGATTTCGATGTCGCCCGTAGGGATGTGGGCGTTCTTGCTGAAGCGTTCGTTCACCTGGCCGGTGACTTGGATGACGTATTCGCGCCCCAGGCGGTTGGCTTGCTCGCACAGGGGGGCGTTGACTTCTTCGTTGAATACGAGCTGGGTGATGCCGTAGCGGTCGCGCAGGTCGATGAAGGTCATGCCTCCCATCTTGCGGCTGCGTTGCACCCATCCGGCCAGCGTGACTTGCTTGCCAGTGTCGGAGATGCGGAGTTCTCCGCAGGTATGTGTCCTATACATATTATATATTGAAATATTTATTTGTGTCGCTGTCACCTGTCACGCCTCTCCCCTCGCCTTCTTTCTTTCGGCTGGCGGCGGCGCGAACTTATGTGCAAAGGTACGTAAAAAATCCGTAGCCGGGGCGGCTTGCCGGTGAAAAATATTTTTTCAAGGCTGCGGATGGCCGTCTTCCTCCTCTTTCCGCCCGGTGAGCAGCTTGAACTGCTTTTTGCCCTTGTCCAGTATGCGCTTGTTGCGCAGGGCAATGTCGGCCACGAGGGCTTCGTTGGCCTGGCGGAGGGCTCCTATGTAGTCTTGCGCGCGTTGCAGCACGCTCACGGGCGGATGTTGGGGGGCTTCCTTGGGCACGATGACGCGGAGGGCGTGCTGCACGATGTCTACGTTGATGTCGCGCCCCATCATGAGGGGGTCGCCGTCGCAGTGCACCACGCCGGGCTGTGGGCGGCGAATGTGGAGGGTGCGGCAGCGGAAGGTCTTGATGCGGCTGTTCTGGTCGATGGTCTTGGTGAAGAGCTGGAAGGCCAGGGCGGGCACGTCGAGCATGGTGAAGGGCTCTACGATGGTCACGTCGAGCAGTCCGTCGTCCAGCGTGGCCTGGGGGGCTATGTAGGCGTTGTTGCCATATTGCGAGGCGTTTCCGCAGGCTATGAGGAAGGCTTTGTAGTGGGCGGTGCTGCCGTCCATGTCCAGTTCGTAGGTTTCGGGGCGGTAACTGAGGCTTTCGCGCAGGGTCTGCTCCAGGTAGGTAAGGGGGCCGCGGCGGCCTGCCTGGGCAAACTTCTGGCTGACGAAGGCGTCGAAGCCCACGCCGCAGGTGCAGAAGAAGGGGGTTCCGTTCAGCAGGCCGTAGTCTATGGTGTCCGCCCAGCCCTCGTTGAGCAGCTCGATGGCGCCTTGGGGGTCCATGGGAATCTGCAGGTGGCGGGCCAGCCCGTTGCCCGAGCCGCAGGGCACTATGCCCAGGGCGGTGTGCGTGTGCACCAGCGAGCGGGCTATCTCGTTCACGGTGCCGTCGCCTCCCACGGCCACCACGGCGTAGGCGCCTTCGCCGGCCTTGCGGGCAGCTATGTGGGCGGCATGGCCTGCATATTGGGTGTAGACTATCTCCACGCCATAGCGGTCTTTATCCATGCAGGCATCTATGGCGTTCAGCACGGGGGCCTTGCCGTGGGTGCCCGACTTGGGATTGACCACGAACGTCACTTGCCGTGCTTCCGGCCTGTTTTCTTGCGTATGCTCCATTTCGTAGATGGCTGGTTATGTTTTGTTTATGCCATAAATGGGAATTTATGTGTACGGACTTAAAAGAACGCAGACTACGCGGAAGGGCGCAGAGGCTCGCAGATTTATTTCTTTTCGTCATGCTGAACGTAGTGAAGCATCTCTCACATAATAGGAGATTCTTCGCTGCGCTCAGAATGACAGATAAATGACGCAATTATTAAAAGTCTGCGTTCATCTGCGTATGCTGCGTCGTCTGCGTTCCTCGTGACAGATAAATTCTCATTTATTCCCGATTTCGGCAACGCAAATGTAGCACAAATCTTCCGTTCCGTAACCTGCGGGGCGGAAGAAAATGCGCTTTGGTCGATTTTTTCGCGGCAAAAAGAGCAAGTTATAACAGAAATGCTTATCTTTGCCCCCTGTTTGGAAAAGAGACATGTTTTTTTAGAGAAAAAAAATATTATTTGATTAGGATCACACACAATGGGTTTACTACAAGACAAATTCGCAAAATACGACGTGCCCCAGCAGTTCATGGCCAAGGGCGTGTATCCTTATTTCCGCACCATTGACAGCCACCAGGACACGGAGGTGATGATGGATGGCCGCAAGGTGCTGATGTTCGGCTCGAACGCCTACATGGGGCTGACGTATGACAAGCGCATCATCGAGGCCGCCAAGGCCGCTACGGATAAGTATGGCACCGGCTGCGCGGGCTCGCGCCTGCTGAACGGCACGCTCGACATCCACGTGGAGCTGGAGCGCGAGCTGGCCGAGTGGGTGGGCAAAGACGAGGCGCTGTGCTTCTCCACCGGGTTCACGGTGAACGAGGGCGTCATCCCGCAGCTGGCGGGACGGGGCGACTACATCATCTGCGACGACCGCGACCACGCCTCCATCGTAGACGGGCGCCGGCTCTCCTTTGCCACCCAGCTGAAGTATAAGCACAACGACATGGAGGCCCTGGAGCGCGAGCTGCAGAAGTGCGACCCCGAGGCGGTGAAGCTCATCGTGGTGGACGGCGTGTTCTCCATGGAGGGCGACCTGGCCAACCTGCCCGAAATAGTGCGCCTGAAGAAGAAGTACAACGCCAGCATCTATGTGGACGAGGCCCACGGCCTGGGCGTGTTCGGCCAAGAGGGACGCGGCGTGTGCGACCATTTCGGGGTGACGGCCGACGTAGACCTCATCATGGGCACCTTCAGCAAGTCGCTGGCATCCATCGGTGGATTTGTGGCGGGCGACAAGGAGGTCATCAACTGGCTGCGCCACAATGCGCGCTCCTACATCTTCCAGGCCAGCAACACGCCTGCGGCCACGGCTGCAGCCCGCGAGGCCATACGCATCATCCGCACCGAGCCCGAGCGCATCAAGCAGCTGTGGGACATCACCAACTACGCGCTGAAGAGCTTCCGCGACGCGGGGTTCGAGATTGGCGAGACGGAGTCGCCCATCATCCCCCTGTACGTGCGCGACACGGACAAGACGTTCACCGTCACCAAGCTGGCCTTCGACGAGGGCATCTTCATCAACCCCGTCATTCCGCCCGCCTGCGCCCCGCAAGACACGCTGGTGCGCGTGGCCCTCATGGCTACACACACCAAGCAGCAGGTGGACTTTGCCGTGGAGAAGCTCTCCAAGTGCTTTAAAGCATTGGGCATCCTACAGTGATGCATTGCACAGGAGGCGTAAGCCTATAGAAACTATAAAGGGGGATTGAAAGTCCCCCTTTATTGTGCTATGACCCATGTCTCAAGGCTATGTCCCTCTCCTGCCGGAGGACGGCTATTCTAACACCTCGGCATCGGAAACGTCGATGTCCCGCCCTGTGGAGGAGGGGTCGTGCGGACGGCGGCGGGTAAACTTCACCCAATTGAACAGCTCGGAGCAGGCATAAATGATGGCGCTGACGCCTATTACTATAAATAGGGTGGAACGCACGCCTACGGGGTTGAACAACGAGAACAGCCCTGCCAGCAAAATAAGGATGGGCACCACGTAAAACCCGAAGGGCACAGGCATCCAACGGCGGGCCGACATGAGGGACGCTATCTGCTGCACCCCGCCCATCGTCAAAATGAATCCCAGGACGTAAGTGAGGAAGTCGGCAAAAAAGCCGGGCATTATTATCAGCCACAACCCGAAGAGCAGGCTGCCTATGGCCAGCAGGGGGAATGGCGGACGCAGGCCCGACCGTTCGGCAAAGTAGGCCACAAGGCTGATGAGCGAAGGAATCAGGAATACCACACCGATGGTGATGACGAAATAATCGCCGGCCTCGTTGGGGAACAGTACCAGTATCAGGCCGATGACAAGCGCGCAGATGGCGCGCAGGAAGGAGTAGCTTAATCTTTTCATAACAAATGTCGTTTGGGTGCGAAGATACGACTTTCCCCCCAATCTGCCAAGAAAAAGAAGGACCGGACGGGGGCGTATGCGTGGCACATGCGGTGTGCCCGCCCCTGTCCGGTCTGTTGTCTGCGGGATGCGCGGCCAGGGTGACCGAGGCTCATCCCAGCTGGTGGTCGCCGTCGTCCTCGCTACCGTCGTCTCCGGTGGCGTCGTCGTCGGGAAGCGTGGTCTCGTCGCTTTCCTTGCCCAGCCACTCCGCAAAGCCTATGCCTTCGTCGGCAATGAGCGCGCGGGTGTAGCCGCCGTCCATGTTGCGGGTGCGGTCGGGGGTGAACTGCACGCGCAGGCCGGTAATCTGGTCGCTGCTCACCTCCTCCTTCGTGGGCACGCCCTTACCGGCGGACACGGTGGTGTAGCGGAACCAGCCCAGTCCCTCGAAGTGCACGGCGCGGCTCTCCTTCATGAAGTCCGCCATGATGGCGGGGAGGGCGCGCAGCACGGCATGCGTATCGGCGGGCGACACGGTGCTCTCGCGGGCAATGCGGCGGGCCAGCTCCTGCGTCTCCACAGGCTTGCCCACCGTCACGCTGCGTGGGTACCACAGTTTGTTGATTGCTTGTTGGACTCGTTTCCAAAATATCATACAAACCTCCTTTTTTGTGCCTTTCCGTCCGTCTGAAAGATTGTCGCTGTAACCACTTGTCCTACAATGCATTGTCGTTTGTCCCCGACGAGGGTCTCGTTTGTCCCCCACGAGGGTCTCATTTGTCCCCCACGAGGGTCTCGTTTGTCCCCCACGGGAAAGTCGTGTGTCCCCGGCGGGAAAAACGCCTGGGACAAGGGGTCTTGGTGATTCACTTTTTCTTGACAAAAAGGCGGGTTAATACTATGGTTAATTAGTCTCAGTCCGTCCTGCTTCTTGTGCGGGCGCAGGGCGGGAAGCCCGGTTTTATGCTTGCTCCGGGGTCAGAAAGCCAGTATGGAACGGACACGGTTGGGTATGTCCTTACGATAGTTAATGCTTCTATTGCCATCATAAATAATGTATGCATAATTCCCGTCGCTGGCGAACTCGGAAGATGACCAGTACATATTATAACCCAGTTTGGCATATGCATCTTTGCCGTCCAATGCACCATTGCTTTTTTCTGCGCTGCATATAGCCGCCAGCTGCATGAGGGCAGGAAGGAACCAACCGCTGGTGTTTGTGGGAGCTGCTGCTATGCTGTAATTGCAAGCGGCCCCGGCGGCAGGATAATCGGACTGCCAATTGGCTTGTGCTTGTATATTCTGCGTGTACTTATAGCCGTTCCAGTCGCTGCCGGTATTGCCAACTGATGACCAAGTCATTGGCCCCCATTTACTGCCGCCGCTTGCATCGCTAAGTGCCACCACGTAGCCGTGGCACTTCTGCTGCCCGATGCCCGTACTGCTGTAATCGGACTGGTCGGCTGTATTGTGCCCCATGGCGAAGACGATGCCGATGGCATGGGTCCGGTTGTCGTCCGTCAGCGAGGGGGTGAAGGTGCCGTCGCTAAGCAGGTAGTCGCCCGCCATGACGCTCCGGATAGTTCGGGAGGCTATGGTGGTGGTGCCGTCCTTGGCCACGAGGGTAAGGGTGAGCTGTGCCTTTACATAGGTGTTGGCGGGGCGGGTGACGGTGACTTTGGCGCCGCTCTCGGTAAACTCGGCTGTCACGCCCCAGCCGGATGCTCCGGCGGAGCGGGTGGTGGCTATGGAGGACAGGGTGCCCTCGTCGCCCTCCGGGGTGAGTTGGGCCAGGATGGAGGAGTAGTCGTCCGGATTGCCGGTGGGGAGGGTGATGGGGATTTCCATGTTCTCCCCTACCATGGAGATGGGGTCACCCGGCTCTCCACCTATGGGCTGTTGGCCTATCTGCAAGGCGCGGTAGGCGGGCACCTCTATGGGGTCTCCCCCATTGGCCAGGGTGAAGATGTAGTGCGTGCCGTCTTCCGAGAGTTCCACGCTGAGGAACTTGGAGTCGCCTGCCTGGCCTGCCGGACCTTGTTCTCCCTCCGGTCCTTGCGGTCCCGTCGGGCCTGCCGGGCCTTGTTCCCCTTGCTCTCCTTGCGGGCCCTGCGGGCCTTGTGCCCCGGTGTCGCCCTTATCTCCTTTGTCGCCACTGATGCGATACCACGTCCGGCCGCCATCCACACTGAGATACCAGGCGGCCGACTGTTTTACGCCATTGTCCGTCATCACCGTGCCGGTGGCGAGGGTACTGCCCAAGGCTATTTGCGGCACGGGGGCGGAGGTGCCCGGTGTGCCCTGTTCACCCTTGTCGCCTTGTTCTCCCTTCTCGCCGTTGGCGCGGATGGGGCTGCCCTGCGGGTCGGTCATCGGCTGGCCGTCCAAGGTCCAGTACCAGTTGCCGTCCTCCCCTTGGGTCAAGCCTATTTGCGGGGTGTAGCCTGCGTCGCCCGTATCGCCCTTTTCTCCCTGGATGCCCTGCTCGCCTTGTTCGCCTTTATCACCTTTCTCGCCTTGGTCGCCCTTGTCGCCTTTCTGGCCGTGGTAGATGACGATAGGCTCGGAGCGCAGGAAGCTGATGGTGTAGCCCACCTCTTTCCCACCCTCCAAGTACGGGGTAACGGAAGTAATATAGTCGGTTGTATTGACAAGCTGTTGCAGTGCCTCGAGGTTATGGTTCACCTCGCTTTGCCATTGCTCGAGGGCGGCGAGGCGTTGTTCGTGGTCGTTCACCGTGTCCCACAAGGCGGTGTCGTCATAGTCATCGGTACATGCAGTGAATAGAACGGATGAGCAAAGAAATACCGATGAGATTAGCAAGATTAAATAGTTAATATTTCTTAATAGGGGGAGGTAATTTTGTCCCTCAAATGTTGATGTTTCATAATCGTATGTATTAAAGTTAATGATTCGCGCACAAAGGTAACGTAAAATCCCAGATATTACATGGTTGTTCAGAAGTTTTTCTGTATGTTTGCTGCGAAAAAGCATATATAATATGGAGAAGAACCAGAAAATCGTCATCTACCAAGTCTTCACCCGGCTGTTTGGAAATACAAATGAGAGCTGCATCCCGGGTGGAAGCATCATACAGAACGGCTGCGGCCGTCTGGCCGACTTTACGGGCAAGGCCTTGAACGAGATACACCAACTGGGAGCCACCCACGTCTGGTATACCGGCATCATCGAGCATGCCACCCAGACCGACTACCGCCGCTACGGCATCCGGCCCGACCATCCTGCCGTGGTGAAGGGTCGCGCGGGTTCGCCCTATGCCATTAAGGACTACTACGACGTGGACCCCGACCTGGCCAGGGACGTGCCCGAGCGCATGAAGGAGTTCGACTTGCTGGTGAAACGCACGCACCGTGCAGGCCTGGGCGTCATCATCGACTTCGTGCCCAACCACGTGGCGCGGCAATACTACAGCGATGCCCAACGACATGGCAAGCAGCTGGGGGAGGATGACGACATAGGCCTCGCTTTCAGTCCGCAGAACAATTTCTATTACATCCCCGGCCAGGCATTGCAAGGGCAGTTTGACATGCAAGGCCCAGCCGCTTTGCCTTACCGGGAATCGCCCGCCCGCGCCACGGGTAACAACCGCTTCGACGCTTACCCAACGGTGAACGACTGGTATGAGACGGTGAAGCTGAATTATGGCGTGGACTACCTGAACGGGGGCATCGGGCATTTCGACCCGGTGCCGGACACATGGTATAAAATGTGCGACATCCTGCTCTTCTGGGCCGAGAAAGGCATCGATGGGTTCCGGTGCGACATGGCAGAGATGGTTCCCGTGGAGTTCTGGGAATGGGCAATACCCCAAGTCAAGGCACAATACCCCGGCCTGTTGTTCATTGCCGAGGTGTACAATCCTGCCGAATACCGCAACTACCTGTTCCGGGGCAAGTTCGACTACTTGTATGACAAGGTGGGGCTGTATGACACACTGCGTGCCATCATCTGCGGTCAGGAGTCGGCCACAGCCATTACCCGCTGCTGGCAAAGCCTTTCGGGCATTGAGCATAATATGCTGAACTTCCTGGAGAATCACGACGAGCAGCGCATCGCCTCCGACTTCTTTGCCGGCGACCCCGCAAAAGCCATCCCCGCATTGGCCGTATCCGCCCTCATGAACACTAACCCAATGATGGTGTACTTCGGACAAGAGTTTGGCGAGCGGGGGATGGACGCCGAAGGCTTCAGTGGCAGAGACGGACGTACTACGATATTCGACTACTGGTGTGTAGACACAGTGCGCCGCTGGCGGAATGGCGGAAAGTTTGACGGAAAGCTACTGACGGATACCGAACAGCACCTGCAAGACACCTACCGGCGCATCCTCACCCTTTGCAATGAGGAGCCGGCCATTGTGCACGGGCAATTCTTCGACCTCACCTATGCCAACGTGGGCGGGTGGCGCTTCAACGAGCACCGCCAATACGCCTTCCTGCGCCACTACGGCAAGGAGGCCCTACTCATCGTGGCCAACTTCGACCCGCAACCTGCCCCAGTGGCCGTCAACCTGCCCCAGCACGCCTTCGACTGCCTCGGCCTGCCCCAGCTCGAAGCCTGCACCGCCACCGATCTCATGACGGGTGCCGACGAGGCCATCAGCTTCACCTCCGCCCGCGCCACGGACATCACCGTGCCCGGCTACGGGGTAAAGATACTGAAAATAAGTTGGAAGCAATCCCCGAAATGAAGAACGAAGAATGAAGAATTCTCAAGGATGCCGCATGGAAATTCTTCATTTTGCGCGGAGCGCGATTCTTCATTCTTCATTCTTAATCAGTGACAGGTGACAGTTACACCCACCTATTTTTTCTGCATCATCTTTTTCAGCTGCGTGGCATCGAGGTTCTTGGCCACGATGATGCCTTTATCGTCCAGCAAGTAGTTGGAGAAGCCGCGGTTCAGGTGGTAATCCTTGAAGAGGTCGGAAGCCTCCCCTGCCGTCTCCACCAGGCAGGCGGCACCCTTGATGCCATCCCTGCGCACCGTCTCGCGGAAGACGGAAGCATATTCGTCGAACGACACGGAGACCATGGCCACGTCCTCCGCTAAGGCCGAAGATGCCTGCAGCGTGTGGTTCAACGTGGCGTTCATCAGCCGCGAGGAGGCGTCGTAGCTCGCCCAGAAGGTGAGCAGCACATAGCGGCCTTTGTAGTCGGAAAGGAGGAATTTGCGCGCGCCCGCATCCGGGCCTTCGCTCAGGCAAAAGTCGGGGGCAAGGTTGCCCACGCTGAGCCCTTCAGTTACTTTGTCTTTCCCCATGAAAGACGTCAATATCAACAGCAATGCTGCTAAAGAAATCCATTTGGCATATCTCATGCGCTACGGTTTTGGTTAATACTCAGCCCGGCCGTGCCTATTCTTTCTCTCAACAACGATTTCCCGGCCGGGGTTATCCTGAAGCTTTGGCTACTGTTTCCCCAAGAGGGCTGATAGTCAAAGCCTTTCACTTGAAATCGGGCGCAAAGGTAAGCATTTCTCAAAACATGTTCCAAATAAACAAGCATTTTTCTTACTTTTTTGCCCTCTATTTTTATGTTGTTTAGCATAATCCTACAACATGCGCCTGCATTTTTACCGTCCGCCAGCAAGGAATTTTGCCACACTTTCACTATCTTTGCGGGCAAAAACAGAGAGATATGAATTTAACTGGCACACAGATGACACAGATTTAACGAGATGACCACAGATTTCTTTTGTCATGCTGAACGGAGTAAAGTATCTCCCAGTGTGTTCGGGGAGATTCTTCGCGTTGCTCAGAATGACAGATATACATGACGAAGCCCTTAAAATCTGTGTAAATCTGTCTCATCTGTGTCATCTGTGTGCCGTCCCCCGATAAATTATCATTTATATAGCATGAAGTTTTCCGAATTGAACCTCAACGACCAAGTATTGGAAGCGCTCGACGCCATGCGCTTCGACGAATGCACCCCCGTACAAGAACAAGCCATCCCCCTTCTGCTTGAAGGGCGCGACCTCATAGCCGTGGCCCAGACAGGCACCGGAAAGACGGCCGCCTACCTGCTGCCCGTGCTCAACAAGCTCTCGGAAGGCGGATACCCCGAGGATGCCATCAACTGCATCGTCATGGCGCCCACCCGCGAGCTGGCCCAGCAGATTGACCAGCAGATGGAGGGCTTCGCCTACTTCATGCCCGTATCGAGCGTGGCCGTGTATGGCGGCAACGACGGCATCCTGTTCGAGCAGCAGAAGAAAGGCCTCACGCTGGGCGCCGACGTGGTCATCGCCACACCGGGGCGGCTCATCGCCCACCTCAGCCTGGGCTACGTGGACCTCTCGCGCGTGTCGTTCTTCATCCTCGACGAGGCCGACCGCATGCTCGACATGGGCTTCTACGACGACATCATGCAGATTGTAAAATACCTGCCCAAGGACAGGCAGACCATCATGTTCTCCGCCACCATGCCCGCCAAAATTCAGCAACTGGCCCAAAACATTCTGAACAACCCTGCCGAGGTGAAGCTGGCCGTGTCGAAGCCGGCGGACAAAATCATACAAGCCGCCTACGTGTGCTACGAAAACCAGAAGCTGGGCATCATCCGCTCCCTCTTTGCCGACGAGGTGCCCGAGCGCGTCATCATCTTCGCCTCGTCCAAGCTGAAGGTGAAGGAGGTGGCCAAGGCCCTCAAGCAGATGAAGCTGAATGTGGGCGAGATGCACAGCGACCTGGAGCAGGCCGAGCGCGAGGACGTGATGTACAAGTTCAAGGCCGGGCAGATTAACATCCTCGTGGCCACCGACATCGTGGCACGCGGCATCGACATCGACGACATCCGCCTGGTCATCAACTACGACGTGCCCCACGACAATGAAGACTACGTGCACCGCATAGGCCGCACCGCCCGCGCCAACAACGACGGCGTGGCCATCACTTTCGTCAGCGAGAAGGAACAAGGCGCTTTCTCTGGAATAGAGCGCTTCTTGGAAAGGGAAATCTACAAGATACCCGTGCCCGCCGAACTGGGTGAGGCGCCAGCCTACAAGCCACGCTCGGGCAAGGGAGGCCACTCCGGCAAGAAGGGCGGAAAGCCCGCGGGCAAGCGCAGGTGGCGCAAGTAAGTGATTAGCGGATGAGTGATAAGTGATTAATGCGCACTAATCACTCATCACTAACAGCTAATCACTAATCACTAACCCCTAATCACTTCTCTCACCGTTGCCCTATGCACGAATAGGCGAAGCCTTGTTCTTCCAAATCTTTCTTTCCGTAAATGTTGCGGCCGTCCAGCACAAGGGGGTGGCGCATGGCTTTCTTCACCACGGCCCACGAGGGCAGGCGGAACTCTTTCCACTCCGTAAGCAGCAACAGGGCGTCTGCATCGAGCACGGCGTCGTACATGTCCGTGGCATACTGTATGCTGTCGCCCAACCTGCGGCGGCACTCCGTCATGGCGGCGGGGTCATAAGCGCGCACGGTGCAGCCCGCTTTCAGCAGCAGGTCTATCAGCACGAGGGCAGGTGCCTCACGCATATCGTCGGTCTCCGGCTTGAAGGAGAGTCCCCACAAAGCCACGTTCTTGCCCTTCAGCCCGCCCCCGAAGTGTGCCGAGAGCTTGTCGAAGAGGACGGATTTCTGCCGTTCGTTCACCTCCTCCACGGCCTCGAGCACGCGCATGCGGCATCCGTTCTGTTGGGCGGTCTTGATGAGGGCTTTCACATCCTTGGGGAAGCACGAGCCGCCATAGCCTATGCCGGGATAGAGGAACTTGCGCCCAATGCGGGTGTCGGCCCCTATGCCTGCGCGCACCATGTTTACGTCTGCCCCTACGCGTTCGCACAAGTTAGCTATGTCGTTCATAAAGCTGATGCGGGTGGCCAGCATGGAGTTGGCTGCATACTTGGTCATTTCGGCGGAGGGGATGTCCATGAAGATGACGCGGAAGTTGTTGAGCAGGAAGGGTTTGTATAGCTTGGTCATGAGTTGCTTGGCCCGTTCCGAATCCACGCCCACCACCACACGGTCGGGGCTCATGAAGTCGGCCACGGCATTGCCTTCTTTCAGGAACTCGGGGTTCGAGGCCACGTCGAAGGTCAGCGTGGAGCCACGCTTGTCCAGCTCCTCTTGAATGGTGGCCTTCACGCGCTGGGCGGTGCCTACGGGCACGGTGCTTTTGGTTACCACCAGCAGATACTTCTGCATGTTCCGGCCTATGGTGCGTGCCACTTGCAGCACGTAGCTCAGGTCGGCGCTGCCATCCTCGTCGGGGGGCGTGCCCACGGCGCTGAACACCACGTCTACATCGTTCAGACACTCCTCCAGGCTGGTGGTAAAAGTCAGCCGCCCGGCCTTGGCATTGCGGTTCACCATCTCCTCCAGCCCGTTCTCGTAGATGGGGATGATGCCTTGTTTCAACGCTTCTATCTTCTCGCGGTTGGTGTCCACGCACGTCACGTTCACGCCTATCTCGGCGAAGCAGGTGCCCGTCACCAGGCCCACGTATCCTGTTCCTACTATAGCTATCTTCATATCAGTCAAAATATTCTGCGTTCTTGAATGCGGTGCCGTGCAAGTCTTTGTCGGACAGCAGCATCTGCTCGGGCGCCACGGGCCAGTCTATGCCCAGGTCGGGGTCGTCGAAGCGGATGGAAGCCTCGGCCTGAGGGGCATACACGTTGTCCACCTTATAGGTGAATATAGCTTCATCGCTCAGCACCAGGAATCCGTGGGCCATGCCGCGGGGGATGAACAACTGCCGCTTGTTGTCCGCGCTCAGCTCCACGCTGACGTAGCGGCCAAAGGTGGGCGACTGCCGCCGCAAGTCCACCGCCACATCGAGCACCCGCCCTTGCAGCACCCTCACCAGCTTGGCCTGGCTCATGGCGCCGCGCTGGTAGTGCAGGCCGCGCAGCACGCCGAAGGTGGATTTCGACTCATTGTCTTGCACAAAGTGCACGGGGCCAATCTCCCGCTGGAACTCCTCCTCCTTGAAGGCTTCCATAAAATATCCGCGTGCGTCGCTGAACACTTTCGGCTCGATGACCCACACGCCGTCTATCTCAGTCTGGATGTAATTCATATCGTCAATATTTGTCCGGGCAAAGTTAACGGTCTTTTTTGGAATATGCAAGAGGGGCGGACTTATTGACCAAACTCCCGCCTGCAAGGGTTGAAACGCCACCACGCGAGGGTTGAAACGCTCCTTCGCAAGGGTTAGAACGCCACTTTGCAAGAGATAGGCATGCCCCGTCCGCGCGAGGTGACAGGTGACAGGGAAACTTTTTTACCTCTTTAATCTTGCTTTAATGAAAATTGTATTTTACCTTTGCATTCAAAAATCAACTATTACTAACTTAAAACATTAACATTATGAGAGCAAAAACACTTTGGACATTGGTCACGACATTCTTCATGGCCATGAGCCTCGCCAGCTGCGGGGGCGACGACGACGACACCCCCAATGACCCCGGTAACCCCTCGACGGGCACGGAAGGCTTGGACAAGGAGAGCCAGGAGATTATCGAGAAGTATGCGGACTACAGGTTGTGGATAGGCCGATGGAACTACACGGGCCCCAACACGTATCGGCCAGACTGGCTATTCTTTCCTGATGGGACGGTAATGCGCGACGAAGTGGGATCATCCGACACTTTCGGCTCGTGGCAGTATAATAAAGAGAGCAACATGTTGACTACTACGTTAAACTGGACATGGGAGATAACCATTCAAACCCCCACAGCTTGGACTGGCATCACACCGGGTGGCAACACTTTCTCTTATGCGAGAGGCTGGTGGAGCGACCCCAACGATGAGTTGCTGATAGGCACATGGATTGGCGAAGAGAACAACGTCAGTCTCACGTTCACCGCAGACGGAAGATGCATCATCGAGGACGAGAGCGGAAAGGAAACATTAGATTACTCCACTACCACCGAGCATTCAGTCTATTGGACGGGATATCGAGAGTATGCCGTAATGAGAGACATATTCCTGGATAAAGGCGAAGATACCTACGACCACTTAGATATTGACCAACTAGACGGCTACCGCTTGGTCGTAGAAGACGCCAGCTACCATGAGGAACTGGTCGACACCTACATCTACAGCACTTTCGTTGAATAAAATCTAAACAATAGAAAAAAGTCCCGCCAACCGATTGTAGGTTAGTGGAAAAAGACTAACTTTGCAGGCGGAAACCGCAGGGCGGCTTTCCGCTTACATTATAATATTATAACTAACTAAAAGAGCTGATTATGACTTATTCACACGAAGTTGAACACATGTGTGTTGTAAAGAAGGGTCCCAACCACGGACCGGCTCCAATACCCGAAGAAGGTAAATGGGTAAAAGCGAAAGAAATAGTTGACATCTCGGGCTTGACGCACGGCATCGGCTGGTGCGCTCCCCAGCAGGGCGCCTGCAAGCTGACACTGAACGTGAAGCAGGGCGTCATTCAAGAAGCACTCGTCGAGACCATCGGCTGCTCGGGCATGACCCACTCCGCCGCCATGGCATCCGAAATCCTCCCGGGCAAGACTATCCTCGAAGCCCTGAACACCGACCTCGTATGCGACGCCATCAACACAGCCATGCGCGAACTGTTCCTGCAGATTGTGTACGGACGCACTCAGTCGGCCTTCTCCGAAGGCGGCCTGATGATTGGCGCCGGCCTCGAAGACCTGGGCAAGGGACTCCGCAGCCAGGTGGGCACCCTCTACGGCACGCTGGCCAAGGGCACACGCTACTTGGAGCTGACCGAAGGCTACATCACCCGCATGGCCCTCGACAAGGACAACGAAGTCATCGGCTACGAATACGTCCACATGGGCAAGTTCATGGAGCAGGTTAAGGCCGGCAAAGACGCCAACGAGGCACTCAAGGCAGTGACCGGCACCTATGGCCGCTTCAAACCCGAACAGGGAGCAGTAAAATACATTGACCCACGTAAAGAATAAAAGGAGGACACAGATATGATTAGACCCGTACAATTTGAAAGCCAAGACCGCCGTATCAAGCAAATACTTGCCGCGTTGAACGCGAACGGCATCAAAGACATCGAAGAGGCTAATGCCATCTGTGACGCCGCAGGCCTCGACCCCTACCTCACTTGCCAAGAAACGCAAGGCATCTGCTTCGAAAACGCCAAGTGGGCCTACGTGGTAGGTTGCGCCATCGCCCTGAAGAAAGGTTGCACCAACGCCGCCGACGCTGCCGAAGCCATCGGTATCGGCCTTCAGGCCTTCTGCATCCCCGGCTCCGTTGCCGACGACCGTAAGGTAGGCTTGGGCCACGGCAACCTGGCTGCACGCCTGCTGCGCGAAGAGACTCAATGCTTCGCCTTCCTGGCCGGACACGAGTCATTTGCCGCTGCCGAAGGTGCCATCAAGATTGCCGAGATGGCCAACAAGGTGCGCAAGAACCCCCTGCGCTGCATCCTGAACGGACTGGGCAAGGACGCTGCCATGATTATCAGCCGCATCAATGGCTTTACTTACGTTCAGACAGAGTTCGACTACTTCACAGGCGAGCTCAAAATCGTGAAGGAGACTCCCTACTCCGACGGTCCCCGCGCCAAAGTGAAATGCTACGGTGCCGACGACGTGCGCGAAGGCGTAGCCATCATGTGGCACGAGAATGTGGACGTATCCATCACGGGTAACTCTACCAACCCCACCCGCTTCCAGCACCCCGTAGCCGGAACTTACAAGAAGGAACGCGTGCTGGCCGGCAAGCCTTACTTCTCGGTAGCCAGCGGTGGTGGCACGGGACGCACACTGCACCCGGACAACATGGCCGCCGGTCCCGCCAGCTATGGCATGACTGACACTATGGGCCGCATGCACAGCGACGCCCAGTTTGCAGGCTCCAGCTCAGTACCCGCTCACGTAGAAATGATGGGCTTCCTGGGCATCGGCAACAACCCGATGGTAGGCTGCACCGTGGCTTGCGCCGTAAACGTAGCGTTGGCCCTCAGCAAGTAAAAAGACACATTTTACTTTTTCTTCATCTGCAAGAATCCCTGCCACTCCCCGTGGGTTGCAGGGATTTTTTTGCGGCTTTACAATATCTCACTTTTTTGTATTATCTTTGTAAGGCTAAAAAATCAAACGCAAAGCATCATGATGGAAATACGCAGTGCCACGTTTGTGGTGAGTAACACCGATGTGGCCCGGTGCCCGCAAGACGGACTGCCGGAGTATGCCTTTATCGGGCGGTCGAACGTGGGGAAGTCCAGCCTTATCAATATGCTCACGGGGCGGAAAGGGTTGGCCATGACCTCGGCAACGCCGGGCAAAACCTTGCTCATCAACCACTTTCTCATCAACAACCGATGGTACATCGTCGACCTTCCCGGCTACGGCTACGCCCAGCGCGGACACCGCGTGCAGGAACAAATACGCCGCATCATAGAGAACTACGTGCTGCACCGCCGCCAGATGACATGCCTGTTCGTGCTGATAGACAGCCGGCACGCTCCCCAAACCATCGACCTGGAATTCATAGAGTGGCTGGGCGAGAATGCCGTGCCTTTCGCCTTGGTCTTCACCAAGGTCGACAAGTTGAAGCCCGGTGCCCTCAAGACCAACGTGCAAGCCTACCTGAAACACTTAGAAGGCCAGTGGGAAGAACTTCCCCCCAGCTTTGTAACCTCCGCCGAAACACGGCGCGGACGCGAAGAGCTGCTGGAGTTTATCGACAACATCAACAAACAAGTATCTGATAATAAACAAAAATAGACGTATGAAGAAGTATGCATCAATTGCCTTTTCGACCCTTATAGCCATCCTGCTGGCATGTCCATGCGCACAGGCTCAGGGATTGAAGGACTTGCTTAACCGAGAGAATGTGGAGAAAATTGTCAGTGCCGTGACAGGCACCAACCTGGCTGAAATGACCGGCACATGGGTGTATACGGGTGCTGCCGTAGAGTTTGAATCGGACAACCTGCTGGCCAAGGCCGGAGGTGCCGTAGCAGCCAACACCTTGGCTGATAAGTTGGACGAACAGCTGCAAAAGCTGGGCTTCCGTGAAGGCGCACTGAGCTTTACCTTCGAGGCCGACAGCACCTTCCAGGCTACTTTGGGAGGAAAGCCGGTAAAAGGGACATACTCTTACGACCAGGCGGACAACCACGTCACCCTCAAGCTGGCTCGCCTGGTGCCCCTGAAAGCCACGCTGAAATACACGTCGGCACAGATGGACTTGCTGTTCAACTTCGACCGTCTGCTCGACCTGGTGCAGCTACTGGCCGGAAAGAGTGGAAACAGCACGTTGGAGGCTGTCTCCAGCATAGCCGATGGATATGACGGGCTGCTTATGGGGTTTGCGCTCCGGAAAGAGGAGTAACGCATTCCCCATATATGTAATCACAGCGACGTTTCCTGCGGCGTAGGCGGCTGGAACTCCGTTGCCTCGTCGGGCACGCTAAAGGCCTTGTCGGCAAAAAGCTCTGCAAGTCCGGAAATCTGCTTGAGGCGCAATAGTTCGTCGCGGTCCATGCCTATGTGCTTCATAATCCATTCGTCGGACATGCCGGCCTTATCGAGCTCGGCCACAATGTTGCACATCAGTTCGATGGTGTGGGTGCCCCTGGCACGGTTGTGGCGGATGGTGGATGCCATTCGGTTGGACAAGTCTTTTTCGATGACCACCACAGGCAGCATGCCATGCTCACGCTCATTAACGCGCTTGGAGGTCTTCAGCACCTGGTAGCGGTGGAATCCGTCCACCAATATATATTTGTCTTCCTGCTCGTTGTAATAGCAAACGCAGGGCATGGTAAAGCCATCCTCCCAAATGGACAACTCAAGCAGTTTCATTTCGGGGGGGGCCACCACGTTGGGGTTATAGTCGTTGGCCTGCACCTTCTCTACAGGCACTGCCCGCACATTGTACACCGGGCTCTTGTAGTCGGTCATAATTTCAGATTTTTGAATTGTTCCATTATCTTGTCTCTCTTGTAGGCTTCCTCCTTTGTCAAGGCAAAGCCCATGTACTTGCAGGCGTGGTCGTTCTTTAGGATGCACACGCACATGCGCTTATAGGTAGGTATCTCACGGAACTCGGGGATATTGATGTCGTCCAAGTAGTCCATCTTCACGGGTTTCTTGGTGGTTTTGTAATTTGTGGAGCCACCCACCTCCATGATGACACCCGCCTGCCGCAACTTCTCGATGGTGCTGTCCGACAGACAGCCTCCTTTTGTACGCCAAAACTCTATGCTTACCGTGAGCTTGCGGAGGTAGTTGCGGCGTGTCTCCTCGGGCAAGGTGGAGAGCAGGAAGTGCATGAACTCCTTCCAAGTGTACCCTTTGGGAAGTGTGACTGACTGCCACCCCATAGCCCGTGTTCCGCCATAGATACCGGTGAAGTTGACACCATTCACCCGCCCTATCATGCGCCCCCACGTATCGGGGTCGATAGCACGATACAGACGGAGGCTGTCTTGTGCCTCACACAGGAAGGGACTGGCCACACGTTGCCGCTCAAGGCTGACTCCGGCCTTATAATAAAGATCGTAAAGATGGTTGTAGTCGTAGCGGAACTTTCCGTTGGCTGTCCAAATGTCGGTAGTCTTCCAATCGTAGATAGGATAGGCATTATAAATGTCGTTCCCAATCTTCGAGGTCCAGCGATAGTTGTGATACATCTGGTACTTACGGCTGAGGTGTATACTGCGCCAACGGTTGAAGCTCTCCTGCGTGCGTATGCCGATAAGGAAGCACGAGCGCACCGAGTCTTTCCGCTCGTGCAGCCACTTGGCGAATAGCATCTGAAAGTCGTAGTCCCACATGTCTTCGCGGTAGAAGGGAAAGTATTCTTTCGTGTAGCAATCCTCTGGCAGGGGACGCACCCAGATGTCCTTAAGGTCTTCTTGCCATGGCCTCCAGTAGCTTTGATACATGGAGGTGCATGTACTCACACGGAAGGGTACGCAGACGCGGTACACCTCAAGCAGGTCGCGGTTGGCGGCGAGGGTACGGTCCACATAGTCAATTGTTTGCCGGTACTGTATTTCGTAGTCCATGTGAAACACACACAACTTGCGCTTCAGGTTGTGGCGACGGATGTAGTCTATACACAAGTTTAGCAATACACCGCTGTCCTTTCCTCCAGAGAAAGAGACGCACACGGTATCAAACTCCTTGAAGATAATGTCGAGGCGTTCCTCGGCCAGTTCATACACGTTCTTCGGCTGACTCATTTTGACTGTTTTTTTCTCCTCATCCGTACGTAGCGGGTCCACACGTTTTCATCCTCAAAGCCCAGGCTGGCAAAGAGCTCCCTGTCTTCTTTAAAGCTGACGGCTGCCAGCGTCGGGCCTTCTTCCAAGTGTCCGATAGCATAGCGAATCAACTGTTCCAGCGTGTCAGCTTTGCGGTCAGTTACGTAGTAGTTGTTAATGACATCTTCACTGCGTTTGTGTTCTACGGGCATGAAGCCCAGCACCTGGCCCTCGTCCACGGCCACGAACCACTCAAAACGAGGCGATGTGCGGAAGGGGAAGTTGTTGTTCCACCTAATGACCTTGGGATCCATCACTAATGGAGCCACCAACTCGTAGAGAGCCTTGTCCGTACCGGGTAGCTGTAATATCTGCATGTTCTGTTGTTTTAGTACTGTTGTTTATCAGGCCGTTAGGTAGTTTCCAATCAGTCTGGCATCATTATGAGAATGCCCTTGGCCTTCCAAACGGCAGGTTAAAGATAGCGGTTTGCTCCGTTTCAGCCCTACTTTGTTACGCTTTTTTAACAATAAGAAGCCTGCCTCCATGATACTGGAAGCAGGCTTTCGTATGTGTAAGTTTTATCTGTGGCAGGCATGGAATCAATCCTCCACCCCGCATAGCTACAACTTCACCACGCCCGAGAAACCCATGAAGGCCATGGCCAACAGCCCGGCGGTAATGAGTGCAATGGGCGTGCCTTGCAGCCCCTTAGGAATGCTGACCAGGCTGAGTTGTTCGCGTATGCCGGCGAAAAGGGTCAGCGCCAAGCCGAAGCCCAAGGCAGTAGAGAAGGCATATACGATACCCGTAAGCAGGTCGTAATCTTTTTGAATGACAAGGATGGCCACACCCAAAATACAGCAGTTGGTCGTGATGAGCGGCAGAAAGACGCCCAAGGCCTGATAAAGCGCAGGCGACACTTTCTTCAGTATGATTTCCACCATCTGCACCAAGGCCGCGATGACCAGGATGAAGGTAATGGTCTGCAGGTATTCCAAGCCAAGGGCATCAAGCACATACTTCTGTATGAGGAAGGTAACGATGGTGGCGATGGTGAGCACGAAAGCCACTGCGGCGGCCATACCCAACGCAGTGTCAACCTTCTTGGATACGCCCAAGAAGGGACATATGCCCAAGAACTGCGACAACACGATGTTGTTGACAAAGATTGCCGAAATAAATATAAGTATATATTCCATAAGAAATCTGTTAAAAGTGGAGTATTAATAAGTCAACTCACTGTGGTCAAGCTTTCTTCAATCTGTTTACCAGAGCGATAAGATAGCCTAAAGCAATGAAAGCGCCCGGAGCCAGCACGAAAAGTAGCATGCCGCAATCTTCGGGATAGACAGTAAGACCGAAAATCTTGCCCGTACCCAGCAGTTCGCGCACGGCACCCAGCGTAGTCAGTCCCACAGTGAAGCCCAAGCCCATGCCCAAGCCGTCAAACATGGAAGCTACTGGACCGTTCTTTGCCGCAAAGGCTTCAGCCCGCCCCAAGAGAATGCAATTCACCACGATAAGTGGGATGAACAGACCCAATGTAGCGTACAATGCCGGCACATAGGCCTGCATAATCATCTGAAGCAATGTGACGAACGAGGCTATTACCACCACAAAGGCAGGAATGCGCACCATGTCGGGGATAAGGTTCTTTATGGCCGAGATGACCACATTGGAGCACACCAGCACGAAGGCCGTGGCCAACCCCATGCCCATGCCGTTAATGGCTGAAGACGTTGTTCCAAGCGTGGGGCACATGCCCAGGAGCAATACAAAAGTTGGGTTCTCCTTGACAATGCCGTTCATTAAAACTTTGAAATTGTTCATAGCAATCACTCCTTTCTATTTATTGGGCGGCTGGCGAGGGGGTAGCTTCTTCCTCACCCGCAGGCTGTTCAACATTAGTTTGCGTGGCACCGGTTACTCCATCGGCTTGCTCCTGCCCTGCAAAGGCTGCATACGCGGCATTCACTGCATTAAGGAAGGCGCGCGACGTAATGGTAGAAGCCGTAATGGCATCCACCTTACCGCCATCCTTACTTACGGCAAGAGGCTGCTGCCCGGGATTCATACCGGTAATGTCTCCCTTGCCTCCGGCTTTGAACCATACGTCGGCTTTTGAACCTAATCCCGGCGTTTCGGCATGCTGCAACAGGGAGTAGTTCAAGACATTTCCTTGGGCATCAAAACCTACCAGCACTTTTAACTCGCCGCCAAAACCCATGGCACTTGCCTCGACGGCCGCACCGATGTATTCGCCACCCTTGGTAGCCGGATAGACGGCATATTGCACGCCATTCACCTCCTGCATCTTCTTCTCGGCTATGGGATTGTTGTCAAAACCCGGTACTACCAAGTTGACAGCATCGCTCAACGCCTTTGCATTAGCCTGGGCAATAGGCTCTTTGGTAAGTTCGTTTACCCAAGCCAGCAGTGCCACGGAGACAACTGTCACACCCGTGAGCACCAACAACATGTTTGTCAATGTAGATTCTAACTTTTTCATTTCTTCTTGGCCACCTCCCCAAAGCGTTTAGGTTTGACATACGTATTGATAAGCGGCGTGAACGCGTTCATTATAAGGATGGCAAACGACATGCCCTCCGGATATGCACCAAAGAGACGGATAACCACCGTCAGTGCACCGATGCACACACCATAAATCAGCATGCCCCGGTGACTCATAGGCGATGTCACATAATCTGTAGCCATGAACACGGCACCCAGCAGCAAGCCGCCTGACAGCAATTGCACCAAAGGCGACACATACAACTCCGGATTGACCAAATGCATAATGCCCGCGAAAACGAACACCGTAACAAGAATGGATACCGGAATGTGCCAAGTGATGATCTTCTTCCATAACATGTAGACCAAGCCGAGTAACAAAGCCAGCGCGCTCACTTCGCCTATACAACCGGGATTGTTGCCCAAGAACAAGTCCAGCGAACTCGGAAGTTGGTCCAGCGAGAAACCTGGTGCTCCGTTAATCACGCCTTTCATCACAGCCAGTGGAGTAGCTGTAGTTACGGCATCTGTGTAAGCCGTCAGTTGGCCAACAGCAGGCCAGCTCGTCATCTGCACCGGGAAGGAGAGCAACAGAAACACACGCCCTGCCAGTGCCGGGTTGAAAGGATTACAACCCAACCCTCCAAACGACATCTTGGCTACACCTATGGCAAACAGAGCGCCGATGATGATAATCCACACAGGCAAATTGGACGGCAGGTTGAAGGCCAACAGCACTCCAGTAATGATGGCCGACCCATCAGTGATAGAAGTCGTTTCGCGCTTCAGGATGAATTTGCCAATAGCCCACTCAAAGAACACGCAAGCCAACACGGAAGTAGCCGTGACGACCAACGCACCTAATCCGAAGAAATACAGCGACACCAAAAAGGCCGGCAAGAGGGCAATGAGCACGCCGTACATATTCTTTTTCACACTATCGCCGCCGTGGACGTGGGGCGACAGGGACACAGTTAATTTATTTTCCATACTTCTATGTTATTTTTTTGCTTGGCGTGCGCGTATCATGGCTCCCACTTTAGCCTTACCCAAGCGGATGTAGTCCAGCATAGGACGGTTGGAGGGGCAGGTAAACTGGCATGAACCGCATTCAATGCACGACATAATGTCTTCTTTCTCAACTCTCTCAAAGTCTCCGTGGGCAGAAACCGTAGCCAGCAGATATGGCTCCAAACCCATAGGGCAAGCCGCCACACACTTGGCGCAACGGATACAAGGCTGGGGAGCGGTACGGCGGGCTTCCTTCTCGTTCATTATCAGTATGCCGGAAGTGCCTTTCACCGTGGGTATCTCGTCACTCACCAAGGCTTTGCCCATCATGGGGCCTCCACCTATAATCTTGCCCGTGTCTTCGGGCAGACCGCCACAAGCTTCTATCAGCTGCTTCATGGGGGTGCCTATGCGCACCAGAAAGTTGGAAGGCTTTTGCAACGACTTTCCGGTAACGGTAACCACGCGCTCGAACAGCGGTTTGTTCTTCTGCACTGCTTGATAGACGGCAAAAGCCGTGCCCACGTTCTGCACCACGGCACCGGTAGAGATAGGCAGTGCGCCTGCTGCTACTTGGCGGCGGATGATGGCGTCAATCAGTTGTTTCTCGCCGCCTTGCGGATATTTCACTTGCAGGGGAACAACCTCAATGCCGCTGTACGACGAGGCAACCTTCGTCATCAGTTGAATAGCGTCAGGCTTGTTGTTCTCTATGCCAATGAATGCTTTACTTACCTTAACGGCTTTCATCAAAATGGTCACTCCCACCATGATTTCCTCAGCATGCTCCAGCATCAGCTGGTGGTCGGCTGTCAGATAGGGTTCACATTCCACAGCATTGATAATGACACACTCTGCCTTGAACGCAGGCGGAGGACACAACTTGACTTGTGTAGGGAAGCAGGCGCCTCCAAGTCCCACAATGCCTGCATCGGCTATTTTCTTCACAATCTCTTCCGGAGTGAGCGTGCACTCTTTGACCAGCGTGTCCGACCGGTCGATGCTCTCTTCCCATTCGTCGCCCTGTACATCGATGAAGATGGCGGGCTTCGGATATCCGCTGGCATCTACCACCGTATCAATTTTAGCTACTTTGCCACTGACGGACGAGTGGATGGCGGCAGATACAAAGCCTCCCGGTTCGGCAATCTTTGTTCCTACCTTCACTACGTCTCCCTTGGCCACCACGGGCTTTGCAGGCGCACCGATGTGCTGCCCCAGCAAAATAACCGCCTTGGCCGGGATTTCCGCCTTGATGATGGGCTGATGTGCTGAAAGTTTATTTTCGTGTGGATGGACACCACCGATTGAAAATGTCTTCAACATATATCTCTTTGCATTAACAAGTTTACTATTCTATTCCTTATTTGCTACTACGGCCGGCTGGGGAGCCTCGTTGGCAGGAGCGACGCTCTCTTCAACCTTCGGCTTGCGCGGGGGGAAGTTGAGGGCAATGATGGCTCCCTGCGGACAAGCTTCCTCGCACTTGCGGCACGATTTGCACTTGGCCGGGTCAATGTAAGCCACGTTGTTCTCCAGCGTAATCGCCTCGAAGGCGCACACCTTGACGCACTTGCCGCAACCGATGCAGGCTGCCGCGCATGCCTTGCGGGCTGCCGCGCCCTTGTCTTTGTTGACGCACTGTACATACACACGACGCGACTTCTTGCCCTGCGGACGAATTTCAATGATGTTCCTCGGGCAGGCCTTGGCACAGGCGCCACAAGCCGTACACTTGGCTTCGTCTACTTCGGGAAGGCCTGTGTCCGGGTTCATGTGTATGGCATCGAACTTACAGGCGGCTACGCAATCGCCGCATCCCAGGCAACCGTAGCTGCAACCCGTCTCTCCCCCATAAAGGGCAGAGGCTATGGCGCAACTCTTGACGCCGTCATACTGATTGACACGCGGACGGTTGCTGCAAGTGCCATTGCAACGCACCACCGCCACCATAGGCTCGGAGGCAGCGACGGACAAGCCAAGGATGTCTGCCACCTTCGACATGACCGCCTGCCCTCCCACTGGACAGAGCTTACCCTCCAGCGAGCCCGCCTTGACGCAAGCGTCGGCAAAGCCGCTGCAACCCGGGTATCCACACCCACCGCAATTGGCCTGTGGCAAAACTGCCGCCACCTGGCCGATACGCGGATCTTCGTACACAGAAAACTTCTTGGAAGCCGCATACAAGATAGCCGCAAGGACTATCGCTATCACTCCCAATGAGATTACTGCTATCAGAATTACATGCATAAAACTAATGTGTTATTGATTATTATTGTTTTTGATAGAATTACTCAGCCATCCGGCTCTATACTCTCGGGGGCTACTCCATGGGTTGGATGGAGAAGGAGAATTTCCTTCCCAGCCACCTGCCGTTCAACCTCAGTATATAATAATATGGTATAAGCAGCACCAGCGCTCCAAGCGCTGCATACAACTCATTGCCCCATAAAGCCATGAAAACGAATAGTGAAACCACCACGATGAAAAAGGGAATGATAAAGGCCAGCAATACAGCCATTCCGCCCATAGAGAGAGAGCCAACTACCCATACGTGATCGCCCTGCCGGTAGGAAGAAGTGTCGGCAGCGGCTATGTCGATAAGCTTTTCTTTTACGTCGGCCGAAGTGCAGTGCCCCTTGATGCTGCATGAGGCACATGCCGAAGTCTGCACTATCCGCACCTGTATATGATGGTCTTCGATGCTTTCCACGATACCTAAGTGTTTTATTGTATTTGCCATTTTGCAAAGTGAACATTACAATCGCGGCAAATTTAAGCATAATTTATGAACTACAAGTCATCCGGAAGATTTTTCTACATCTACCTGCATGCTTTTTCCTATTTAAGGCAGAAAAATGGGCTACCAGGCATAGTTCAGGCCAAAGCCTAACGTCTCGTTCACCTGGAAATAGCTATTGCCCACGGTGGGCTTGTTGCCATCGTCAAACCGCCCGTACACATACAGCTTGGCGGAAAGGTAACGGTTCAGCAGGAAGTCGATGGTATTCTCCCACTCCACACGCACCCATTTGTAGCTGGTGAGGTAATCCAGGCGGGAAGTCAGCTTCACGAAAGAGGTAGGTGTCCACGTCAAGTTGGTTTGCACCTGCGAGCCGAAGTCGTGCTTCACCCGTTTGCCTTCTTCCAGACCATAGCTCGTCTCATTGACGTTCTCATTGCCCACATAGCGCATGGTGTAGGTCAAGGGCGCTACGAAGACAGAGAGGTTTATCTTCGTTTTGGACAGCTTGTAGTCCATACCAAGACTTGTCGACCAGTCGAGGGGAGCCAGGAAGGCGGCCTTCATCACCTCGCTATTGGCATCGTAGGCCGGGCAGAACTGTGTCTTCACTTCTGTGGAGATGGTGTAGTACCACTTGGAGATGGCCTGTATGCCCAGCTTGCTGTAAAGTCGGAGTTGGTCGTTGTTTATCAGATAGTTGTGCACAGTGTCCGAGGGCGATGACACGAAGCCCAGCTTGGCGTCCACCAAGTTCTCCCACTGTATTTTCTCGCGGTCGTTGTAGTTGGCCTTCAGCTGTAGGCCTGCCAGCAGGGAGTGAGTGCTTTGCCCGCCCTTATACCAGTTATCCGAAAAATGGTTTTGCGTGAACTGCAACGAGCCGTTTCCGCCCGTTGTCCACCAGTTGGGCTTGCGGATAACGATGCCCTTCGACTCGCTTTGCACCTGCTCTGCGGGGTCGGAGGCGAAAAGTTTTATCACCGAACGTTTTTTGGAAGAGGCCTCTCTCCTGATGTCGTCTTTGAACATGGGGGTACTGTTTATCTCGTCTTCAGTGCGCACCACCAATTGGGGATAGTTGACGTAGGCCTCCAGCAGGGCACGGTCCACCCGCTCTTTAATCCGCTCCTTCGCAGTGAAGGCCAATGTGTCGATGGGCAGCAGGCTCTTGTCCAGAGCCGGGGAGGCGGCAAAAGGTTGAAATTTCCAATCTATCTTCGAAACCCTCTCTATCGGCGAATAATAATAGGTCAAGGGCATGAACAGGCGGTAATAATCGGGGTTGCAAGCAATGTAGCGCTCCGGTGTAGAGGGGTCATTCAAGTAGTCCAGAACACCGATATATTTTTCATACAGCAGCGAAACCGTATCCATGGCAAAGGTATGCATCCCCGTCGGGCGTAACTTCAATATCCAATAATCCTTAAAGAAATCGTCGAGCTTGGGACGCCGCTTGGCCTTGCTCTTTTTCCTGGGCACAGTGTCGGTCTTGGCCACCTGTGTTGCCCGGGCAAGTGTGTCTGGCAGGGTCAGCGTGTCCGGCTTTGCAGCCAACGAATCCGGCATTGCCGGCACGGCCGTCGTGTCGGTCACAGCCTCCACTGCCTCCACCGTAATCAAAGCACTGTCCTGCCTGCAGGTATCGGGCACAAGCGCACCGCCTGTCACCTCTTGCGCCTGCACGGCAGGGCGGGCAAGGCAAAAGGCAAGCATCAGGCACATTCCCGTTTTCAAAATGTTCATAATAGCCCCATGTTTATGTTTCGCCTGCAAAAATAAATTAAATATGTAAGGCTGCAAAATTGTTACCTGCATCTTTTTCGTCCAAGCCGCATAGTTTGCCTTTTCCTGGGCAAGGCAACGCCTTTGCAAGGAGAAGGCACCGCCTTTGCGAGGGTTTTGCTTCGCTTCCATAGGAACGAACGAGGAGCGAATGAGTACCGAATGAGGTACGAATGAGAAGCGAAGCAAACAGGGCGAGGCACCGTCCGGCTACAGATTAAAAAACTGGTTGGACGCATCCGGTTTGAAAAAATGCCTCGAATGCTTGCCAAACCAAACTCTTTCTCTAACTTTGCACCTTGATAATAACATGAATACATATACCTTCCGCATGGATGGGAGGAAAAAAGAAACTAATACTAATTCTAAATATTACAACATGAGTTTGAAAATCGTAGTATTGGCAAAACAAGTGCCCGACACACGCAACGTCGGGAAAGATGCCATGAAGGCCGACGGCACAATCAACCGTGCGGCTCTACCCGCCATCTTCAACCCCGAAGACCTCAATGCCTTGGAGCAGGCCCTGCGGCTGAAGGAGACACACCCGGGCTCTACCGTGACCATGCTGACCATGGGACCGGGGCGCGCGGCCGAAATCATTCGTGAAGGACTGTATCGCGGTGCCGATGGCGGCTATCTGCTGACCGACCGCGCCTTTGCCGGTGCCGACACACTGGCCACCAGCTATGCCCTGGCTACGGCCATACGGCAGATTGGCGAATACGACATCATCATCGGCGGACGCCAGGCCATCGACGGAGACACGGCGCAAGTAGGCCCGCAAGTGGCCGAGAAGCTGGGGCTGGCCCAGGTGACTTATGCCGAAGAAATCTTGAATGTGGACGAAGCCGGCAAGAAAATCACCATCAAGCGTCACATCGACGGCGGTGTGGAAACCGTAGAGGCTCCCCTGCCCCTGGTCATCACCGTCAACGGTAGCGCGGCTCCCTGTCGTCCCCGCAACGCCAAGCTGGTGCAGAAGTATAAACGTGCCCTTGGTGCACAAGAAAAGGCAGCCATCACCAAGGATGGTGCAGCCCTGCCCTACGCTGAAATGTATGACCAGCGCCCTTACTTGAACATCGTGGAGTGGAGCACGGCCGATGTCAATGCAGACCTGGCACAATGTGGTCTGAGCGGTTCGCCCACCAAGGTGAAGACCATACAGAACATCTCCTTCCAAGCCAAGGAAAGCAAAACGCTGACCGGAAGCGACCAGGATGTGGAAGGCCTGATTGTAGAACTCTTAGAAAACCATACCATCGGATAAATTCAGCTACAAGTTGATAGCTGCAAGCGACAAGTAGTAGAAATCACTTACTCGTAGCTTGTAGCTCGTAGCTCTTAACTCAAAGAACATGAACAACGTATTTGTATATCTCGAAATAGAAGGCACTACCGTTGCCGACGTCAGCCTGGAGTTGCTGACCAAGGGCCGCAAGCTGGCCAACCAATTGGGCTGCCAGCTGGAAGCCATCGCCACAGGATCGGGCCTGGCAGGCATAGAAAAGCAAGTGATGCCCTACGGTGTGGACAAGCTGCATGTGTTCGACGCACCGGGCTTGTTCCCCTACACCTCCCTGCCCCACTCGTCCATCCTTATCAACCTATTCAAGGAAGAAAAACCGCAAATCTGCCTGATGGGTGCCACCGTCATCGGCCGCGACCTTGGCCCCCGTGTATCCTCCGCCCTGACCAGCGGACTGACCGCTGACTGCACTGCTCTGGAAATAGGCAACCATGAGGATAAGAAAGAAGGCAAGGTGTATGAGAACCTGCTCTATCAGATTCGTCCGGCCTTCGGCGGAAACATCGTGGCCACCATTGTCAACCCCGAACACCGCCCGCAGATGGCCACCGTGCGCGAGGGCGTGATGAAGAAGGAAATTCTGGACGAGAACTACCAAGGCGAGGTTGTCAACCACGACGTGGCCAAGTATGTGCATGACACAGATTATGTGGTGAAGGTCATCGACCGCCATGTGGAAAAGGCCAAGCACAACCTGAAGGGCGCGCCCATCATCGTGGCCGGCGGCTATGGCATGGGCTCGAAGGAAGGCTTCGACATGCTGTTCGAGTTGGCTAAGGAGCTGCACGCCGAGGTAGGCGCCAGCCGTGCCGCCGTGGATGCAGGCTTTGCCGACCACGACCGACAGATAGGGCAGACAGGCGTTACGGTGCGTCCCAAGCTCTACATTGCTTGCGGCATCAGCGGACAGATTCAGCACATAGCCGGCATGCAGGAGAGCGGCATCATCATCTCCATCAACAGCGATGAGAATGCCCCCATCAACACTATTGCGGATTACGTCATCAACGGCACCGTTGAAGAAGTGATTCCGAAGATGATAAAATACTATAAATCCCACAGCAAATAACCATGGATAATTTCTACACTGAGATACCTGAACTGCGCTACCATCTGAACAACCCGATGATGGAACGCATCTGCGAGCTTAAGGAACGCGGATACCGAGATAAAGACCAATATGATTATGCTCCGCAGGACTATGCGGATGCCATTGATTCTTACGACAAGGTGCTGGAGATTACCGGTGAAATCACCGGACAGGTCATTGCCCCCAATGCAGAGGGCGTGGACGAGGAAGGCCCCCATTGTGCCAACGGGCGCGTGGAATATGCCAGCGGCACCAAGCAGAACCTGGACGCCATGGTGAAGGCCGGGCTGAACGGCATGACTATGCCCAGGCGCTTCGGGGGATTGAACTTCCCCATTACGCCTTATACTATGTGCGCCGAGATTGTAGCTGCTGCCGATGCCGGGTTTGGCAACATCTGGTCGTTGCAAGATTGCATAGAGACACTCTACGAATTCGGCAACGAAGACCAGCACAGCCGTTTCATTCCCCGCATTTGTGCCGGCGAAACCATGTCCATGGACTTGACGGAACCGGATGCCGGCAGCGACCTGCAAAGCGTGATGCTGAAAGCCACCTACGACGAAGCCAACCAGTGCTGGAGGCTGAACGGAGTGAAACGCTTCATTACGAACGGAGATGCCGACCTGCACCTCGTCTTGGCTCGCTCGGAAGAAGGCACACGTGACGGCCGCGGCCTTTCCATGTTCATTTACGACAAGCGTGATGGGGGGGTAAACGTGCGCCGCATTGAAAATAAGCTGGGCATCCACGGCTCACCCACCTGCGAGCTGGTTTACAAAAACGCCCGTGCCGAACTGTGTGGCGACCGCAAGCTGGGACTTATCAAATACGTGATGGCTCTGATGAACGGTGCCCGCCTGGGCATCGCCGCACAAAGCGTTGGCTTGAGCCAAGCTGCCTATAACGAAGCATTGGCCTATGCTAAAGACCGCAAACAGTTTGGCAAAGCCATCATCGAGTTCCCGGCGGTTTACGATATGCTTTCTACCATTAAGGCCAAGTTGGATGCCGGACGTGCCTTGCTCTATCAGACGGCCCGCTATGTGGACATCTACAAGGCATTGGACGACATTGCCCGCGAGCGTAAACTGACACCTGAGGAGCGGCAAGAGCAAAAGAAATATGCCAAGCTGGCCGATGCCTTCACCCCGCTGGCCAAGGGTATGAACTCCGAGTATGCCAACCAAAATGCTTACGACTGCATCCAGGTGCACGGCGGAAGCGGCTTTATGTTGGAATATGCCTGCCAACGCATCTACCGTGACGCCCGTATCACGAGCATCTACGAGGGCACCACACAGTTGCAAACGGTGGCAGCCATCCGCTATGTCACCAACGGCGCTTACTTGGCCACCCTGCGCGACTATGAACAGGTTCCTTGCTCGGAGGAGATGAAGCCCCTGTTGGAGCGCGTAAAAGTTATGACCGACAAGTTTGAAGCGTGCACCAACCTGGTGAAGGAAGCTGCCGACCAGGAATTGCACGACCTGATGGCTCGCCGCCTGTATGAAATGGCTGCCGATTGCGTAATGTCGCACCTTATCATTCAAGATGCCACCCGCGCGCCGGAATTATTCACCCAATCCGCCAAGGTATACCTCAACTATGCCGAAGCTGAAGTGGAGAAGCACAATGCCTTTATCCAAAATTTCCGGAAAGAAGACATTGCTTGCTACCGTAAGTAAAAGTAGGCAATGCTGCTTGATAAACTAAAGAAATCCACCTGCGTTCATCTCTGAATGTAGGTGGATTCTTCTTTTTGCAAGTAAAAGAATTTTGTTTACCTTTGCATGGAAACATATAATATTCCAAACCTATATGAACAAGAAAAAACTAATATTTACTCTTTTGGCGACCGCTTGCCTGCTACCTGCACACGCGGATGAAGGCATGTGGATGCTTACCGACCTGAAAGAACAAAATGCTGCTGTGATGCGCGAAATGGGGCTTGAAATTCCTATTGATGCTGTTTATAGTCCCGATAGTGTATCGCTTAAAGATGCGGTAGTGCACTTTGGCGGCGGTTGTACGGGCGAAATCATCTCACGTGAAGGACTGGTATTGACCAACCACCATTGCGGGTATTCATACATACAACAGCATTCTACCGTAGAACACGACTATCTGACAGACGGCTTCTGGGCAATGACGCGCCAGGAAGAACTGCCTTGTAAAGGACTGTCTGTTACAATTATTGACCAGATTCTTGATGTCACCGGCTTTGTACAGGAGCAATTAGCAAAAGACCCCGACCCGCAAGGCACCAATTTCTTATCGCCAAGCTATTTAAAGACAGTGGCACAGCGCTTCGCCCTTGTAGAAGGAATTGCCTTGCCTCAAGGCAAAAGCATTGAGCTGAAAGCTTTTTATGGAGGCAACAAATATTATCTGTTCATTAAAACTACCTATACTGATATACGCATGGTGGGCGCACCGCCAAGCAGCATAGGCAAGTTTGGCGCTGATACAGACAACTGGATGTGGCCCCGGCACACAGGCGATTTTTCGTTATTCCGCATTTACGCTAAGCCCAATGGAGAACCTGCCCCCTACTCCATTACCAACATGCCATTACACGTAAAACGCCCTTTGCGCATCAGCTTGCAAGGATATTCTGAAGGAGACTTTGCCTTCGTCATGGGATTTCCCGGACGCAATTGGCGATATATGATAAGCGATGAAGTGGAAGAACGCATGCAGACTACCAACTTCATGCGCATCCATGTGCGCGATGCCCGTCAAAAGATTCTGATGAAAGAAATGCTCAACTCAGATGCTGTACGCATACATTATGCCGCGAAATATGCCTCAAGCGCCAACTATTGGAAAAATGCTTTGGGCATGAACGAAGGACTTGTCAAATTGAAAGTATTGGACACCAAGATAGCGCAGCAAGAACAGCTGTTGGAACGAGGACGCCGATTGGGTGACACCACTTATCAAGCTGCATTTGATGCCATACGGCGGATTGTGAAACAACGCCGCCCTGCCTTATATCATCAACAGGCTATTCAGGAAGCAATGGTAAATGGCATGGATTTCTTAAAGATTCCCAATACAAGTGGATTGGTCACAGCCTTGAAGACGAAAGACAAGAAACGTATACGCCAAGCGGCCGATAGCTTAAAGGCTGTCGCCGAGCGCTACTTTGCTTCTGTCCCCTTCCCTGAAGTGGAACGGCTGGTTGGCAAAGAAATGATGCGGTTGTATACCCAATATATTCCACAAGACCAACGCATTGCTATCTTCCAAGTTATAGAAAAACGTTTTAAGGGGGATACGGACAAGTTTATTGACGCATGCTTCGAGCATTCCATTTTTGGTAACCAAGCCAACTTTGACAAATTTATCCGTAAGCCCAGTTTATACAAGATAAACAATGATTGGCTGGTTCTATTCAAATATTCTGTAACTGACGGGCTATTGAAAACCGCCCTGGATATGCACGATGCTAACCGCGATTACAACAAAGCCCATAAGATTTGGGTAAAAGGCATGATGGACATGAAGCATGAAAACGGCCAATTTATCTATCCAGATGCCAACAGCACCCTTCGTTTAACGTATGGCAAGGTGGCGTCCTATTCTCCTGCCGACGGCATTGTCAATGAATATGCCACAACCTTACGTGGTGTGATGGAAAAGGAAGACCCGGACAATTGGGAATTCGTTGTACCCGAAAAGCTTAAACAATTGTATCGCGACAAGGATTATGGGCATTATGCACGCCCTAAGGATGGTGAAATGCCTGTTTGCTTCATTGTTGACACAGATAATACTGGAGGAAACTCCGGCAGTCCTGTATTTAATGGACGTGGCGAACTTATAGGGACGGCATTCGACCGCAATTATGAAGGCCTGACCGGCGATATAGCTTTCCGTCCGTCTTCCCAACGGGCGGCGTGTGTTGACATCCGTTATACCTTATTTATAATAGACAAATATGCAGGGGCTTCCCACCTTTTAAAAGAAATGGACATAGTGGGGCTGTAAATGCATACGGTAAGCGAATGGGCATGCAGCGTAATCATGCCCATTCGCTTAATTCAAGCCAACGCATTGTTTTTTCATCAATCATTTCGGTGAGGCGAGGCAAGCGTTTCGATTTTTCTGTAAGTTCATCCACCGATAAGGTGCCACTGCACAAGGCTTCTTCAATATCCTTCTTTTCGGCTTCCAATTCATTGATTTCTTGTTCTAACTGTTCAAACTCACGGCGCTCTTTAAAGGACAAACGACGTTTTTCATTTTCACGCGGCTTGATTGGAGCGGACGTTTGAGACTTTACCGTGGCCGATTGCTCTTTTTCCCGCCGATCTTTTTCTTCTTTCCAATGGCGGTATTGGGTGTAGTTCCCGGGGAAATCGCGTATATCGCCATTGCCATTGAATATAAGCAGGTGGTCTACTACCTTGTCCATGAAATAGCGGTCGTGACTCACTACAATGACGCATCCTTTGAAGGCTTGCAGATATTCTTCCAGTATATTAAGCGTTACGATGTCGAGGTCGTTGGTGGGCTCGTCGAGGACTAAGAAGTTAGGATTGCGCATCAGCACTATGCACAAGTACAAGCGCCTGCGCTCGCCTCCACTCAATTTATACACATAGCTATGCTGGGTCTCCGGCGTGAAAAGGAAATGCTGCAGAAACTGGCTGGCGGTCAATCGCTTTCCATTACCCAATTCTATTACTTCAGCAATGTTCTGCACAGCGTCTATCACCTTCATCTGCTCATCGAATTTCAATCCTTCCTGCGAGTAATAGCCGAAACGCACTGTTTCCCCGATGTCGAGCGTGCCGCTATCGGCTTGTTCTTTCCCCATCAGGATGCGGAGGAAGGTAGATTTCCCTGTCCCGTTATTTCCCACAATGCCCATCTTTTCATAGCGGGAGAATATGTAGGAGAAATCATCCAGTATCTTCAGCGACCCAAATGATTTGTAGAGATGGTCGGCTTCAAATATCTTGCTGCCTATGTAGGATGATTTCACCTCCAATTTTACGTTGTCATTGCTGACGTGTTGCTTAGCCGCTTTTTCAAGTTCATAAAAAGCTTCTTCCCTGTATCGGGCCTTATGCCCACGGGCTTGCGGCATGCGACGCATCCACTCGAGTTCAGTGCGATAGAGATTGTTGGCACGGGCAATTTCGGCGTTTTTTGCCTCAATGCGTTCTTGGCGCTTTTCCAGATAATAGCTGTAATTGCCTTTGTATTGATAGAGGACTTTGTTGTCTATCTCTATGATTTCCGAGCATACCCGGTCGAGGAAATAGCGGTCGTGCGTCACCATCAGCAAAGTCAGGTTGGTGCGCCTTAGGTACTCTTCCAGCCATTCGGTCATTTCCAAGTCAAGGTGATTGGTTGGCTCATCCAGAATCAGCAGTTCGGGCTCTGTAATCAAGACATTAGCCAAAGCTACCCGCTTCAACTGCCCGCCGGAAAGCGACTTTACTTGTTGGGAAAAGTCGCGTATATTCAGCTTGGAGAGAATCTGTTTGGCTTTCTGCTCATAATCCCAGGCTCTTTCGTGCTCCATACGCACCAACAAGTCGTCCAGCCCCGGGTGGTCGGGGTGCGCCATGCAGCGCTCGTATTCCTTAATAAGGTCGACTATGGAGTTGCCGTGATAGAAGCAGGCTTCCAGCACAGTCAGCTCTTCCGGATAATAAGGCGTCTGCTCCAAGTAGCCTACGCGCAGGTCGCGCTTCATGGAGATGATTCCCTCGTCATATCCTTCCTTACCGGAAAGGATGTTCAGCAAAGTCGATTTACCACTTCCATTCTTGGCAATAAGCCCCACCCGTTGCCTTTCGGAGAGCCCGAAGGACAAATGCTCAAACAAGACTAAATCTCCGAAAGATTTCGTCAGATTCTCAACCTGGAGTATAGAATTAACTGCAGCCAAAATATTGTGTATATCAGATGTTACCGTAAATACTTGTCGCCTCGCTATCTCTTGCAAAGCCCTCGCCTTCTCCAAACCTTTGGTATGTCTCCGCCAAACTTATCGTTTCCCCGGCCTTCACCTTGCTCCACACCAGCTTCATGGGGTCTATCCACCGCCCTGTGGGCACATGGAGCAGCACCGGGGCTTCGCGGTTGCCATCCATCAGCGTGCGCCACTCCATGCCGTCTGCTTCATTGGCCAGGATGACGCACAGCACGATGCCAAAGGCCATCCACGCCTCGCGCTTCTTGCGACTGATGCCATCGAGGTCCACCACCTGCTGCATGGAGAGCACGTCGGCTTCCGCTCCTTGGAAGTCTTTCTTCAGCAAATCCTTCACCCGGATTTCCACCCACTCGTAGGCCTCATTGATTTGGTAGATTTCGGAAAGTCGCACGGGAATGATTTCAGGCGGATATTTCTTGCCCTCCACACGCACTTCAAGTGAAGAGATAATATCCTCCGCCTCTGCCACAGGGGCGCCTTGGGGCACGGTGAACGAACATTCGAAAGCCACATTGCCGATGCCGGTTATCCAGATGTGAGACGTGTAGCAAGCATTGTCTTCCTCAAACATCTCCCGGCTATAAGCACAAGTCATCTTGCCCACCTCTACAAGCCGGGCCGATGGATTTTCCTCCAACTCCTGGCGGACGCTTTCCTGGCCATATCCCGGTGCTCCCTTATAGGCCGAGATGCGGAAATTTCCCGTCCACTCGCCCGGATTGTAAAACAAGAAAGCCCCTTCGCCGCCTTCAAACTCACTCCATGCCTCCGGATAAACCATGGAGAACCATGCCCCCGGAGAAATAAACTTTTTGCCTTTTTCCATACGCAATGCCTTTCCTCGTAATTCGTGCAAAAGTAGTACTACTATAGTTTATATGCAAACAAAATGATGTACATTTGCAAAAGAAACAAGCCGCCCATGGATGCGGAAAATGGCCGCAGGCTTGAATTGTAATAATATTGTAACACATATTTCACTACTCCGTAACAGCAAGTTCTCACCTTTGCCGTGCAATAATAAGCAAAAACAAGCCTTATGAACAATTACCGAATTTTAGCCGTAGACGACGAAGAAGATTTGTGCGAAATCTTGAAGTTCAACCTTGAGAATGAAGGATTTGAGGTAGACACCGCAAACTCTGCCGAAGAGGCGCTCAAGATGGACTTAGCAAGCTACAACCTGCTACTGCTCGACGTGATGATGGGAGAAATCTCCGGATTCAAGCTGGCCAGCATGCTGAAGAAAGACAAGAATACCGCCAAGATTCCCATCATATTCATTACCGCCAAAGATACGGAGAACGACACCGTCACGGGATTCAACGTAGGGGCAGACGACTACATATCCAAGCCCTTCTCCCTGCGCGAAGTCGTGGCACGTGTCAAGGCCGTACTGAGGCGCACGGCACAAACCGCCGCGGCGCAACTGCCCGAACAGCTGATATACAAGTCGCTGGTGCTGGACACCGTGAAGAAGAAAGTAAGCATAGACGGCATGGAAGCACCCCTTACCAAAAAGGAGTTCGAAATACTGCAACTGCTCTTGCAGAACAAGGGGCGCGTATTCTCGCGCGAAGACATCCTGGGGCGCATCTGGAGCGATGAAGTCTATGTGCTCGACCGCACCATAGACGTGAACATCACCCGCCTGCGCAAGAAGATTGGCACGTATGGCAAATGCATTGTAACACGTTTGGGATATGGATACTGCTTTGAAGCCGAATAAAGAAAGACGCTTCCTTTCATACAGCAAAAAACTGTTTCTTTCCGTCATATCGTTATTCCTGATATTCGCCGGCTGCTTCATGGCCTACCAATACCAGCGGGAAAAGGAGTATAAGATAGAACTGCTGGACGTGCAGCTGCAAGACTGCAACGAGAGGCTGCACCGCGAGATATGCCAGCTGCCCGACAGCCTTTGGCCGCAGGCCATCGAAGGGTACATCGTGCGCTACATCGATGCCGACCTGCGCGTCACCATCATCGACCGGAACGGGATGGTGATGTTCGACAACTACCGGCCGGGCTATCCCCTGGGGCTGGAAAACCACATGGACCGCCCCGAAATACAACAAGCCCTGAGCCTGGGCAAGGGGCACGACGTGAGGCGGACTTCGGAGACCACGGGCATCTCCTACTTCTACTCGGCCGCCGCTTACGACGACTGCATCATCCGCTCGGCGCTGCCCTACACGGTGAGCCTCGTCAACAACCTGGCCGTCGACCCCCACTACCTGTGGTTCACCATCGGCATCACGCTGGCGCTGATATTCATCTTCTATACCTACGTCTCCAAGCTGGGCACGGCCATCAACCAGCTGCGGGAGTTTGCCAAGCGGGCGGACAAGAATGAGCCGATAAACATTGACTCCACTTTCCCGCACAACGAGCTGGGGGAAATATCCCAGCACATCGTGCAGATATACAAGCGACTGCGGGAGACCAAGGAAGACCTCTACATCGAGCGCGAGAAGCTCATCACCCACCTACAGACGTCGCGCGAAGGCTTGGGCGTGTTCACCAAAGACAAGAAGGAGATACTGGTGAACAACCTCTTCACCCAATACGGCAACATCATATCGGACTCCAACCTGGAGACTACGGAAGACATCTTCGCCATCGACGAGTTCAAAAGCATCACCGACTTCATCAACAAGGCCAAGCGTTGGGACTACAAGGAAGAAAAGCGCATGTCCATCAGCATCAACAAGAACGGCCGCGTGTTTGTCGTGGAGTGCATCATCTTCCAAGACCTCAGCTTCGAGATATCCATCAACGACATCACCCAGGAGGAAGAGCAGGTGCGCCTCAAGCGACAGCTGACGCAGAACATTGCCCACGAGCTGAAGACACCCGTCAGCAGCATACAGGGCTACCTGGAGACCATTGTGGACAATGAAAACCTGCCACGCGAGAAGATGCAGGTGTTCCTGGAGCGCTGCTACGCCCAAAGCAACCGCCTGAGCCGCCTGCTGCGCGACATCTCCGTGCTGACCCGCATGGACGAGGCGGCCAACATGATTGAGATGGAGAAGGTAGACATCAGCCTGCTGGTGACCAACATGGTCAACGAAGTGGCCCTGGAGCTGGAGCAGAAGCAGATTACCGTGGTCAACTCCCTCCGGCCCAAGATACAGCTGAGGGGCAACTACTCACTGCTCTACTCCATCTTCCGCAACCTCATGGACAACGCCATAGCCTATGCCGGCACCCGCATCTGCATCGACATAAAGTGCTTCCGCGAAGACGACAACTTCTTCTACTTCAGCTTCTCGGACACCGGCGTGGGCGTTCCGCCCGAACACCTCAATCGCCTGTTTGAGCGTTTCTACCGCGTGGACAAGGGCCGCTCGCGCAAGCTGGGCGGCACCGGCCTGGGGCTGGCCATCGTGAAGAACGCCGTGCTGATACACGGCGGCACCATCTCCGCCAAGAACCGCCAGGGAGGCGGGCTGGAGTTTGTCTTCACCCTGGCCAAAGAGAAATGAGGCATGAGCCTACCCACTCATGTAGGCTTGTGAGGGTATACACATGCAGGCTTGTGAGGGTACGCACAATGGTCGCAAAGCAAACTTCATATCTGGCGACCGACCTCCCTACACGAAGAAACGCCCTCTTCCCTTGTTTATGTCGAAGATTTTAGCGAATATTGCACCGCAATCATGAGTAAGTATCAGGATGAACAAGTTTGAATTGATATCCGATTACCGTCCCACGGGCGACCAACCGGAGGCCATCGAACAGCTGACGGAGGGCGTGCTGCAGGGCGTGCCCGCGCAGACGCTGCTGGGCGTCACCGGCTCGGGCAAGACGTTCACCATAGCCAACGTCATTGCCAACATCAACAAGCCCACGCTGGTGCTGAGCCACAACAAGACGCTGGCCGCACAGCTGTACAGCGAGTTCAAGGGCTTCTTCCCCAACAACGCGGTGGAGTACTACGTGTCTTACTACGACTACTATCAGCCCGAGGCCTACCTGCCCTCGTCGGACACCTATATAGAGAAGGACCTCGCCATCAACGACGAGATAGACAAGCTGCGCCTGGCGGCCACCTCGGCACTGCTGTCGGGGCGGAAGGACGTGGTGGTCATCTCCTCCGTGTCGTGCATCTACGGCATGGGCAATCCGGCCGACTTCTACAACAACGTCATCGAGGTGCGGCAGGGCAAGGCGTTCAGCCGCAACGTCTTCCTGCGCCAGCTGGTGGACAGCCTCTACACCCGCAACGACGTGGAGCTGAACCGAGGCAACTTCCGCGTCAAGGGCGACACCATAGACATCTTCCTGGCCTATACGGACAACCTGCTGCGCGTGGTGTTCTGGGGCGACGAGGTGGACAGCATTGAGGAAGTAGACCCCGTGAGCGGCGTTACCATCAACCGCTTCGACGACTACAAAATCTACCCCGCCAACCTCTTCATGACCACCAAGGAGGCCACCCTGCGCGCCATTCACGACATAGAGGACGACTTGCACAAACGCGTGCAATGGTTTGAAGAGCAAGGCCGTATGCTCGAGGCCAAGCGGCTGCAAGAGCGCGTCACCTACGACATGGAGATGCTGCGCGAACTGGGCCACTGCGCAGGCATCGAAAACTACTCGCGCTACTTCGACGGACGCGCCGAGGGCACGCGCCCCTACTGCCTGCTCGACTTCTTCCCCAAAGACTACCTGATGGTGGTGGACGAAAGCCACGTCAGCATCCCGCAAATCCGCGCCATGTATGGGGGCGACCGTGCCCGCAAGGTCAACTTGGTGGAATACGGCTTCCGCCTGCCCGCCGCCATGGACAACCGCCCGCTCACCTTCGACGAGTTCGAGGCCATGACCCACCAGGTCATCTACATCAGCGCCACCCCGGCCGAGTACGAGCTGAGGAAGTCGGAAGGCATCGTGGTGGAACAAGTCATCCGCCCCACCGGCCTGTTGGACCCCATCATAGAAGTGCGCCCCAGCCAAAACCAGATAGACGACCTAATGGAAGAAATACAGCTGCGCATAGAGCGCAAAGAGCGCACGCTGGTCACCACCCTCACCAAGCGCATGGCCGAAGAGTTGACCGAATACCTGCTGAACAACCACGTGAAGTGCAACTACATACATAGCGACGTAGAGACCTTGGAGCGGGTAAAGATAATGGACGACCTGCGGGCCGGGGTCTACGACGTATTGATTGGCGTCAACCTGCTTCGCGAAGGCCTCGACCTGCCCGAAGTCTCCCTCGTGGCCATACTCGATGCGGACAAAGAAGGCTTCCTGCGCTCCCACCGCTCACTGACCCAGACCGCCGGACGCGCTGCCCGAAACATCAACGGCATGGTCATCATGTATGCCGACACCATAACGGAGAGCATGCAGAAAACCATAGAAGAGACCAACCGCCGGCGCGAGAAGCAGCTGAAGTATAACGAAGAGCATGGCATCACCCCGCAACAAATCAAGAAGAACAAGAGCTTCAACGTATTTGCCAGCCATATGGCAGCCAACGGTCCGCGTCCCTACACCGAACAAGAAAGTGAAGCCGGCTTGGCCGCCGACCCGATAATGCAATACATGAACCGTGCCCAACTGGAAAAGAGCATCGAGCGCACCCGCAAGCTGATGAAAGAAGCAGCCAAGAAGCTCAACTTCATCGAAGCCGCCCAATATAGGGATGAACTGTTGAAAATGGAAGAAATGCTCAAACACAAGGCCGAAGCCTAAACATAGCGCATACAACAAGTATAACAATAACAAAATACCGCAATCATGGAACAACAACCCCAACTCAACGAGCACAACAAGCAAGAGTATCCACCCATGCACACCGCCGAGCACATCATCAACCAAACCATGATACGGCTGTTCGGGTGCGGACGCTCCATATCGGCACACATTGAACGGAAAAAGAGCAAACTGGATTATCGCCTGGAATCCTGCCCCGGCACAGCAGACATAGAGAAGCTGGAGAATATGGTCAACGAAGTCATTGCACGCCACCTTCCCGTCACCACTGAATACATCACCCGGGAAGAAGCCCAAGGACGGTTTGACATGGAACGCCTGCCGGCCAATGCCTCCGACACCGTGCGTGTAGTAAAGGTTGGCGATTACGACGAATGCCTCTGCATTGGCACCCACGTAGCCAACACCTCGGAAATAGGTACCTTTAAAATCATCAGCCAGGATTGGGACGAAGCAACCAGGCGGTGGAGGATACGCTTCAAACTGATTTAGCTGTTCCCTTCTATGTTTTTCTAACAAAATGTCATAAATATAGCCGTTTAGTCAGAGTATCAATGACAAATAGTCAATAAAACCGCTAAAAATCCATTGGCACGTAGTTTGCCATATCCTATGCGAACAACGGTTCGAGAAACACAAAGTGAAGCCGGAAGACGACACGGGAAACACCAAGAGTCGGAGTTCAAAACAACTTGAATGTTTAACTTAAAAATAGGAGATATGACTATGACACCTGTTAGAAGAACACAAAATTGGTTACCGAGTATCTTTAACGATTTCTTTGATAACGACTGGATGATAAAGGCCAACGCTACCGCTCCTGCCATCAACGTATTTGAGACCGAAAATGAATATAAAGTAGAATTGGCTGCCCCTGGCATGACGAAGGAAGACTTCAATGTCCATATCGATGAAGACAACAATTTGGTCATCTCTATGGAAAAGAAGAGCGAAAGCGAGAACAAAGATGAGAACAAGAAGGAAGGACGCTACCTGCGTCGCGAGTTCTCTTACTCTAAGTTCCAACAGACCATGATTCTGCCCGACGATGTGGATAAAGAAAAGATTTCGGCTCATGTGGAAAACGGCGTTCTGAACATAGAACTCCCGAAATTCACGGAAGAAGCCAAGGAGAAATCAAAGAAAGTCATTGACATCAAGTAATTGGTGTAACAAATAAAAAACGCCTGTTGCCATCAATTTGGTAACAGGCGTTTTTTTGTACAGCCAAACGGAATCAAGCAGCTTTCTTATGCTTCAAGAACCGATTGGTAAGTCGCTTGCGCAATGGCTCATCATACAACTTCAAGCAGCCATAAGCCAACGCAATGGCACTTACCAATATCAATGGCAGGTAAGGAAGTCCCTCCCAAAGGGTTATCTCGTTGTTATATACCCATGCCGTATATATATAGATAATGGGATAATGCGTAATATATATAGGATAGGAAATATCACCCAAGAACTTGCAAATGGCTGTAGAGCGCTTGCCCGTCACCTTTCCTCCTGCCCCCATGGCCACAATAACCGGGAAAAGAAACAGAATGCAACTGGCCTCATACAGCCCATTCATCCAGTAATGTTCTTCACCACCGAAACGTGGCAACGAAAGCATGACAACAATAATGAGGCTGCACCACCAGAAAGCACGTTTCTTCAGCCTTATCAGCCATCCTAAACGCGACAAAAGCAAGCCGCCAAAGAAAGGATACATCAGGCGTACAAAGCCCACGTACTGCTGCTCCCAGTTCAATGCCCATCCGCCTACCATATCTCCGGCGGGAGCTGTCAATGCACGGTAAACCGTAAAGCAGCCGGCTATTACCACCAATATAGTCAAGGCCACTTTGCTGAACTTACGGATAAACAACGCATAAAGAATATTGGCAATATATTCATAATAAAGAGACCAAGCCGGCCCGTTCAGCGGATGCATTTCCGTCCATCCGCGGATATCCCACTTCAAAGGCAGCGGCAACAAAGTACAGCCTAATAACATAACCAACAATACCGTCCCCACAGAAACCCCTTCCATCATAGGGAAGCAAGGAGAATCCTGAAAGAAATACAAGGCTGCTCCGATAATAGAGCCCATAATGACCATAGGATGAAGACGTATGACACGGCGCTTGAAGAAAGTGCCCAACGTCATTTTATCCCAGCGGTCATCGTAGGCATAACCTATCACAAAGCCCGAAAGCATGAAAAAGAAATCGACCGCCAGATAGCCGTGATTGATAATTTGAACCACATGGTTTCCTCCCGAATGGGTTTCGAAGAAATGGAAAATGATAACCATGATAGCCGCTACTCCGCGAAGCCCGTCCAATATCTCATAATGTGGCTTCGACTCAAGGTAAGTGGTTTGTGGATGCATTTTGATATTAGTTTTTCTGTTAATATTCGCAACGGTAAAGCAAAGGAATAAAAAACAAAAAGCAGCCCTTTAAACAGCTGCTTTTTGTGATTCCGCTGCGATTCGAACGCAGGACCCACGCCTTAGAAGGGCGTTGCTCTATCCAGCTGAGCTACGGAACCAGCCTTAATTGCGGTGCAAAGGTACGTTTTTTTACGGAAACCACAAATTTTATGCTTAAAATGTCCGCAGAAATCTGACTTATCTCAATAAAAACACGTCCAAGTCAATACAAAATCCAGATGAAGCTGATAACGGACTGCATAATGCTTGCCCGCAGCAGTCTTGTATTCGCACACATCAAACACTCCTTGCCCGCCAAGTTCAAAGGGCATAACCCGCAAATGTTCCCGGAAGTCCACCTCCGGCTGGTCCAAACATTTATAGACAGTCTCTTTGGCAGACCAATGAAGCAGCAATGCCCAAATATCCGTATCCTTATAACTATGGATTACTTCATCATTACGGACAAACCTGTCTGCTACTCTGCGGACACGCTCGCCGTATTGTTCTATGTCGATTCCTACCCCAGCCAACGGGCTTTCGCCCAAGATTACTGCCACATATCCTTTAGTGTGCGAAATGCTGATGTGTCTCAGGTCATCCGGCAGATAAGGCCTTCCATTGGAATAGTAAGCTATGCGCTTTTCCTTGCCAAGCATGGCGCAAAGCAATACCCTGGCCGCCAGCCACTCCAAGCGTCGGTTTTCCGATGCAAAACGTCGCACCTCTTGTGCATAAGCATCTGCGTGGGGAAGCATGGCCAACAATTCATCCGCCGTTTCCTCTATTTTCCACACCGCCCAGCAATAATGGCGCTCACTATGTTGCAAAAAGACTGGCATTAGGACAAATCAGAATCACAGTTTAAGGAGTAACCACAAATTTTATCTTCAAGATGCGCCGGTTATCCATCTCCAGGACTTCAAACTCATATTTGTCGTATACAATTTTTTCATGCAACGCCGGAAACTCGCCTTTCAACTCCAGCACAAGGCCTGCCAAAGTGTCAGCATCGCCCATTACATTTTCAAAAGATTCTTCCGCCAGCCCGGTCACCTTATAGAAGTCTGTCAGCAAGGTTTTTCCCTCAAAAATCCAGGTATGGTCGTTCACGGCTGCATAGGTGGATTCCTCTTCATCATACTCATCATGAATCTCGCCCACAATTTCCTCTATAATGTCTTCCATCGTAATGATGCCTGATGTCCCCCCAAATTCATCAACCACTATGGCGATGTGTATCTTATTCGTCTGAAAGTCTCGAAGAAGGTCATCTATCATCTTTGTTTCAGGAACGAAATAGGCAGGCCTTATCAACGATTGCCACCGGAAGTTGTCACCTTTATTCAGATGGGGTAACAAGTCTTTGATGTAAAGTATTCCCTTTATATTGTCCTTGGTTTCCGCATATACCGGAATGCGCGAATATACATTTTCCACAATGCACTTCAGCACGTCTTTGAAGGAAGTGCGGATATCCAAGTCCACAATGTCCGGCCGGGGGGTCATAACTTCCTTAGCCGTTTCGTCGCCGAAGCGGATAATGCCCTCCAGCATGTTGTTTTCTTCCGACAATTCCGACTTATCTGTCAACTCCAAGGCATGAGACAGTTCGTCAATCGAAGGCATATTGTGCTTCTTGCAGGCAAAGTGCTTGTTGCAAAAAGCCATGCAACGCACTGCCATAGAGGCCAACGGATAAAACAGAGTGCAAAGCATGGATACCCCTCCGGCTGCCCACCGACAGAAGGCCAACGGCTTTTGCACAGAATACAGCTTTGGCGCCAACTCTCCAAAGAAGAGCAACAGTATGATGAGGGAAACAACCAACAGCAGCAGCGACACCACCTCGGCATCAAAATAAAACACATTCAGAAAGAAGTAGGTGTAAAGCACGGCCATCACCACGTTCACACAAGTGTTGGCTATCTGCATGGAGGCCATCAGACGGTCGAAACTGCCCAGCAGGCGGCTTATCTTTTCGTCGGAAGGATGTTTCTTCTCGTCTATCACGTTCACATCGGATGGAGACAAGGAATAAAATGCGGCTTCCGAGGCAGAGGTAAAGCCCGAAACCAGCAGCAACAACGTGGCCAACACTATGGCGACAACAGCATCTACCGATGGGGCATACACGGTCACTCCGCCAAAGGCGGCATTCAAATGGTATAGAAAAACGTCTGAGTCCAAAGATATTTATTTTAGTTCAACATAGGTTTTAGAAAGGCAAGTCGTCCAGCTGGCTTGCGGCCGGCTGGGGTTGTGCCGTTGCAACGGGCGAAGCTGCCGGTGAAGCATTCTGGGCATTGCCTCCCCCGGCCATCGACTTAGGAGACAACATATCCATATTGTCCACAAAGATTTCGGTGACATAGCGCTTGATGCCAGCCTGGTCGTCATACGAGCGGGTGCGTATTTTACCTTCCACATAAAGCTTATCGCCTTTGTGCACATATTTCTCCACGATTTCACCCAAACGGTTACGGAAAATCAAGTTATGCCACTCTGTGCGGTCGGGTATCTGGGTGCCGTTTTGCAGCGTATATCCCTTCTCCGTAGTGGCGAAGCGCAACTGTGCCACGCAGCTTCCACCGTCATAATAAGTCACTTTAGGGTCCTGCCCTGCATTTCCTATCAATATCACTTTATTTACTGACATAACTTCCGCTTTTAAAATTTGCTGCCAAAATTAACAAGAATATCCACACGAAGCAAGAGCATGGGCATCTTTTATAACTGTTTTTCTAAAAATGCATGCACCAGCCGTGGCAGGGCATAATTTTCCAAATTGGCAACCTTGATGCAGATATAAGCAGAAAATGAATGCGAATCCTGAGGCAGCTCCACTCCATAGAAGTTGGCATAAATCACCCGGTGGGACAGCACGTGCTTCACCCCCCGCTCCATCACCCAGACAAGCGGAACCTCACCTTCGGCCAGAAGGGAGCAGAATGCATCGGAAGCCAGCAATTCCGCCTCCGTCATGTCGTGGTCGGCCTCTATCAAAGGCAGCTCATACAGATTCTTCCAGATGTCATCGCCCGTCCGCTTATGCAACAGGATATCTTCGCCCATGCGCACATACAGGTAATTGAAGTAGCGGTTGGCCGTCTGCGTCTTATGCTGCTTCACGGGGAGTTGGGCCACCTTGCCCTCGGCCCGGGCCGCACAGCTTTCGGCCAGAGGGCAGACGTCGCACGCCGGCTCGCGCGGCACACACTGCAAGGCACCGAAGTCCATAATGGCCTGGTTGTATTCGGCCGGCCGCTGTTTATCCAGCATCTCGCCCGCCAGCCCGGCAAAGAGTTTTTTCCCCTTGCCCGAATCTATGGGCGTGTCGATACCAAAGTAGCGCGCCAGCACGCGATACACATTGCCGTCCACCACTGCATAGGGCATGCCGTAGGCCAGCGAGCAGATGGCCGCCGCCGTGTAGTCCCCTACCCCTTTCAAGGCCCGCACTTCCTCGTATGTACCGGGAAACTTGCCCCCCTTCATGCTACGTGCCGCCGCATGGAGGTTGCGTGCCCGCGAGTAGTAGCCCAGGCCCTGCCAATGCTTCAGCACCTCCTCTTCCGAGGCCGAAGCCAAAGCCTCCACGTCGGGAAAACGGCGCACGAAGCGCACAAAGTAGTCGTAGCCTTGCGCCACCCTTGTCTGCTGAAGGATGATTTCCGATATCCATATCAGGTAAGGGTCCTGCGTATGCCGCCACGGCAAGTCACGCTTGTTCACGGCATACCATTCCTGCAAGGTTTGGGTGAAGATGTGGTTCATATCACGCTATCTGTTTTTTTCAAGCAACATTGCTTTCCCGGGAAAGCAGCAAAATTTATGCCAATTGCCAGACTGTTGAAAAGCAATGAGGGAATACTACAATCCTTTTATTTTGCCTAAGATGACAGAACGAGAGTTTATTGATGCCTTGCAGACAGCCTCCCTTAATAACGAATTATGCAAGAATAAAAATGTAAATATATTAAAATTTCCGTACTCTTCATACTAAAATCCACAAATGCTTACATGAAAAATATTGATTATTCCTATTTTCTTACAAAAATTATTCCGCGAAGCATTCGTATTATGCTATAAATCAATACATTGTTATACCATATTCGATTCAGCACCATACCACCTCCTATTCTCCTCCTATACAAGTCCTATCCAAGTCCTATAGTCTATCGGCGTATAGGATCGGAGGTGGAGCGTAGAAAATCCGGACATGTTCGGAAGGAGATAGGTGGATGATATACTTTGATATAGGCATTCCTGTAAATATTTATCCTTAATACTAATCTTTTGGAGAGGGATGTTGTCCCAAAGTTTAATGAGAAAGTCGTGCGGGAATCCTAAATTTTAGTGAAAACGTCGGCACGAAATATTTCCGTTCTCCTCCTTTTTTTGTATTTTTGCGCTTTTTAAGGCGGGGAGTTTTCGGATCTTCCTGTCTAACTGTAGAATAAGAGAAAATAAACCAAATATAAAAAACATATCATTGTGGGAGAAACAAAGTACATTTTCGTAACCGGTGGCGTTGCCTCTTCGCTGGGCAAGGGCATCATTTCGTCTTCCATCGGTAAGCTGTTGCAAGCCAGAGGCTATAAAGTAACCATCCAAAAGTTTGACCCTTACATCAACATCGACCCGGGCACGCTGAACCCCTATGAACATGGCGAATGCTATGTCACCGTGGACGGACATGAAGCCGACCTCGACCTGGGGCACTACGAGCGTTTTCTGGGCATACAGACTACCAAGGCCAATAACATCACCACGGGCCGCATCTACAAGAGCGTCATCGACAAAGAGCGTCATGGCGACTATTTGGGGAAAACCATTCAAGTCATTCCGCACATCACCGACGAGATAAAGCGCAACGTGAAGTTGCTGGGCAATAAATATAAGTTTGACTTCGTGATTACGGAGATTGGCGGCACGGTGGGCGATATTGAATCCCTTCCCTATCTGGAAAGCATCCGCCAGCTGAAGTGGGAGCTGGGGCGCGACGCCTTGTGCGTGCACCTCACCTACGTGCCCTACCTGGCTGCCGCCGGCGAGCTGAAGACCAAGCCTACACAACACTCGGTGAAGGAGCTGCAAAGCGCAGGTATTCAGCCGGACATACTGGTGCTACGCACGGAACATGAACTGAGCACCAACCTGCGCAAGAAGGTGGCCCAATTCTGCAACGTGGACGAGGAGGCCGTGGTGCAGAGCATTGACGCCCCCACCATCTACGAGGTGCCCATCCTGATGCAGGAGCAGAAGCTGGATGCCACCATCCTGAAGAAAATGGGGCTTCCCGTGGGCGACACCCCGGGTCTGGGACCCTGGCGCAGCTTCCTGGAGCGCCGCCACAAGGCAGAAAACACGCCTCCCTTACACATCGCACTGGTAGGCAAGTATGACCTGCAGGATGCCTACAAGTCCATCCGCGAGGCCCTGTCGCAAGCCGGCACCTACAACGACCGCAAAGTGTCGGTAGACTTCGTGAACAGCGAAAAGCTGACCGACGACAACGTGGCCGAGGTGCTGAAAGGCATGGCAGGCGTGCTCATCGGCCCGGGCTTTGGCGAGCGGGGCATCAGCGGCAAGTTCGTAGCCATTAAGTATGCCCGCACGCACGATATCCCCACCTTCGGCATCTGCCTGGGCATGCAGTGCATGGCCATTGAGTTTGCCAGAGACGTGCTGGGTTATGCCGATGCCAACAGCCGCGAGATGGACGAGAAGACTCCGCACAACGTCATCGACATCATGGAGGAGCAGAAGTCCATCACCAACATGGGCGGCACCATGCGTCTGGGCGCTTACGAGTGTGTGCTGAAGAAAGGCAGCAAGGCCTACGAGGCCTATGGCACGGAGCACATACAGGAACGCCACCGCCACCGCTACGAGTTCAACAACCAATACAAGGCCGAGTTTGAGGCAGCCGGCATGAAGTGCACGGGCATCAATCCGGAGTCCGACCTAGTGGAGATAGTAGAGATACCCGCGCTGAAGTGGTACGTGGGTACGCAGTTCCATCCGGAATACAGCAGCACCGTGCTCCATCCGCACCCGTTATTCCTGGCCTTTGTAAAGGCAGCCATCGAGAACGAAGGCAAGCAGCAATAAGGATTCTTCATGTTAAACCAGTCATACAATAAATATACGTAAACAATCAGACACCAATGGATAAAAATACCATTACCGGACTTGTCCTTATCGGCATCCTGCTGGTGGGGTTCAGCTTCTTGAGCCGTCCCAGCCAGGAACAGCTGGAGGCACAACAACGTTACTACGACTCCATAGCCCAGGTGCAGCAACGTGAGGCCGACCTGAAGGCCAAAGCCGAGGCCGCGCTGGCCAACGAGCGGGCCAATGCCCTGAACGACTCCACCGCATTGTTCTATGCCGCACTGAAGGGCACCGACGAGCAGGTGAAGCTGGAGAACAACCTCATGACCCTGAACATTGCCAGCAAGGGAGGACGCGTGTCGTTCGCCCAGCTGAAGGACTACATGGAGCAAGACAGGCAGACGCCCGTTCGCCTGTTCAGCGGGGCGGACGCCTCGATGAACTTCCTGTTCTACAACACACGGGAGACCATCCAGACGCAGGACTATTACTTCATCCCCGTGAACCAGACGGACAGCACCGTCACCATGCGCCTGGCCGCCAATGAGGAGAGCTACATAGACTTTACTTATGCCCTGCACCACGACAGCTACCTGGTGGACTTCACCATCCGGGCCGTGGGCATGGACGGCAAGCTGGCATCCACCAACAAGCATGTCGACATAGAGTGGGCACAGCGCATCCGCCAACTGGAGCAGGGCTATACCTTCGAGAACCGCCTGGCCGAGCTGACCTACAAGGTGACGGGCGAAGGCACCGACTACCTCTCCAACAGCAGCGATGACGAGGAGGAAGTGGCCGAACCCCTGGACTGGATTGCCTTTAAAGACCAATTCTTCTCCACCGTACTGCTGGCCGAGAACAGCTTTGAGGGCACCAAGCTCACCTCGAAGCTGGAGGAGAGGGGCAGCGGATACATCAAAGACTATACCGCCGAGATGAGCGCGCAGTTCGACCCCACGGGGCAGACGGCCACGCAGCTCTACTTCTACATCGGCCCCAACCACTACAAGACACTCACCGCCCTCGACAAAGGGCGCACCGAAGACTGGGAGCTGGAGAAGCTGGTCTACCTGGGCTGGCCCATCCTGCGCTGGGTGAACAAGTGGTTCACCATCAACATCTTCGACTGGCTGCAAGGCTGGGGCCTGAGCATGGGCATGGTGCTGCTGCTCATGACACTCATCGTGAAGGCCGTCATCTACCCCACTACGTGGAAGACCTACATGTCCTCCGCCCGCATGAGGGTGCTGAAGCCGAAAATAGATGAAATCAACAAGAAATATCCCAAGCAGGAAGACGCCATGAAGAAGCAGCAGGAAATCATGGCCCTCTACAGCCAGTACGGCGTCAGCCCCATGGGTGGATGCCTGCCCATGCTGCTGCAGATGCCCATCATCATGGCCTTGTTCATGTTTGTGCCCAGCGCCATTGAGCTGCGCCAGGAGAGTTTCCTGTGGGCCGACGACCTGTCCACTTACGATGCCTTCATCCACTTCCCCTTCCATATACCCTTGATAGGAAGCCACCTCAGCCTGTTCTGCGTGCTGATGACGGTGACCAACCTGCTGAACGTGAAGTTCATGATACAGCAGCAGGACACGGGCGCCAACCCTCAGATGGCAGCCATGAAGTGGATGTCGTACCTCATGCCGCTGATGTTCCTCTTCATCCTGAACGAATATCCTGCCGGACTGAACTATTACTACTTCGTGTCCACGCTCGTCAGCATCATCACTACCATCATCCTGCGCCGCACCACCGACGAGGCCAAGCTCCTTGCACAGCTGGAGGCCAATAAGAAAGACCCCAAGCAGATACGCAAGACCGGCTTTGCCGCCCGCCTGGAGGCCATGCAGAAGCAGGCCGAGGAGATGCAACGGCAACGGGAACAGATGCAGCAGAAGCGCAAGTAAGTGTAAAGAACTTTTTCCTTAACCCACAGTTTGAGCAATAGACTGATAATCAGGTCATATTGCTGACTGAAGTAAAGAGTATAAGTTAACTTGGCTAAAAGTATAAGTTAGCCTACCTAAGAGTATAAGTTAGCCAGGCTAAAAGTATAAGTTAGCTCGGGTGGCTTATACTCTTAATCGTTTTTTATTCAGATGTCAACTTTTATGAACAATACGGCAAACATACCTACTACTTACACCAACCGCCAGATATGGCACATTGCTTACCCCATCCTCATCAGCCTCTTGATGGAGCAGATGATTGGCATGACGGACACAGCCTTCCTGGGCCGCGTGGGCGAAGTGGAGCTGGGGGCATCGGCCATCGCAGGCGTGTTCTACATCGTCATCTTCATGGTGGCTTTCGGCTTCAGCATCGGGGCGCAGATACTCATGGCCAGGCGCAACGGTGAGGGCGAGTATGGGGAGATAGGCCGCCTGTTCTACCACGGCATCTACTTCCAGTGCACCATGGCGGTGGTGATGTTTGTGCTGTCGTTCTTCTTCTCGCCCATCATACTGAAGCGCATCATCTCGTCGCCGGAGATATACGAAGCGGCTACAAGCTACTTGCATTGGCGGGTATTCGGCGCACTGTTCTCGTTCAACGCGGTGATGTTCCGCGCCTTCTTCCTCAGCACTACGCAGACCAAGACGCTGACGTTGAACTCCATCGTGATGGTGCTGAGCAACGTGGTGTTCAATTACATCCTCATCTTTGGCAACCTGGGCTTCCCGGCCCTGGGCATTGCGGGCGCCGCCATAGGGTCGTCGCTGGCCGAAGCGGTGTCGCTGGTGTTCTTCATCGTGTACACCCGGCGGCACATCGACTTGCGGAAGTATGGGCTGGACCGCCTGCCGCGCTTCCGCTTCTCCACCCTCAAGCGGATGCTGGGCGTGTCGTTGTGGACGATGATACAGAACTGCGTGTCGCTGTCCACCTGGTTTCTGTTCTTCCTCTACATAGAACACCTGGGGCAGGAGCCGCTGGCCATTACCAACATTGTGCGCAGTGTCTCGGGACTGCTGTTCATGATGGTGAGTGCCTTTGCCTCCACCTGCGGGTCGCTGGTGAGCAACCTCATCGGCGCGGGACATACAGCCGAGGTGCCCCGGCTCATCAGCAAGCACATCCGGCTGGCCTACCTGTTTGTCACCCCCCTGGCTGCCGTGTGCTGCCTCTTTCCCGACGTGGTGCTCAGCATCTACACCGACATGGAGGGGCTGAGGGCAGCGGCAGTCCCCTCGCTGTGGGTGTTGTGCGCCTCCTACGTGCTGTCCGTCCCGGCATTCATCTACTTCCAGTCCGTTTCCGGCACGGGCAACACGCGCACAGCCTTGGCCTTGGAGTTGTCTGCCCTGGTGCTCTACACGGCCTACATCACCTACGTCATCCTCATCCGCCGCATGGACGTGGCCGTGTGCTGGACAGCCGAGTTTGTTTACTCCGCCGCCATCCTGCTGTTCAGCTACCTCTACCTGCGGCACGGCCATTGGCAAGGGAAGCGCATCTGAAGCCCTCCCCGCCTTCCCCTCCCCGGACTTTAACACTTGTGTGAACCAACATGAACTTGATTGGTGTTGGAGGAGGTGCTATCTTTGCCTCAAAATTATAATAAGAAAAGCAAAGAAGCATGAAAAACCTTCATTTATCGACTTGGATGCTGGGGCTTGCACTCCTGATAGCAAGCGGTTGTTCTTCGGAAGACAGTCCCGAAACCCCTGAGCCCCTACCGGAACCCGTGCCCGGGCAGATGCCCATCAGCCTGCATTGCGGCATTGCAAACATCGTAAGCAAGGCCACAGACACCGCTTTTGAGGCGGGAGACCGCATCGGCCTCTACGTGGTGAATTACAACGGAGACACGGTCGGCAGCCTGCAATCCACCGGGAACTACGTAGACAACATGCCCTTTACCTACGGCAACGGGGCATGGACACCCCAAAGCACCGTCTACTGGAAAGACGAAACAACCCCGGCCGACTTTTATGCCTATTATCCATACGGCAGCAACCCGAAGGACGTGGCAGCCTATCCGGTTGAAGTGAAAACCGACCAAAGCAAGGAGGCCAACTACAAAGCCAGCGACTTCATGTGGGGAAAGACGGGCAAGACTTATCCTACAGAAAAGGCAGTAAACATCACCCTCTCCCACCTATTCAGCTGTGCCGTAGTGGAACTGGTGGCAGGCAGCGGCTTCACCGACAACGACCTGGCCGCTTCCGACGTGCAGGTGCAGCTGAACAATGCTCGCCATCAAGCTACCGTCAACTTGTCCAACGGGACAGTCACTCCGGCATCGGGCACCGGCAGCATATCTTTCCTCCGCACGACGGGCAACGAGTTCAAGGCACTGGTTATCCCCCAGAGCATTCCCGAAAGCAGTAACTTCATTACCGTAACCCTTGGCGGCAAGACGTACAGCATGGAAAAGGGCTTCACCTTTGTCGGAGGCCACCGCTACCAGTTCACGTTAACTGTCCGGAAAACCAGTAACGGCATCAACGTCGATATAAATGATTGGGTTGACGAAGACATAGACAACGGGGGAGTAGCTGAATAAAACTGTATGATAACCTATATAAATATGGTACATATTATGAAGAATCCGAAACTGACAAACTTTGCCATCCTTGCCACACTGACATTGGCAATGGCATGCACTGACGACTATCCGGGCGGCTATGGGTTGCAAAACGGATATGGGCGTCCCATCACCCTGTCCGGTGAAATAGAACAAGTGGCCGCAACCCGCGTCAACGACAGCGGTTTCTGCGACGGAGACGAAATAGGTGTGTACATCGTAGACTACCAAGGAAGCACACCGGGCACCCTGCAAGCCAGCGGCAACCGAGGCAGCAACGTGAAGCACACGTTTGACGAAGCTGCCTATAAGTGGAACTCCGCCTACGATGTCTATTGGAAAGACGACCACACGCACATTGACGTCTACGGCTACTATCCCTTCGGCTCGCCGGAAGATGTCAATGCCTACCCCTTTGAAGTACAGAAAGACCAGTCTACCGAAACCACCTCAGCTGTTATGGGTGGCTACGAGGCCAGTGACTTCCTATGGGGTAAAGCCGCCGACGTGGCTCCTACTGAAAAGGCCATCCGCCTGCCTATGCGCCACCGCATGAGCAGTCCCCGTGTGACGTTGGTGGAAGGCGAAGGCTTCACCGACGGTGAGTGGGCCGGATTGGAGAAAAACGTTCTGGTGAGTAGCACCAAGCGCAGTGCTATCATCAACCTGGCCGACGGCACAGTGACAGCCACAGGCGAAGTAGGCGAAACCAGCATTATCCCTTACAAGAAAGACGATGAGTTCCGTGCCATTGTCGTGCCGCAGACCATCAGTGCGGGCACTACCCTGTTTACCATCACGGTAGATGGTGTGGCCTACAAGTTCTCGAAAGAAGAGACTTTTACCTATACCAGCGGCAAGATGCACAACTTCAGCATCCAGGTGAACAAAAAGGCGCAAACCGGCGAATATACCTTCACTTTGGTGGGCGAAAGCATCACGGCGTGGGAGAATGATGAAGTATCACATGATGCAACGATGAAGGAATACATCGTTATTAACTCTACAGCCGGGCATCTAAGAGACGCTATCATTGCAGCAAAAAAAGATTTCCGCGAATTACGAGACCTAAAGATTACGGGAGAAATCAATGGCGTAGACTTCTATTTCATGCGCGACTCAATGGATATGCTTAGTTCGTTGAACTTGAAAGAGGTCAAGATAGCACGAACTGACACATTGCTGCACTTTGGATCAGGTAGTTGTCAACCACGCACATATGAAGAAGATGAAATTCCTGAAGGAGCCATGAGTGGAAAAACGTCTTTATTACGCCTTATACTTCCTGATAAACTGAAGATAATCAACGTAGGTGCTTTCGAGAATTGTAAAAACCTGACCGGTTCACTTAATATTCCTGAAGGAGTAACCGACATTATGGCTGGAGCCTTTGCCAGTTGTAACAACTTTACAGGTAGTCTATCATTGCCTACTACATTGGAAAGATTAGGCAACGGATGGGAAAAATACTGGTATGGGGGTGCTTTCCGTGAATGCGGCTTCACTTGTGAACTAAAACTTCCCACCAACTTGGAGTATATTGGCGAACAAAGTTTCTGGACTTGCAAGAATCTATATGGAGAATTGCATTTGCCGGACAATTTGAAAACTATAGGTCCCGCAGCTTTTGCTGCTTGCGCTAATCTCACTGGAAGTTTGACTATACCTCAAGGAGTAACGGCATTGCCTGATGATGTATTCAGCGATTGCGGATTTGACGGAACACTGACGATGCATGATGGCATCATTACAATCGGTAAAAACGCTTTTGCACATACGAAATTTAAAGGAGAATTAGCTTTACCTAAGGACTTGACTGTATTGAGCGACAATGTATTTGATGGTTGCGATTTCTCCGGAGAATTAAAACTGCCAAGCAAATTGAGGACAATCGGTAACAATGTGTTCGGCGATCCTATTTATGGCAGTTGTTGGCGTCTGATGGGAATACTCGAAATTCCCGAAGAAGTGGTCAGCATCGGACAAGGAGCATTCTATGGATGCCGCAGCATTGAAGGCGTAGTATTTCCCGAAAGCTTGGAAAGTATTCAAAACGAAGCTTTCTATATGTGTACGGGAATTGGTAGCATTGTCTGCAAAGGCAGCATCCCTGCCTATACACAAGCATCGGCTTTCAACGGCGTCCCCAAGGACAACTTCACCCTCGAAGTCCCCGAAAGCGCCATCCAGCAATACCAGGCCGCCAGTGGTTGGAGCGACTTCAAGCGCATCGCTGCCCACCGCGAACTGGTGTGCCGCCCCAACATTGCTAACGCCATCAGCACCCGCTGCACACGAGACCTCGTGATAGATGCTGAGGGCGAATGGGAAGTGGAGAGCATACCCAACTGGTGCAGCCTCTCGCAAACCAGCGGCAACAAGAAAACGGAACTGGTGCTGACCATCGACCAGATGAGCGGCACGAGCGAGCGCACGGGCGAAATTGTCTTCAAGCTGAAAGACCAGGACTACCGCCACACGTGCACCGTCACCCAATACGGTTACGAGTATGCCGAAGATGAAGTCATCACCTTGCAAAAGGCAACCCGTGGCAACAACGGAGGCATCAACCTCGTCTTCCTGGGCGACGGCTTCGACGCGAAGGACATTTCGGAGGGCGAGTACATGGCCGCCATGCAGGAGCAGGTGGAGAACTTCTTCGGCATCGAGCCGTACAAGACGTACCGCGACTACTTCAACGTCTACACTGCCATCGCCGTATCGCCGGAGACGGGCATCGGCACGGTGAACACCATCCGCTACGCCAAGTTCGAGACTACCTACACGGGCGGCGTGGGCCTGCGGTGCGACTATGACGCCGTGTTCCAATATGCGCTGGACATGAAGACGACCGTGACGCGCGACAACCTACACCAGTCGCTCATCATCATGGTGCCCAACAGCACGGACTACGGCGGCATCTGCCAGATGTGGGACGACGGTTCGGCCATTGCCTTCTGCCCCATGAGCACCTACGGCTACCCGTTGGACACGCGCGGCGTCATTCAGCACGAGGCAGGCGGGCATGGCTTTGGCAAGCTGGGCGACGAGTACATCTACCATAACGAGTTCATCGACTTCTGCCCATGTACCTGCTGCGGGCACGTCTATGAGTTCAATATAGCCAAGGCCAACGGGTGGTACGACAACCTCTCCCTCACCGGCAAGACCAACGAAGTGCCTTGGAGCCACCTCATCTACGACGAGAAGTACAGCGGCTTTGTGGACATTTTCGAAGGTGGATACATGCACAACCGGGGCGTGTTCCGCTCGGAGCAGAACAGCTGCATGAACAACGACATCCCCTACTACAGCACCATCAGCCGCGAAAGCATCGTGCGCCGCATCAAGGCCTATGCCGGAGAGGAGTACTCCTTCGAAGACTTCAAGGCCAACGACAAGGTAGAGGCCAGTGTGTCTACCCGTTTTGCCCGCGAGCCTTACACCGGAACAAGCATACACAGCTTCCAGATGCCGCCACAGATACATCGTGGCAGTCCGCTGGACAACCTGTAAAAGCACAGCCTACGCCTCGTGAAGTGCAGCATTTCACACAGCGAACTACTGCACTTCACGGGCTTAAGGCTCCGGCTGCAAGCGTTTCAACCCCCGGTCGCAAGCGTTGAAAGCCCCGGTCGCAAGGGTTTAAAGCCTTGGTCGCACGCACTTAAGACGCTTCACTATAAACTACATTGCATTACCAAAACATAACCTATATGAAACGACATACACTGTTATCCGCCACTACCTTGGCCCTGTTGCTCGCCGCAACAGCCTGCCAGGAGAAAGCCGACCTGCCTGCGGGACAGGCCGACGCCAACGTCATGACTTTCCGCATCGCCCACCCGGGCGAAGCCACCCGTGCCACCGATACCGCCTTCGAGCAGGGCGACCGCGTGGGCATATTCATTACCCAGAAAGATGCCCCGCTCGAGGTGTCGGGAAACTACGTGAACAACGCTGCCCTGACTTTCGACGGCAGTCAATGGAAGCCCGAACGCACCATCTATTGGGACGGCGGCACGTACAACATCTACGGCTACTACCCCTATTTGTCCACCATATCATCGGCAGACAATTTGCCCTTCAGCGTGGCTACCGACCAGAGTACAGCGGAAGGCTACGAGGCAAGCGACTTTCTGTGGGCGCAAGCCCTGAACACCTCGGCAAGTAGCCAACCGGTGAACCTCACCTTCTCCCACCGCATGAGCCGCATGCTCATCCAGCTGGTGAAAGGCGAGGACTATGAAGGCGACCTGCCCGAAGACGCTGCAGTGTATCTGCACAACACCGTGCCTCATGCCACCATCGACCTCAGCGCAGGCGTTGTGACCCGCGACCCGTATGCCACCGCGCAAAGCCTGCGCGCCCGGAGCCTGGGCAACCATCGCTATGCCGTGCTCACCGTGCCCCAACGCCTGGACAACCGCCAGCCGCTGGTAGAGGTGGTGATGCAAGGAGTGTCTTACCTGTACGAAAGCAAATTCGTGTTCAAGGCCGGCATACAGCACACGGTGCAGCTCGTTGTGTCCAAGAATCCCGAGCAGATAAAGATTGAAATAGGCGGAGAACTGGAAAACTGGAGTAACTAAACGCGCTATTCAAACTCTAACGTAAGCCTAAGCCTTAACTTACCCCATTCATCAATAAACTGGAAAGGAGAGAGATGCCTTCCTGATTTTCTTCGCTGCACAAGAGAGGAAAGGATGGAGGGCATCTCATTTGAAAAAAACAGTATCTTTGCATCATGATTCACAAAGGGCACACATATCTGCTTGCGGCATGGGTTGCATTGCTTTGCACCCTTGTTCTCTACGCCTGCCAACGCACTGCCGGAAACAGGCTGGAGGCATGGGCCTTCAGCGACGACGGAGGAGCGTCGTGGGGCCTGCTGGGCGCAGACGGACAGATACTGATGCCTGCGGGCAGCTTCCGGCAACAACCGTCGTCCGTAGTGGGAGGCATGTTCAGCGTGCCCGACGAAGAAGGGCGACTCAGGCTACACAGCACCGACGCCCCACTACGCCCCCTAAGCCCGAGAAGTTTTGCACACGTCGGGCACTTCTTTGCCGACGTAGCCTTGGCGCAGGAAGAGGCGCAAGGCCCCATCCTGCTCATCGACCGCCGGGGAAACAACATCGCCTCCACCACCCAATACCCGCAATACGACATCGTGCAGATGCATAACTTCAGCAACGAGCGAGCCCTGTTTATCACTTCGCAGGGGAAGCATGGCTATCTGGATACGCGGGGAAACGTAGCCGTCCCCCCCATCTATGACCTTGCTTACGATTACCACGAAGGCACGGCATTGGTAGGGATGAACAACAGCCAAGGCGAAACGGGCTTCCAGCTCATCGACACGGACGGGCACCCGAAGGGCTCTGTACGGCTGTCCGGCTGCTTGCTCGACACCCGCCTCTCCGACGGCAGGCTGCTCTTCAAGGAGCAACACTTAGGGCACCTGGGCCTTTTGGACGAACAAGGCAACGTGGTGTCCTACCTGCCGGAAAGTGTGCTTCGGGCTTCCCGCAGCCGTCACCGGATGATAGTGGCCTATACAGCCGACGGTGCAGGGAGCATCGATGAGAAAGGCAATCCGCTTATTCCTGCCCTATACAAAGACATGCGCGTGGTGGGCGACGACCGGATGGCAGTCTTCCGCGAAGAACAATGGGAACTGTGGGACGCCGAAGGACAGCCCGTCACGCCACAGGCATACGACTCCATAGGCCGTTACCTCAACGACCGGTTTGCCATAATGAGGCAAGGCAAAAACTATTGGCTGATAGACCGGGAAGGCCAGCTCGCGGGAACCCCTCACACGCATATTGCAGAAGCGCCTGCCGACCGCAGCCTTCTGCCCCAAGTGTTCACGATAGGAAAGGGCAAGGACACCAAGAATGCCCCGGCCGCCGAAGCACGTACCCCGCATAAGCCTGCTGAGCCGACCCCGCCGACCCCTATACAGATTGAGCAAAAAGACTGGCGCGAGGTAGCCCGTCAGCATCCATTCTATGCGGAAGCAGTCAAGGTGACGTCGGGAAAACTGGAAGAGACCGATGCCGAAAACCGGCGGATGATACTGAACTACGTAGAGCACCTGCGCACATCGTACACCACAAAAGACATCGACTTTCTGGAGCAACTATTCAGCGAGCACGCCCTGATTGTAGTAGGCACCGTGGTGCATGCCGCGCCGCAAGAGGAAAAGAACTATTTATCACCTTCCCAGGTGGTGTACAACGTCAAGAGCAAACGGGAGTACCTGGCCAGGCTGCGGGAAGTATTCAAGGCCAACCGGCAGATAGACGTAACATTCAGCGACTTCCACATCATGCGGCATCCTACGCGACCGGGCATATATGGTGTCAGCCTCCGGCAACAATACCGGTCGGACATCTATTCGGACGACGGATACCTGTTCCTTCTGTGGGACTTCCGCGATGAGACCAGCCCTAAAATCCACGTCCGCACATGGCAGCCACGCATGCAGGCAGACCATACGCCCTTGCCGGAAAGCGAACTGTTCAACATCAGTAACTTTAATTTAGAATGAACGATTACCTTGCCACATATCACCACCGCTTGCTGTGCATCAGCTTCTTGATGGCAGCGTTCCTCTGCCTTGCGGGAGGGCTTGCCCATGCCCAAGAGTTCAGTGTACGCAGCTTCCGCATGCTGCCCAATGACATCAGTGCTTACATTGACCCCGTGCGCGACCTCAACGGAGAAGCATGTGCGCTGGTCAAGGTGGTAGGCGATAAAGAGTTTGCCTTTTCTTCCCCGCTGGGCATCGTCAAGCGCCGGAACGATGTGGGCGAAATATGGCTATATCTGCCAAACGGCACCCGCCTCCTCACCCTCAAGCACCCGCAATGGGGGGTGATGCGCGATTACCGCTTCCCCGCGCCGCTGGAGTCGCGCATGACTTACGAACTGGTGCTGGCTCCTCCCTTAGGCTATCGGCAGCCCAAGAAGATAAAGCCGCTCGTGCCCCACCCCGTGGGGCTCGACACCTTGATACACCATGTCATCACTCCTCCAAAGTCTGCTTCACCCCACATACGCCGCGTACGTGAACGCATGCACTACTTGGCATTGCTCAACACCGGCATCCGCCAAGGGCATCCTTCGCTGGGCATCCGGGTGGCAGCCATGAGGAGGCACGGCGCTTATGTATTGGCACAAACAGACTTCCACTCCTCCCCCACTACGCATGGGGCGTGCGACAGTTATGGCCGGCTGGAAGACGGAAGCATGCCCTACTACAGTGGAAAGACGAAAGACAGCCGCTGGGCACTGATGGCAGGAGGCATACACCGGCTGATAGACGAGTTTTGTCTGTACGAAGGCATAGGTTATGGACGCCGCACAACGACATGGGAACAACATGACGGCACATGGCTGCGCAACAAAGACTATACTTACCACGGCCTCTCTGCCGAAGCCGGCTGCCTTTACCGCTTCTATCGCCTCGCCCTGTCGGCGGGAGTCATGACCATCCGCGCAAAGTATTGGGAGGCGTCGGTAGGAATAGGACTACACTTTTAAGAAAACAGACATGGAAAGACTGAACATAAAGCACATAGCATACATCTGCTACCTCGTCATAGTAATGATGGGGTGTGCAGACGAACGCAAGCCCTTGAATCTGCCCCCGACCTTATACTTGCAACCGGCCGAAGAAATCACCCGCAACAGCGCCTTGCTGCAAGGCGAAGTGCTGCTTCAGGGAGAAGATACGGTAAAAATCATTCGGTTCCGCTACGGGCTTACCGACCATGTGGAAGAGACTGCTTCGTGCGACCCCAACGAATTGCATGCCGCAACCCTGCTGACAGGACTACAGCCCGGGCGTACTTATTATTATTGTCTGGAGGCCGGCAACGGATACAGCACTGTACGTAGCGAAACCATGACCTTCTGCACGCAGCCCAACGTGGCCCCGACACTGAGTGGCATACGGTTGCTCAACCAAGGCCCGCTCAGCATCACATTGGCTTACGACATTACAGACAATGGTGGAGAAAGACTCAGTGCCACGGGCTTCTACTATCGGCAGGAAGGTGATGAGGAAGAGCATTGTGTCAGCCTCTCCCCGGAGGAAGGGACAACCACTTACCAGGCACGGCTTGCCCATTTGCAGATTGATGCCGACTATGAGGTACAAGCATACGCCATCAACAATATTGGCGAAACCCGGAGCGAGCCTTATCACTTCCACACGGACAAGGCCATTATCGTAACAACCGGAGGCATGCTGGGCGAAGCTATCGGCGACGAGAATAGATATAACTTCAACTCACTGAGCATAGCCGGGCCACTGAATGGAACAGACATCGGTTATCTTCGCGACATGATGGGCAAAGACCGGGAAGGCAACGATACCCCCGGACGACTGGAAGTGCTTGACTTGAGAGATGCCAGCATTGTAGCAGGCGGGCAAAGCTATGACGGCAGCCGATACACCACCGACCGCACAATAAGCAAAGGCATGTTTGCACAATGCCAATACTTGCAGCAACTCCTCTTGCCCGATGGAGTCCAGACTATTGAAGAAGGAGCCTTCGAAAATTGTACTGCACTAAGCCGCTTGCGGCTCCCCTCCGACTTAATCCATTTTCAACCCTCGGCCGGGTGCGGCAACCTGCGCGAAGTGGAAATCCCTGCCTCATGCATGAGATTCTGCACCGTAGACGGAGTGCTCTATGACAAAAGCCAGACAGCCTTGCTGTGGTATCCAGAAGGGAAGAACGGCAATGAATTTACAGTGCCGGATGGCGTAAGAACAATTGGAGATTATGCCTTCCGCTATGCAGGTATCCGGCAAATTGGTTTGCCTACATCTGTCAATAGTTTAGGGCAGAGAGCCTTCTGCGGTTCCAAATTGGAACATGTGGTTTTACCAGACGGAATCAGTATCTTGCCCTACGGGTGTTTCCAGCAATGCCGGCAGTTGAAAAGCGTGGCCTTAGGGCACGAAACAAATTATTTGTCGTCCTACTGCTTCGACAGATGCCCAGCCTTGCGCGACCTCTATGTATATGCCACAGACTTTGCGCCATATTGTCAAGAAGCAGCTTTCACGGGAGCAGAATCTTTGCTTTCAGAGGGTACATTGCATGTTCCTACAGATTGCCTGACGCTTTACCGGAACCATAAAGAATGGGGACAGTTCACTACAATCATAGAGGATGCGGAGAAATAGAATCCGGCCATTGCTCAACCGGTGCTGCGTGGTTACCATATACAGGCAATGACAACGGGCGGGGCTCTCTACCCATATAATAGTAGACTGTGCAGACCATTGCCAACAACAGCAGAAGAACTACCACTGCCCGCCCGATAGGAAAGCCCTTCTCTTTTGAGTGGAGTGCCTGAGCGACTTTTGCTGCAGAAGGATATCGCTCCGAAGGGTCTTTTCGCGTACACTTCCTGGACACGGCAGCTAAAGCCTTGCTCTTTAGCTGCTCTGCCATTTCCCCCATGATGATGCCCAACGAATAGATGTCGGCACGGCAGTCCAATGGCTGCTCAGGCTTCAGGACTTCGGGCGCCAAGTAGTAGCGCGTCCCGGCCGGAAACTTCAGCACCTCGTAATCATCGCTATCCGACAGGCCGAAATCTATAAGCTTCACGTTGCGACCATTGTGGGTAATCAAGATATTATCCGGCTTCAGGTCACGGTGCACTATTTGTTTTCCATGCAGATATCCCAAAGCGTCACAAAGTTCATACAGCACTTTCATGGCATCATTTTCAGTCAGCTTCCCTTGCTCCATGAATGCGCGCAATGTGATGCCGTCTATGTACTCCAACACGATGCAATACCCTAATTGGGGGACTTCCTCCCAGCCTAATACGCGGACGATATGAGGATGCTCTAATCTATAGCCTATCTCAAACTCCTTGCGTAACGCCTGCTCGTAGAAAGCATCGCCAATGTAAGCAGGTTTAAGCCCCTTCAAAATATGCAACCTGCCGTAGCGCGAACAACGGAACAGCCGGGCATACCCCAATTCGGACTCATAGATTTCCTCCTTATCGGTGAAACTCTGAGCGCCCGCTGATGCATCGATAGCTATGAAACCGGAAGACAGATTACCCTCATCCATTCACTACGCTGTTTAACATGGTTAGACCGCCATTGCGCCCGGCAATGAAAGGTGAAAGCCTTTTGCCTCCCCGCTCTACGTAGGGCAAAAACAAAGGCTGCCCCATCAGGAAGGATACAGCCTGGAAAAGGTCTCCCCTCACCAGTTTGGACTCTTTGGCCTCGCGCACCTCAAACAGGCCACCTCCCTTATAGCGCAAACGCAGGTAGCGATTGGGCGACCACCCTATTTCCACCTCCATGCCCGGATTCAAGTCTTCCACAAGTATCCGCTTGGCGGAGAAGAACGAGGAGTTGTAGGCTGTGGTATGCTTCAGCCACATGCAGAAATCTTTGAAATCGGCATGCCCCAGGTAGCGGGCCAATACGTCCAAGGTTTGCGGACGGGGTGAATGGGCATCGTTGACGTACCCCCACAGGCGCTTCAACGTGGATGAGGAGACGGACATACCCAATTTATACTTCAACTGAATCGAGAGTTCTTCAAAATCGGTGGACGAATTCAGCGGCTTGACATAAGCTTTCTCTACTTGCAGCAGCAACTCGGCTATCTCGGGTTTATATACGTTCATGATGCTTGTTCTTTGTTAAGGCAGACAAATTTACACATTATTTCCGGTTCGCAACAATTCCACGCACATATTTCCATGAAAAGAGTAGAAAAATGAAGGGTAAGCCGTATCTTTGCGCAAACAACAGATATCTAACAGTAATTTATCTATGAAACTAACTAACTTCTTACTTATGTCAGCAGCTATGACATTGGCAGCTTGTGGCAACATGACGCAAGACACTGCAAGGCAATCCGGAGAATTGATTGGCCGTTCGGACATCCGCATAGAGGGAGGGCGCCTCACACCCGAAGCCCTCTGGGCCATGGGACGCATAAGCGGCGTGGCACCTTCGCCCGATGCGGCAAAGATAGCCTACACCGTGAGCTACTACAGCGTGCCCCAAAACAAAAGCAACACCGATGTCTTTGTAATGAATAGCGACGGCCTAAGCAATACAAAGCTGACCACTACTCCATACATTGAGTCGCAACCCGCATGGATAAAAAATGGGCAAAAACTGGCTTACCTCAGCAACGAGAGTGGCACCAGCCAAGTGTGGGAAATGAATCCTGACGGCACCGACCGCCATCCGCTGACCAACTATGCCGACGGCATCGAGGGCTTCGCCTTCTCGCCCGACGGACAGAAACTGCTCTTCATCTCACAGGTAAAAACCGTAAAAAGCACTGCCGACAAGTACCCCGGCCTGCCGCAAGCCAGCGGCATCATCGTGGACGACCTGATGTACAAGCATTGGGACGAATGGGTGACTACCGCCCCCCATCCCTTCGTGGCCGACTTCGACGGCACAGGCATCAGCAACGTGCGCGACCTGCTGGAAGGCGAACCCTACGAAAGCCCCATGAAGCCCTTTGGCGGCATAGAGCAGTTGGCCTGGAGTGCCGACAGCAAATCGATAGCCTACACCTGCCGCAAGAAGACGGGGATGGACTATGCCCTCTCCACCAACTCGGACATATACATATATAATATGGAGACTGGAGAGACACGCAACATCACCGAGGACAACAAAGGCTACGACACCAACCCGCAATACTCGCCCGACGGCCGCTACATTGCCTGGCAAAGCATGGAGCGCGACGGCTATGAGAGCGACCTGAACCGCCTGATGGTGATGGACCTGCAGACGGGCGAAAAGCACTTTGCCAGCCGGGACTTCCCCTCCAACGTCGACACCTATGCCTGGGCCGACGACTCGCGCAGCCTGTACTTCACCGGCGTATGGCAAGGCACCTCGCAAATCTACAACACAGACATGGAGCACGTCTACCAACTGACAACTGGACTGTGCGACTACGCCTCCGTTGCCCCATGCGGCAACAAGCTCATTGCCACCCGCCACTCCATGAGCCAAGGCGATGAAATCTATGCCGTGGAGGGGCTGGACAGCAAGCCGATGCCCGTCGCCCTCTTCCAGGCAGACTCGCACGCCCGCCCCAACTACAGCACGGACAAAGAGATAAGCTCCCCCTACCCCGTGAAGCAGCTGACTACGGAAAACCAGCACATCTACGACCAAGTGGAGATGGGCCGTGTGGAAGGCCGCTGGATAAAGACCACCGACGGCAAGCAGATGCTGGTGTGGGTCATCTATCCCCCGCAGTTCGACCAGCAGAAGAAATATCCCGCCCTGCTCTACTGCGAAGGCGGCCCGCAAAGCGCCCTCAGCCAATTCTGGAGCTACCGCTGGAACTTCCAGATGATGGCAGCCAACGACTACATCGTCGTAGCCCCCTGCCGCCGCGGCATGCCGGGTTTTGGCACGGAGTGGAACGAAGCCATCAGCGGAGACTATGGCGGCCAGTGCATGAAAGACCTGCTGACGGCCATCGATGAAGTAAGCCAAGAGCCCTACATCGACCGCAACCGCCTGGGCTGCGTGGGCGCCAGCTTCGGGGGCTTCACCGTGTACTGGATGGCCGGGCATCACAACGGACGCTTCAAGGCATTCATTGCCCACGACGGCATCTTCAACATGGAGATGCAATACCTGGAGACAGAAGAAAAATGGTTTGCCAACTGGGACATGGGCGGTGCCTACTGGGATAAAAACAACGCCGTGGCTCAACGTACCTTTGCCAACTCGCCCCACCGCTTCGTGGACAAGTGGGACACGCCCATACTCTGCATTCACGGCGAGCGCGACTACCGCATCCTGGCCAACCAGGCCATGGCCGCCTTCGATGCAGCCAAGCTGCGCGGCATCCCGGCAGAGCTGCTCATCTTCCCCGACGAGAACCACTGGGTGCTGAAGCCCCAGAACGGCGTGCTGTGGCAACGCACCTTCTTCGCCTGGCTGGACCGCTGGTTGAAGCCGTAACCACCTCCATATACAAACACAACACAGGCGCAGATTTCTCAAACAAATCTGCGCCTTTTCTATTGCGTCAACGCCATCTTATCACTACAAAGGGAAGACTTTGCCACTGCTTTGCCATCCGCAATGTCCTACATTGCCATACCATCAATGCCATTGATGATAAGGCAAGGCAAAGGCTTGGCCATAGGAATGTACTGCCAAGGGCTGGGGAATGCCTCAGAAAGGCAACGGCCCCTCCTGGCTGCCGCCGAAGGGATTGCCTGCCTGCGGCATGAAGTCGGGTGCAGGAGGCGGCGGGGTGGCGGTAGAGCCGATTGGAGCATTCATGCTGGAACCGCGCATAATGCCTCCCCCCTCCGAGGTGGGTGGCGGCACGATGAGGTCGTCTTCCGGATTCTGGAAACGCGTGTACTGCCCGATGAAGCGTAGCCTGACGTCGCCCACCGCGCCATTACGGTGCTTGGCAATGATGATTTCCGCCATACCACGGAGGTCGGTACCATCTTGCGACTGGTATATCTTGTAATACTCCGGCCTGTGGATGAAGCACACCATGTCGGCATCCTGCTCAATGGCGCCCGACTCGCGGAGGTCGCTCAGCTGCGGGCGCTTGCCCTCCTCGCCCTCACGGTTTTCCACACCACGGTTCAACTGCGAAAGAGCTATAATAGGGATGTTCAGCTCCTTGGCCAGCCCCTTGAGCGAACGGGAGATGGTACTCACCTCCTCCTGGCGGCTGCCGAAGGACATGCCGCTGGCGTTCATCAGCTGCAGGTAGTCGATGATGATGACCTTCACCCCGTGCTCCCTCACCAGTCGGCGGGCCTTGGTGCGCAGCTCGAAGACGGAGAGCGAAGGTGTGTCGTCCACGTAGAGAGGGGCATCAATCAGGTCGCGCAGCTTGTAGTCCAGCTGCTGCCACTCATAGTCGGCCAGCTGTCCGCTCTTTATCTTGTCGCTGGGAATCTCGCAGACGTTCGATATCAAGCGGTTCACCAGCTGCACGTTGCTCATTTCGAGCGAGAAGAGGGCTACGGGATTTTTGAAATCCACCGCAATGTTCTTGGCCATGGAGAGCACGAAGGCCGTCTTTCCCATAGCCGGACGCGCGGCGATGATAATGAGGTCGGAGTTCTGCCATCCGGATGTTATCTTGTCCAGTTTGTGGAAACCGCTCTCCAGTCCGCTCAATCCGTCTGTTCGCGCGGCAGCCTTCTGCATTTGCTGGTAGGCTTCGGAGATGACAGGATTTATCTGCGTGTAGTCCTTCTTCAGGTTCTGCTGAGAAATCTCGAACAACTTCCCCTCGGCTTCCTGCATGAGGTCGTCCACGTCGATGGTCTCGTCGAAAGCCTTGTTCTCTATATAGCTGGCATAGGTTATCAGCGTGCGGGCCAGGGCCTTCTGCGCAATGATGCGGGCATGATACTCTATGTGGGCCGACGAAGCCACCTTGCTGCTGAGCTGCGTGATGTAGAAGGGACCGCCCACCTCGTCCAGCTCGCCGCGCTTGGCCAGCTGGTCTTTCACGGTAAGGATGTCGATGGGCTTCTGGTTGATAGCCAAATCGGTGATAGCCGCGTAGATAAGCTGGTGCCGGTGCTCGTAGAAGGACTCCGGGCGCAATATCTCGCTCACCTGCGAGTAGGCATCACGTTCAATCATCAGGGCTCCCAGCACGGCTTCCTCCAGCTCGGTTGCCTGCGGCTGGATGCGGCCATAGTCAGTAAGGGGTTGCGGGGTTTTGCTCTTCGGTACTCTGGTTCTCTTAATTTCTGCCACGATGGTCAATCTGTTTTTTAGTCTACAAATAAGGATTGGAAATGCGGATGCAAACTTAGACAAAAATCTCCGATTATTGCGCCTGTAGTATAAAAAAGATATGCACACCCTGCCCGATGCTTATTTGCATCCGCCTTGGTGGTCCGACTCTCGCCTTCCTCTGCCAAAGTGGCAGTATGCTGACAACCGGTTGCGCGCGTCTGCACCTGTTTGGCCTTTGGCACACGGTTTGTTCTCTACTTAGCGTCTGCCGCTGAAGCAGACAGAATAAAACCGAATAATAACAAATAAAAAGAATAAAATCATGGGAAAGATTATTGGTATTGACTTAGGAACTACAAACTCTTGCGTAGCCGTATTTGAAGGCAACGAACCTGTAGTAATCGCCAACAGTGAAGGCAAGCGTACGACTCCTTCCGTAGTGGCATTTGTAGACGGTGGCGAACGTAAGGTGGGCGACCCCGCCAAGCGTCAGGCCATCACCAACCCGAAGCGCACGGTGTACTCCATCAAGCGTTTCATGGGTGAGAATTGGAGCCAAGTGCAGAAGGAAGTATCCCGCGTGCCCTACCCTGTTGTGAATGACAACAACATGCCGCGTGTAGACATCGATGGACGGCACTATACCCCGCAGGAAATCTCCGCTATGATTCTTCAAAAGATGAAGAAGACGGCCGAGGATTATCTGGGCCAGGAAGTGACGGAAGCCGTCATCACCGTGCCTGCTTACTTCTCCGATTCTCAGCGTCAGGCCACTAAAGAGGCCGGACAGATTGCCGGACTGGACGTAAAGCGTATTGTGAACGAGCCTACCGCAGCCGCCTTGGCTTATGGTATCGACAAGGCCAACAAGGACATGAAGGTAGCCGTATTCGACCTCGGTGGTGGTACGTTTGATATCTCCATCCTGGAATTCGGTGGGGGCGTATTCGAAGTATTGTCCACCAACGGTGATACCCACCTGGGTGGTGATGACTTTGACCAGGCTATCATCAACTGGCTGGTACAAGAGTTCAAGAACGACGAAGGTGCCGACCTGACAACTGACCCGATGGCCATGCAACGCTTGAAGGAAGCTGCCGAGAAGGCCAAGATAGAATTGTCTTCTTCTACTTCTACGGAAATCAACCTGCCGTACATCATGCCGGTAGGCGGTGTGCCCAAGCACCTGGTTAAGACTTTGACCCGTGCAAAGTTTGAACAACTCTGTCACGACTTGATTCAGGCTTGCTTGGAACCGTGTAAGAAAGCAGTCAGCGACGCAGGCTTGAGCACTTCGGATATTGACGAAGTTATCCTCGTGGGTGGTTCGTCCCGTATACCGGCCGTTCAGAAGTTGGTTCAGGACTACTTCGGCAAGGTGCCTTCCAAGGGCGTTAACCCCGACGAGGTAGTAGCTGTAGGCGCTGCCATCCAGGGTGCCGTGCTGAACAAGGAAGCCGGTGTGGGCAACATCGTCTTGCTGGATGTCACCCCGTTGACTTTGGGTATTGAAACCATGGGCGGCGTAATGACTAAGCTGATTGATGCCAACACAACTATTCCGTGCAAGAAGAGCGAAGTGTTCTCGACGGCTGCCGATAACCAGACGGAGGTAACCATTCACGTATTGCAGGGCGAGCGTCCTATGGCTGCTCAGAACAAGTCAATTGGTCAGTTCAATCTGACAGGTATTGCCCCCGCGCGTCGTGGCGTTCCTCAGATCGAGGTTACTTTCGATATTGACGCCAACGGCATCTTGAAAGTATCCGCAAAGGATAAAGCTACGGGCAAGGAACAGGCCATCCGTATCGAGGCCTCCTCTGGCTTGAGCAAGGAAGAAATTGAGCGTATGAAGGCTGAAGCTACTGCCAATGCCGAGGCTGATAAGAAAGAACGTGAGAAAGTGGATAAGCTGAACCAGGCAGACTCCATGATATTCACTACTGAGAACCAGCTGAAAGACCTTGGCGACAAGATTCCTGCCGACAAGAAAGCTCCTATCGAAGCCGCCTTGCAGAAACTGAAAGATGCCCACAAGGCTCAGGATTTAGCAGGCATTGACAGCGCAATGGCTGAATTGAACACGGCATTCCAGGCTGCGAGTGCAGAAATGTACGCACAGAGCGGTGCTCAGGGCAGCGCACAGGCCGGTCCTAATGCAGGCCAGGCAAACAGCGGTCAGAGTTCAAACAAGAGCAATGACAATGTTCAGGATGCGGATTTTGAGGAAGTGAAATAAGTATCGGTAAACAACGATAACCAACCATAGGAAAGTAGGGTGTAGCTCAATGAGTTACGCCCTACTTTGTTTTTAATACTTTCTGATGGATTTGCTTGTTTCTCGAATTTCTATTGTATATTTGTACCATATTTGTGCCGCGATAAAAAAGTAGGAAATCTGCAATAAAGTACAAATAGGTTGAATACAAACAAGTAAAAATCAGCACTATGCCAGCAGCCAAGTTTGAAATAAAGCGCAAATGCAAAGTCTGCGGTCAGGAGTTCATCGCCAAGACCATAGAATTATTGCGCCCTCAAAATGGGATGACGCTAATTCGTGTGTCAAACTTGGCACTAAAAATAGCTACAAACAAACGGCAGGGGAGATAAACCGTGCTTTAATCAAGTTGTCGGCAAAAGTAGAAGAAGTGCTTACGCGCTTTGAACTTGACTACCACCGCGCCCCAACTGCCAACGAATTTAAGGAGGCATTTGACAAAGCAACCGGGAGAAACCTACCCGAAGAAAAAGAAGAAGCCCAGCAACAATCGCCGGGCTTTTTTGAGGTCTTTGATAGGTTTACTTCCGAAATGGGTGCTACGAATAATTGGACAAAAGCAACCTACACTAAGTTTGCAAGTATCAAACATCACTTAATGAACTTTCGCCCGGAACTCTCCTTAGATGATTTTTCAAAGTCGGACTTTGCCGCTTTTGTGTCTTATCTTCAAAAGGAAGAGGGGCAACTTAATACTACTGTCGCCAAGAATGTAGGTTTTGTTCGTTGGTTCTTGCATTGGGCTTCTGCAAACGGTTATTATTCCGGTGCCGCTCATCTGCAATATCGCCCACGTTTTAATGGCTTGGACTGTAAGGAAGTTATATTTTTGACTTGGGAAGAATTGCAGCACTTCTTGAACTTTGAGTTTCCGCCTAATAAACCGTCGCTTCCTCCTGTTCGCGACGTATTTTGTTTTTGCTGTTTTACCGGGCTTCGGTATTCCGACGTAGCGCGGCTTAAATCATCCGACGTAAAACGCGATGCCGTTCCTCCCTATATTTCTATCGTTACTAAGAAAACTACCGGAAGGCTTCATATCGAATTAAATAGTTTTGCTCTTTCAATACTTGACAAATACAACGGTGTAGGACTTCCGGGCAATAGGGCTTTACCCGTTTTAAGCAACGTCAAAATGAATGAGCATCTACATGAAGCTGCCGAAATTGCCGGAATAAACGAGCCTGTCAGCGTGATATCGTATAGCGGAAGCGAACGTAAAGAAGTCGTAGTACCTAAATACGCGGTTCTTACCACACATTGCGGAAGACGGACGTTTATAGTAAATGCGCTTCGCCTTGGCATTCCGGCTTCGGTTATAATGGAATGGACGGGACATAGTGACTACAAAGCCATGAAGCCTTATATTAAAATAGTGGATGCGGCAAAAGCCGAAAATATGGCACGGTTTGATAACTTCGGGAAAACCGGTAAGAATGGCTAAAAATCAAGTACCCGAAAAAGTACCCAAATATAGGTTTGCCGTTTGGGAATTATGGTATAAAACGGTATGCTTAAAATTCTGTAAGATAGCAGGATGTGAAATGTTTGGTATTGTATGCTTACGAATAAAAATAAACCTCTTAGAGCCTTTCTCTCCGCAACAAACGCTGAATATCAGCAACGTGAAACGAATAACCCGAAAAAGTAATTGAATGTACTTTTTCGGGTTATTTATTGTGCTGCTTATTTATGTCATTTAGCTGAAAAATACCGTTCTGCTTCTATGGCTGCCTGGCAACCACTGGCAGCAGCTGTAATGGCTTGACGATAATGCGGGTCGGCGACATCGCCTGCGGCAAACACACCCGGAATCTTAGTGCGGGGAGTGCCGGGCTCTGTCAAGATATACCCTACCTCATCGGTATCCAAATATGGCTTGAACACCTCCGAATTAGGTTTATGACCTATGGCAAGGAAAAATCCGTCGATGGCAAGGTCATAGCGTTCCTCATCTGCTTCCCCCAGACGTTTTACCAAATGAACTCCTTCTACCCCATCTTCGCCAAACAAACCTACGGCATTGTGTTCAAACAGCACTTCAATCTTTTCATTGTTCATCACTCGCTCCTGCATTACCTTGGAAGCACGCAGGTAAGGCTTACGGACAATCAGGTAGACTTTGCTTGCAAGTCCGGCTAAATAGACGGCTTCCTCGCAAGCGGTATCGCCACCACCTACTACGGCTACCGTCTTTTTGCGATAGAAGAATCCGTCGCAAGTGGCACAAGCACTTACGCCCATACCGGCATATTTCTGTTCGTCTGCCAAGCCTAAATACTTGGCTGTAGCACCGGTGGCTATAATAAGCGTTTCAGTTTCCAATATTTTACTACCATCCACAGTAATGCGGTAGGGAGATTTGCTCAAGTCGGTTGCGGTCACTACTCCGGCTCGAATGTCTGCCCCGAAACGCTCTGCCTGCTTGCGGAGATCTTCCATCAGTTCAGTGCCATTGATGCCTTGCGGATAACCGGGAAAATTCTCCACGTCAGTGGTGGTAGTCAACTGTCCTCCAGGTTGTAAGCCTGAATAAAGCACCGGCGATAGATTGGCACGACCAGCATAGATGGCGGCCGTATAGCCCGCAGGCCCCGAGCCAATAATCAAACATTTCAATCTTTCTGTTTCCATTTTCTATAATAATTATGTTGTCTGCAAATTAAATGGCTTAGCATGCGCTGAATTTCCATTCCGCCCTTTCAACGCAAATCTATAATTTCAGCTTCAGGATACTTGGTTGCATCGAAAACAAAATGGCTGTCTTCCCATGATAGGCCATCTTCATAGCCATTCACTACAATTTCTATATTTTCTCCACCTTGTTGCAAGACGATACGAGCAGGGCGATATGTGCTTTTCTGTATGTACAGCGCGATAGAAAGAGACTCCTTATCTTCTTCAGAAGGAGTCAGTCGTACACCGTAATAATGCGAGGCATCACTTGGCTGAAAAAGTTGAGCCCGATAGCCTTCCCGGTACAAAGAAAGCCATGCGTAGGGATTAAGCGCTTGCAATTCTTCCGGTGTCGGCTCAGAGATGTTTACCTCATCAGCCGAGGCCAAATAGCTCCATTGCGTATGTCCGTCAAACCAAGTGGTCACGCCTCCGGCATGAAGAACAAACTTATCTTCTTTTAGTTCGATAACTCCAGGAGATGCCTGCATGGTAAACTTTACCCGCAAACCTCCTGCCTTATGAAATTCTGCTTCCACTTGCCTCATGATTTCTTTGGCATCCGCCTGTTGAGCCATGGCCTGAGGCATGACAAGTATGGCAAGCAAAAGGCATATAAAAAAACTGTTCAGTGTTTTCATCCCCTTAAAAGTTTTCCAGATGTTGTTCCAACGACACGATGTCAGCGAAGAACACTTCGCGCGGCTTGCTACCTTGCGCAGGTCCTACGATATTTGCCTTCTCCAACTGATCCATAATGCGCCCAGCACGATTGTATCCGATGGAGAATTTACGCTGAATCAGCGAAGTTGAACCTTGCTGGTGTGTAACGACCAGCCGGGCGGCATCTTTGAACAGGGGATCGAGCTTGTCCATATCTACATCGCTTACCTCACCACCTGAGTTTTCGTCTACATATTCAGGCAAGAAGAAAGCAGTAGGATAACCTTGCTGACGAGCAATGTAATTGGTAATGTCCACCACCTCGGGCGTATCGATAAAGGCGCACTGCACACGCACAGGATCGCCCCCTTGCAAGAAAAGCATGTCTCCCTTGCCTATAAGCTGGTTAGCCCCGGGGCGGTCGAGAATAGTACGCGAGTCCACCATCTGCATCACTCGGAAGGCAATGCGTGCCGGGAAATTCGCCTTGATGGTACCGGTAATGATGTTGGTGGTAGGACGTTGCGTGGCAATAATCATGTGGATACCCACAGCACGCGCCAGCTGGGCAATGCGGGCAATGGGGAGCTCCACATCCTTGCCGGCCGTCATGATAAGGTCTCCGAACTCATCGATAACCACCACGATGTAAGGCATGAATTTATGTCCTTTTTCCGGATTCAGGTGGCGGTTAATGAATTTTTCGTTATACTCTTTAATATTACGCACATGGGCAGCTTTCAACAAATCATACCGCGTATCCATCTCCACGCAAATGGAGTTGAGCGTCTGCACCACTTTGGTCACATCGGTAATGATAGGCTCCACCTCGTCGGGCAACTTGGCAAGAAAATGATGCTCGATGCTCGAATATATGCTGAACTCCACCTTCTTGGGGTCTACCAGCACAAACTTCAACTCGGCCGGATGCTTCTTGTAAAGCAGGGAAGTAATGATGGCATTCAAACCTACGGATTTACCCTGACCGGTAGCACCGGCCACCAGGATGTGGGGCATCTTGGCAAGGTCTACCATGAACACTTCGTTTGTAATGGTCTTTCCCAAGGCAATAGGAAGGTCGAAGGTTGATTCTTGAAACTTACGGCTTCCGATAATGCTGCGCCCCGACACTATCTGTTTATGCGCATTGGGCACCTCTATGCCGATAGTTCCCTTTCCGGGGATGGGGGCAATGATGCGTACGCCTTCGGCCTTCAAAGCCAAGGCTATATCATCTTCCAACCCACGGATTTTAGAGATGCGGATACCTTGCTCGGGCGTAATCTCGTAAAGCGTCACCGTAGGACCTACGGTGGCCTTGATACTGCTTATTTCGATGCCGAAGCTGCGCAAAGCCCTTATGATTTTGTCTTTATTGGCGTTTTGCTCCTCCATGTCGATGGCCGGCTCGTCATTATCGAAGTGCTTCAGCAGGTCGAGCGTGGGATAATGGTAGTTCTCCAAATCCAAACGAGGGTTATAAGGCTCTTGCACTTGTTCTACAAGATCGTCATCATGACGCTCCACCCCGAAGGAAACTTCTGACTTTTCAACATCCTCCGGCAAAGTGGAAGTAGGAGGCACCACAGGGTCAGGATTGGGGACTTCGATAATCATTTCCTCCTCGCCATCGTCTGCAAGAGATTCATTTTTGATTTCTTCCTCGGCACCGAGAGTGACATCCAATCCAGCACTAGCCGTCGGCTTCTCCTCGAGAAGCGATTCACTTGTCGAGACATTGGCATCGCCTTCTCCAGAGCTTGACACAGCCTCCGTATCCCCGGCCTTGCTACGTTTTAAGAAGCTAAGTGAAAATACTTTTCTCAACCACACCACGGTGGAGGCACTGAGGTAGATAAAGAAGCAGATAGCCGTCAAGCCAAGCAACATCCATACACCCGGCACGCCAATTTGCGACACCAACCATTGACCGACATTGTAGCCATGCATTCCTCCCAAATAGAGAAAAGAATCGCGATATTGGTCGACAAACACAAAGCCGAAGAATATGGAAAACCACACCAGCAACAAGGCGCATACCGCAAACCACTTCCACAAACGCACGCGGGCCACCTTCATCAGCTTCAATCCCAACACCGCCAGAAAGACAGGTATGAAATAGGAGGACACGCCAAAACACCGGTTGATGAAATAGCTTGCCAGCTGCGCGCCCCGTGAACCGGCATAGTTCTTCACCCCATTGTGCGTGGAGGCCAATTCATCGGCCGTAGCTTCATCAATAATACTCTGGTCGGCAGCCCCGGTAAAGAAGAAAGAGGTAAACGCTAAAAGCAGATACACCGCAAAAATCACGAATAGCAAGCCTGCTATGAAACGGAAAGTTTCGTTCTTAAAAATTCCCTTTATTGCCGCAAGGCGTGAAGGCAATTTCGGGGAGTCCTTAGCTGTATGTTTCTTTATCATGAGTACATTCTTTTTCTAATTATATCGCGATGCAAAAGTACAAAAAATCCCCCGTTAAAAACGGGGGAAATGAATGTTTTCACAATTGTACACTTATTCCTTGCTCTTAATTCGCCATTTCAGAAATAAACTTGATGCGCACTAAGCGGACTTCCTCTTCCGTGAAATCATCGCCCAATTCTTCAAGGGCTTCTTCGATGTCATCGGTAGTAGATTCCTTAAAATAATCGTAAATATCAAGCATATGGTCTTCATCCATAATCTCGTCCAAGAAGTAATCGATATTCAGTTTAGTGCCCGAATATACGATAGCCTCTATTTCATTTAGCAGTTCTTCAAATTCAATGCCTTTTGATACTGCGATGTCGTCCAACGCCACTTTACGGTCTATGGCCTGAATAATGGAAACCTTCAACTTTGACTTATTGGCCACTGTGCGGACACGTAAGTCTTCCGGCCGTTCTATTTCATTTTCCTCACAATGGCGCTTGATAAGTTTGCAAAATTCTTCGCCATAACGTTTTGCTTTCCCTGCACCTACACCCGGAATATTTTGGAGTTCTTCCAACGTAATCGGGTAAATGGTTGCCATAGCCTCCAAAGACGGGTCTTGGAAAATGACGTAAGGCGGCACCGAAAGCTGCTTGGAGAGTTTCTTACGCAAATCTTTCAACATGGCGTACAATGTAGGGTCGACGGCACATGCCCCGCCCCCTCGCATGGGTGCATCTTCCTCCACATCTTCAAAATCGTTGTCCTCAACTATTTTGAAAGACACAGGGTGTTTCAAAAACTTCCGTCCTTCTTCCGTCACCTTCAACAGCCCATAATTTTCCACATCTTTACTAAGATAGCCGGCAATCAAAGCTTGGCGGATTACTGCATTCCAAGTCTTATCTTCTTCGTCCATACCAGAGCCGAATACATCGAGGTCCTCATGCAAATGAGCCTGTACCTCTGATGTCTCCCGACCACGTATGACGTCAATTATATAGTCTGCCTTAAAATTCTCTTTTACCGCAAGAACAGTTTCTAACACGGTACACAACAATTCTTGAGCTTCCACTTGTTTTTTAGGGTTTAAACAATTGTCGCAATTACCACAATTATCTTCCGTATATTCTTCGCCAAAATAATGCAGCAACGTCTTCCTGCGACACAAAGAAGACTCTGCATAAGCAGCTGTTTCCTGCAAAAGTTGCCTGCCTATTTCCTGTTCGGCCACAGGCTTACCTTGCATGAATTTTTCCAGCTTCTGCAAATCTTTATTAGTATAGAAGGTAATGCACTTGCCTTCTCCACCATCGCGCCCGGCACGCCCCGTTTCCTGGTAATAACCTTCCAGGCTTTTCGGAATATCATAGTGAATGACAAAACGCACATCCGGCTTGTCTATGCCCATGCCAAAAGCAATGGTAGCCACTATGACATCGATTTTTTCCATCAGAAAGTCATCCTGGTTTTGCGTGCGCGTAGCCGAGTCCATGCCTGCGTGATAAGGGCGGGCGTTAATGCCGTTAGCCTGCAAGATTTCAGCAAGTTCTTCTACTTTCTTACGGCTCAGGCAATAAATGATGCCCGACTTCTCCGGATTGTTTTTGATGAACTTGATGATATCCTTGTCCACATTAGCCGTTTTAGGACGTACTTCGTAATAAAGATTCGGGCGATTGAATGACGATTTGAATACCTTGGCATTTATCATGCCCAGATTTTTCTGTATATCATGCTGTACCTTCGGCGTGGCCGTTGCGGTAAGGGCTATCAACGGTGCTTTCCCTATTTCATTGATAATAGGGCGTATCCGGCGATATTCCGGACGGAAATCATGCCCCCACTCCGAAATACAATGGGCTTCATCCACTGCATAAAAGGAGATTTTCACAGTTTTCAGGAACTCCACATACTCATCCTTCGTCAAGGATTCAGGCGCAACATAAAGCAGTTTAGTCTTTCCCTTCATGATGTCAGACTTAACCTGGTCTATCGCACCTTTATTCAAAGAAGAATTGATAAAATGGGCTATTCCGTCTTCTTCGCTATAATTGCGCATTGCATCGACCTGGTTCTTCATCAAAGCAATCAAGGGTGAAATGACAATAGCTGTCCCCTCCATCAGCAAAGAAGGCAATTGATAGCACAGAGATTTGCCCCCACCTGTAGGCATCAATACAAATGTATCATTACCCTCAAGCAGATTTTCTATAATCGCCTCTTGATTACCTTTGAAGGTATCAAAACCGAAGTATTTCTTCAGTTCCTCTGTCAAATTAATCTTCTTTTTTGCCATGGTTTTAGGTCGTTGTTTTTATAAGATTTACTCATGCGCTGTTTCAAGGCCGCATGCTTTTACTGTTAGAACTCAAACAAAGTTATAAACAAGTTCTCAAAATTCCAGCATAATCTGCCCATTATTTTGCGATAAAGACAAAAAAATCCGTCAAACAGCCTTTTGGCATCTCATTTTTAAGCATTTTGAAGTCTTGCCATATTAGCCTTTTCCAACTGATGCTTTGCATAATCCAACGTTACTACAAAGTGGTCTTTATGTTCAGAAGGAATTTCAAACATGGCATCCATCATAATGGTTTCCACTATGGAGCGCAGCCCTCTTGCTCCCAATTTGTATTCTATTGCCTTATCGACAATATATTCAAACACAGCATCTTCAAAATCAAGTTTGACGCCATCCATTTCAAACAGTTTGACATATTGCTTGATAATGGAGTTTTTGGGTTCTGTCAGTATGGCACGTAAAGCTGTGCGATCCAAAGGATTCAAATATGTCAGAACCGGCAAACGCCCGATAATCTCAGGAATCAGCCCGAATGCTTTCAGGTCTTGCGGGGCAATATACTGCATCAGGTTATTCCGGTCAATAGTCGCCGCATTGCGTACTGAATTATACCCTACCACATGAGTATTAAGCCGTTGGGCAATTTTCTTCTCTATGCCGTCGAATGCTCCTCCGCAAATGAACAGGATGTTTTTCGTATTTACGGGAATCATCTTCTGCTCAGGATGCTTTCGGCCACCCTGAGGGGGTACGTTGACCACCGAGCCTTCCAAAAGTTTCAGCAAACCCTGTTGCACGCCCTCGCCGCTTACGTCTCTTGTTATTGAGGGGTTGTCGCCTTTGCGAGCAATTTTATCAATCTCATCAATGAATACTATGCCGCGTTCGGCTTCGGCCACATTATAATCGGCCACTTGCAGCAAGCGGGTCAGAATGCTTTCAATATCCTCACCCACGTATCCGGCCTCGGTAAGCACCGTAGCGTCCACAATGGTGAAGGGCACGTTCAGCATCTTGGCTATAGTACGTGCCAGCAGTGTTTTGCCCGTACCCGTACTACCTACCATAATAATGTTAGATTTTTCTATCTCAACATCATCGCCGCTGTCTTTCTGGAGCAGGCGTTTATAATGGTTATAGACGGATACGGCCAAAAAGCGTTTGGCATCGTCCTGCCCAATAACATACTGATCCAAGAATTGTTTAATTTCAAGGGGTTTGGGCAATTCCTGCAAATTCAACTGCTTGGTATTTCCCTTTTTCCCTGATCCGAGTGCCTCTTGCACAATTTCGTACGCTTGGGTTGCACAACTGTCGCAGATGAATCCGTTCATACCGGTGATAAGGAATCCCACTTCATCCTCTGTCCGCCCGCAAAAGCTGCATCTGTTTTTATTTCTCTTAGAATCGGCCATACTTATTTCTTTATCAAAACTTCATCCACCATGCCATACTCCTTGGCTTCTTGGGCAGTCATCCAATAATCACGATCGGAATCGGCCCACACCTTATCAAAAGGCGTGTGAGAGTGTTCTGCAATGATAGAATAAAGTTCCTTCTTCAACTTTTGTATTTCACGGGCTGTAATCTCGATATCCGATGCCTGACCTTGTGCTCCCCCCATAGGCTGGTGAATCATTACACGCGAATGGGGCAAAGCAGAACGTTTGCCTTCGGCTCCAGCCACCAGCAATACAGCGGCCATACTGGCAGCCATGCCTGTGCAGATGGTCGCCACATCGCTGCTGATAAATTGCATCGTATCATAAATGCCCAAACCTGCATAGACGGAACCACCAGGAGAATTAATGTAGATAGAAATGTCTTTCCCCGGGTCTACCGAATCCAAATAAAGCAACTGGGCTTGCAATGTATTGGCCGCATAATCGTCTATCTGTGTGCCTAAGAAGATGATGCGATCCATCATCAACCGCGAAAAGACATCAAGCTGCGTCACATTAAGTTGGCGTTCTTCCAGAATATAAGGATTCAAGTAGCCTGCCTGCGACTTGATTACATCATCCAGCACATGGCTATTCATGCCCAAATGCTTGGTTGCGTATTTCCTAAAATCATCCATAATCTTTTTACTGAAATTTTATTTTCAAATATATTAATACATCCCTGCCGCTAACCCCAGCGGAAATGGGAGTGCAAAGTTACAAAAAACGTACTAAAAAACGATAGATTCCAACAGAATATCTTGCCCATTATTTCCGGAATACCCACTTTAGGCGGGCAAGGAAAATAGAACCACGGAAGCACAGTTCAAGACACATGGCCAGCCACACCCCTTTCAATCCCATAGTAGGAGCCAGCCAAGCCGCTAAAGTAAGCCGCACAGCCCAAATGCTGAAAAAGTTCATCAAGCTGGGAATGATAGTATTGCCCATCCCGACAAATACACTATATGCCACAATAGCAGCTGCAAACATAGGTTCCGCAAAAGCCTCAATGCGCAAGGCTTCCACCCCCAAGGCAAGCACCTCGGCATCAGGTGTCATCGTTCCTATGATAAACGGAGCTCCTACATACATGACAACGCCCATTACCCCCATCACAGCCATACCCATGCCCACCGTGATGTAAGCGAAACGTCGTGTCAAGTCTTTGCGGCCTGCGCCATAACTCTGCCCAACCAGCGTAGTCGCCGCATCAGCTATGCCATACCCCGGCATATAGCACAAGCTTTCGGCTGTAATGCCAAACGAATTGGCCGCAATGGCAAATATGCCCAGCGGAGCCACAATGACGGTTGTCATAATCTGCGCGCCACATATCACCGCATGTTCTATCCCCATGGGCAAACCTATGCGCACCGCATTCTTCAACACCATGGATGTAGGGCGAAAACTGCCTCGCTCTTTCGTCAGCATCAAGTCATCAGAACGTGTGCAGAGATACCATAATAATACAACGGCAACCACAAGTTCGGCAAGTCCTGTTCCCAAAGCTGCGCCTTCTACCCCCCAGCCTGCACCCGGCACCCAGAAAGACAAGCTGCCCCAATGTACTACCCTTGATGGGAAAATAAGGAAAAAGTTGAAAACCACATCCAATAAGCACATCAACACACTCAGCATGCTGGGCACACGCATATTACCACTACACCGCAACATGCTGCTCGACAAAACATAAATCTGCAATACGGGCAAAAAAGCCGAATAAATCATGAAATAGAGTGAAGAATCCCGGCAAATTGCCGCATCCCCCCCCAACCACACGGGCAATGAACCACTGATGGAAACGCCAATCATTCCCCACAACAAGCCAAATACGCCTACTGCCACCAATGCCTGACGAAGTATCTGCCGGGCCCTATGCATATCGCCTGCCCCAATGGCATGAGCCACTTGCACGGAGAAACCTGTTGCCGCTGCCGAACACGAACCGCCGAACAGCCATGTCGTTGTAGACACTAACCCGATGGATGCCGACGCATTGGCTCCCAAACTACCCACCATTGCCGCATCAATATATTGCATGACAATAGAGGACAACTGTGCCATGATGGCGGGAATGCTGAGTTGCAGGGTAAGGCGCAACTGTTGTCCCACCGTCATGGGTTGCCCCTGACGTATTAATGAAAGCAGGTCGTTCGAAGCCATATAAAACTATACTACCGTTTTAGCGCGGCAAAGATAACCGAAATTCAGAAATAGGGCTGTAAATATATTACGGTTTTATGCAAAATTGCCGGACAAAAAAGATGCGCATAGCCCCTCGCCATGCGCATCTCCATATTCAAACCAAGAATCAAGTCTGCTTAAGCAACTTTCTCCAGGCGTTTCATTACGGAGAAAATAAACAATGCAGCCAGCAGGCAAAGCACCATCAATGTGCCCCAAACCACCCATAAAGGCAGGTCGCCCCATAAGTCGGAAGCAAGACGGGTACCGTAATTACCTATGGCAGTAGCCACAAACCAGCCGCCCATCATCATACCCTTGTATTTAGGAGGAGCTACTTTCGACACAAAGGAAATGCCCATAGGCGACAGCAGTAATTCTGCAAATGTCAATACCAAATAGGTAGACACCAACCAGTTGGGCGAAACAAACGAAGCTGTACCCCCATCAATGGCCGCAGCTTGAGCCGTAGGCGTGAGCAAGCTGACGGAAGCAAGCAGCATAATCACGTAGCCGCAGGCTGCCACCAGCATGCCGAAACCAATCTTACGCGGTGCCGAAGGCTCTTTGCCCTTACGTGCCAGCGAACCGAATATCGCCATGGAAACAGGTGTCAACGCCACCACAAAGAAGGGATTAAACTGCTGGAATATAGGAGCATCTACCGGAGTGGCTCCTTCTATCAAAGTATAACGGTATACTAAAAACACTACTGCCGCCAAAATCACTATGCCCGATACCAGTTTCCCTTTGCCTGTTTTCGACTGGAATAACTGGAATAAAGCATAAACAATGAAAATCACTGCAACCAAGTTCCAGACGCTGAACATCATGCTCTGTAGCCCCTCGGAGCTGCGGGCAGTGTATTGATCGGCAAAATAGGTCAATGTCAAGCCATTCTGATGGAAAGCCATCCAGAAGAAGATGACTACGGCAAACACCAGGCAAAGGGCCACAATGCGGTCTTTCGTCTCGCGCGGAGAAAGCTCTTCGACCGCCGTGGCCGTATGGTTTTCGGCAGCAGCCTGCTTTACACTGCCCTCCACATGCTTGAATGTGCGGCGGAAGCCATAATAAATGGCCATTGAAACAATGAGCGAGATACATGCCACTCCAAAAGCGAAGTGGTATGAGTCATTTTCGCTCACCCCCCAGGTCACCTGGGCATACTTCATAATCTCTACAGCAGCCGTTGGTGCAAACAAAGCGCCAATATTGATAGCCATATAGAATATGCTGAATGCGGAATCGCGTCTGGCCGCATAGCGGGGATCGTCATACAAATTGCCCACCATGACCTGCAGGTTTCCCTTGAAAAGCCCCGTACCGCAGCTGATAACGAGCAGTGCTGCAAACATGGCGATAAGTCCCAGCGTGCTGCTGCCCATAGGTAATGCCAGCAGAACATAGCCCGCAAACATGCCGATGATGCCCACCGTCACCATCTTACCATAACCAAACTTGTCCGCCAAGATACCGCCAATAAACGGAAGAAAATAAACCAAAGCCAAAAAAGCGGCATAAATATTACCGGCGGTGCCGGGCGACATGCCAAAATTGTCCATCAGAAACAGCACAAAAATCGCCAGCATCGTGTAGTAACCGAAACGCTCGCCTGTATTGGCCAGCGCCAGGGCATATAGCCCCTTAGGTTGTCCTTCAAACATATTACTTTACTATTTAAGATTAATAAAACAGATTATTATTTTGACGGACAAAGGTAATAAAAAAAATGAAAGTAGAAGGCGAATCCGCATTATATGAAAAAAAAGCAGCCACAATTGCTTGTAACTGCCTGATTTTCAGAGAGAGCGGCAAGCGAGGCTCGAACTCGTGACCCTCAGCTTGGGAAGCTTTATATTGATATCACAAATAATTTATTATTAGAATATTAAAACATATAATATTTATTTTGACCCATTATTTGACCTGTTTTTGTGTAATCAAAAACATTGCAAATATAAGCGATATACTACAATATAAAGCATGACATCGATGGTAGAATCGTGGATTGGGAAACTAAAGTAGTTTCAAAGTAGATAAACATCATTCTTTGTTTTCTTCACACAGGCAGCGCAGGTCTTCTTCTACGCTGTCTTCTTTTTTCACGGTGGCCTCCAGGGATACGGCTTGCAGCTTGGGGATGCCGAAGTTGGCGAGGTCGATGTAGAGCTTCAACTTGTCCTTGGGGTCGTCGATGGCCGACCAGGAGGCTACGGCTTCTTCCCAGTTGTCGGCGAGGAAACCGGCGATGCGCGAACGCAGGTCTTTCGTCACCGCATTGGGCGTTCCTTTCTTTCTTCCTCCAAACTTCGGGCTTCCTTTGGGTCGTGCCATATCTTCGATTTCCAATTAACCAACTGACATATTATATACTTACGCTGCAAAGGTAAGCGGCTACTTTTGCCCCATAACGATAAATTATGTAAAGATATGGGACTGATAGGTGGACTTATAGGCGGCGTGGCCTCTGCCGTGGGCGGAATAGCCGGCGGTATTGCCGGACGAAGGGCAGCCAAGAAGAACGAACGCATATTGAACAAGGCGGAGGACAGGGCACAGAATTGGTATGACCGGGAGTATTACAGCGACTTTACGCAGCGTAGCGACGCGCAGGCCGCTCTGAACCAGGCACGCCAGATATTGAACGAAAGGTATAACCGCACAGCCGGTGCCGCAGCGGTGACGGGTGCCACGGATGAGAGCGTGGCGCAGCAGAAGGCCGCCAACAACCAGGTGCTGGCCGACGTGACCGGCAGCATTTCCGAACGGGCGGATGCCTACAAAGAGCAGGTGCGTGCCAACTACGAGAATCAACTGAATGCCATAGACCAGCAACGGATAGCCAACAACAATGCACGTGCCGGACGTACGGCGCAAGCAGCCGGAGGGCTGGCTACGGCAGGTGCATTGGCCTCGGAAGGCATCAGCGACGACATATTAAAAGGTACAAGATTGGGCAAACGTTTAGGCATCTGAAACTATGGCAACAAACAGGATAGACGCAATCAACGAACGGCGCGCCAAGAGGCAGCAGGCTCCTGCTCCCCCAACCCCGATGCCGGACAACCCTCCCACCCCATCGCAGGTGGCAGGGAGCCAGGTGGACAATGCACCCGCACAGATTACCTACGAAAACTCCGGCATCGTGCCCACCATGACCAGCGGCATGGATTACCGACAAGGCGCATTGCACGACATGACGGAAGGCGAGTTTGAACAGAACAAGGGACAAATGAACGCCTCCGACAAGGAGTATTGGTCCATACAGGCCAAGGAAAACCCGCTAAACACGTATGCTAACCTGCAGAACTACCTGGCCAGCGAGGAAACTCCTGCCGAGCAAGCCAAGCGCGAACGCCGCGAGCACCTGGGCCAGGTATTCGCCAACCTGGGCAACCTGATAGGCAACGCGGCCAACCTCTACTACACCTCGCAGGGAGCCTATCCGGCCGACTTGAATGCGGGCGCCATAGCCGAAAATGAGCGGATGCGCCGCATCAAGGACAAGCGCGATGCCTTGAAAGCCCGGCAGGACGCGTTGTTGGCACAGGCCAAGGGCGACGACATCCGCAACGCCTACTCCCTGCAACTGGCCAGGGACAAGGCACGCGCCCAGCAGGCAGCCAAGGACAGGGAGCGTGAGGACGATATGGCGAAGTTCCGCCTGAAGCTGGATGCCGATGCACGGAAGGCGGGCGACACGCTGGCCGAAACCCGCCGCCACAACAAGGCCATGGAGGCACGCGCCGCACAGCAAGACTCGAAAGTATTGGACAGCGGCATAGCCTCCGACGGCAATGTCTACACCCGCAACTCCAAGCTCTCCGAAAACGAAACCATTCAGTTTGTGAAGAAGTATATGTCGGAAGATGACTTGAAGCAATACGTAAGGAAGGAAGTTGAGCCTGTATATAATCCGGAAACAAATCAATTTGAAAACTCAGGGAGAACATACGTGGACTGGGACGCCGCCCTCGGCCAGGTGCTGCAAAGTGGCGTGGTGCCGCCCGAAGAACTGTCATCGAGAGGTTTCAAGAAGTCCGGACGGGCAGGCGAACGCCCGCTGCTGCTGCAAGAGTTGGGCTACGACCCGCGAGACATGGGCGGATGGGCACTTGATGTCAATCGCAACCGCACCGGCACGGCCAAGACGGTAGAAGGCTTTGGAAACGGAAACTGTCTTCTACTGACATACCTAGACACATTTAGAAACAAATAAATGTGTAATAACTATGTCGAAAGAACGAAAAGTATTCAGTGAAGAATTCAAGTTGT